>CAZJJC010000224.1:0-13057 GCA_964546195.1 uncultured Enterobacteriaceae bacterium | reverse complement strand
TGGAGGTGCCGATCACCCAGTCGGGCTCGATGCCCGCCTCGTGCAGCGCCTCGTACACGCCCACCTGGTAGGCGCCGAGGGCGCCGCCGCCCTGCAGCACCAGCACCACCTGCCCGGGCAGCCGCGCCATCTACTGCGAGGTCCAGCCGCCGTCGATCGGCAGCAGCGCGCCGGTGATCGACGCCGCCTCCTTCGAGCACAGGAAGGCGACCAGGCCCGCGATCTCCTCGACCGCGACGAACTTCTTGGTCGGCTGCGCGGCGAGCAGCACGTCGCGCTTCACCGCCTCCTCGGTGATGCCGCGCGCTCTCGCGGTGTCGGGGATCTGCTTCTCCACGAGCGGCGTGAGCACGTAGCCGGGGCATACGGCATTGACCGTGATGCCCTGCTCGGCCACCTCGAGCGCCACGGTCTTGGTGAACCCGGCGATGCCGTGCTTGGCCGAGACGTAGGCCGACTTGAACGGGCTCGCCACCAGCGCGTGCGCCGAGGCGATGTTCACGATGCGCCCCCAGCGGCGCGCCTTCATCGCGGGCAGCGCCGCGCGCACCGTGTGGAAGGACGACGACAGGTTGATCGCGAGGATCGCGTCCCACTTCTCCGGCGGAAACTCCTCCACCGGCGCCACGTGCTGGATGCCGGCGTTGTTCACCAGCACGTCCACCGCGCCGAACTGCGCGATCGCCTTCTGCACCATCGCCGCGATCTCGGCGGGCCGGGTCATGTCGGCGGCGTCGTAGAGCACGCTCGCCCGGTTCTTCGTCTTCAATTCATTGGAAATGCGTTCGATGTCGGCGCGCTCGCCGAAGCCGTTCAGCACCACGTTCGCGCCCTCGGCGGCGAGGCGCGTGGCGATGGCGAGGCCGATGCCCGACGTCGAGCCTGTGACCAGGGCGGTTTTTCCTTTGAGCATGGGGGTTCCTTCGGCTGACCCGCGCAAACTTACGCCGCGGGCGCCCGGCGGGTCAACCTGATCGTGCGCGACAATGCGCTCCGATGCGCCTGCCCTTCTTCTACGGCTGGGTGATCGTGGCGATCGCATTCGTCACGATGGCCCTCGGCGTCAACGCGCGCACCGCGTTCTCGCTGCTTTTCCCGCCGATCGTGGAGGAGCTCGGCTGGCAGCGCGCCACCACCGCCGGCGCCTTCACCTTCGGCTTCCTGGTCTCGGCCTTGCTCAGCCCGCTGCTCGGCAAGCTCATGGACCGCTTCGGCCCGCGCCTGGTCATCGAGCTCGGCGTGGCGATGGTCGCCGCGGGGCTGCTGCTCGCCGCGCTCGTTTCGCAGCCCTGGCAGCTTTATCTCACGCTCGGCGTGCTGGTGGGCGCGGGCAGCACGTTCGTGGGCTATACCGGGCAGGCGCTGTACCTCACGAACTGGTTCGTGCGCCGGCGCGGCCTCGCGATGAGCATCGCCTACTCGGGCGCGGGCGCCTCGATCCTCGTCCTGCCGGCGGTGCAGGCGCTCATCGAGCGCTACGGCTGGCGCACCGCCTGCGTGGCGATGGGCGCAGTCATCCTGGCGGTGCTCGTGCCGCTCAACCTCGCACTGCGCAAGCGGCCCGAGGACCTGGGGCTTGCGCCCGACGGCGACGCCGCGCAGAGCGCCGCCGCCTCGGCTGCGCGCGCGGACAAGGTGGTCGATGCCGCCTGGGCCGCGATCGACTGGACGCTCGCGCGCGCCATGCGCACCGCGCGCTTCTGGTGGATCGCCTCGGGCTACGCAGCCGCGATGTTCGCGTGGTACGCGGTGCAGGTGCACCAGACGAAGTACCTGATGGAAATCGGCTTCAGCGGCAGCCACGCCGCGTGGGCGCTCGGCTTCGTCAGCCTGGTCGCGATCCCGGGCCAGATCGCGCTCGGCCACATCTCCGATCGCGTCGGCCGCGAATGGGTGTGGAGCGTCGGCTGCCTCGGCTTCGCGGCGTGCTACGCCGCGCTGCTCGTGATGGGCCGCGTGCCCTCGAGCGCGCTTCTGTGGACCATGGTGATCGCGCAAGGCTTCCTCGGCTACGGCTTCACCTCGGTGATCGGCGCGATCCCGGCGGAGATCTTCCAGGGGCGCCACTACGGCGGCATCTTCGGCACCCTGATGGGCATCGCCGTCGCGGGCGGCGCGATCGGGCCCTGGGTCACCGGCCTCGCCTACGACCTGAGCGGCTCCTACGGCGCGGGCTTCGGCATCGCGCTGGGCTGCTGCGCCTTCTCCGCGGCCGCGATCTGGCGGGCGGGCCCGCGGCAGATCCGCGCCGTCGCCGGCCGCGCGGGAGGGCTGCGCGCCGCCTAGCCGCCGCGTTGCAGCACGCGTCCCGGCCGCGCCCCGGTGGGCCTTCCCTCGCGCCAGACGATCTCGCCGTTGACGATCACGGTTTCGATGCCCTTCGCCGGCTGGATCGGCCTGGCGAAGCTCGCCGCTTCATCGACTGCTTCGCCGTCGAACAGCACCATGTCCGCGGCGTAGCCCTCCTTCAGCACGCCGCGGCCGGCGAGGCCGAAGGTCTTCGCCGTGAGGCCGGTCATCTTGTACACCGCGGTCTCGAGCGGAAAGAGGTTCAGGTGTCTGGCGTAATGGCCCAGCACCCGCGGAAAAGTCCCCCAGAGCCGCGGATGCGGCGCGGCGTCGTGCGGCAGGCCGTCGGAGCCGATCATGGTCGATTCGAACGCGAGGATGCGCTGCACGTCGGCTTCGTCCATCGAGAAGTAGATCGCCCCGGCCGGCAGCAGCGCCTCGACGGTTTTCTCGATCGGGAGATGCAGGTTCCTGGCAATCTCGGCGAGCTCCATCCCCGCCACCTCCGGATGCGGCGTCGACCAGGTGACGAGCACCCTGGAGGCGACGCCGACGCGGCTCGCGGAAAGGATGGTCGAGGAGGCGCAATACGGATAGCAGTCCAGGCCGATCTTCTGCGCGCGCATGGCGCGCTCGATGACCGGCAGCGTCTCGGCCGAGCGGCCGTGGTTGGCGGTGCCGACCACCTTGTGGTGCGAGATCACCACCGGCACCCCGAGCTCGCGGCCGATGCGGAAGCTCTCCTCGAGCGAGTCGAGCACCCGATCGCCCTCGTCGCGCATGTGGGTGCAGTAGATGCCGTCCCTCTGCGAGAGCGGCCGGCAGATCTCGATCACTTCCTCGGTCGGCGCCGCGCTCGCCGGCTCGTAGTACAGGCCGGTCGACACGCCGATCGCCCCCGCCTCGAGCGCTTCAGCTACCAGCGCGCGCATTTTTCCAATTTCCGATTGGCTTGCCGGGCGTTCCAGGTCGTCCATGACCTGCACCCGCAGCATCGAATGGCCGACGAGCAGCGCGCAGTTGGTGGCCGGCGGCTGCGCGCGCAGCGCCTCGACGTATTCCCCGAACGATTTGAAGCGGAACCACGCGCCCTCGGCGTCCATGAGGTCGAGCGGCGGCGTCACCGGCTTTCGCATGCCGCGCGGCGCGGGCGCGAGCGACACGCCGCAGTTCCCCGCCACCACCGTGGTCACGCCCTGGCTCACCTTGGGCGCCATGTCGGGCGCCGAGAGCATGAGGCGATCGTCGTGCGTGTGCGCGTCGATGAAGCCCGGCGCCGCGATCCTGCCCGCCGCGTCCAGCTCTACCTCTGCTTTTGATGCGCGCAGATCCCCGATGGCGGCGATGCGCCCTGCGTTGATCGCGATATCGGCCTGGAAGCGCGGCGCGCGCGTGCCGTCGATGAGCGTCGCGTTGCGGACGAGCAGCTCGTAGCGCATGGCGGATTCTAGGCCCCGCAAATGAAAAAGCCCGGTTGCCCGGGCTTTTGTCCTGCTCGCGCGGCGCGAAGCCGCGCCGGCGTTAGATGGCCTTGATGTTCGAGGCCGCCGGACCCTTGGGGCCCTGCACGACGTCGAAGCTGACCTTCTGCGCTTCCTTCAGCGACTTGTAGCCGTCCATCTGGATGTTGCTGTGGTGGGCGAACAGATCCTTGCCGCCGTCGTCCGGCGTGATGAATCCGAAGCCCTTGGAGTCGTTGAACCACTTCACGGTACCTGTAGCCATATGTCTTTCCATTCCTTAACTGCAAATTGCGCGACAAGACCGAGCCGCGCTTCCGGGCGAGATATTCAAGGGAGGATCGACTGCCACTACGGGCACCGTTTTGAGCGGCGAAGAATGGACTGGGTCATTCACTGCTTGAACTCCTGCGGGCGCAACTATAGCACGGTAGCGGTTACGCCTACCCCGTGGCTGCAAATTTTATTTTGACCTCCCGCACGGGCGCCCGAGGGCGGAATTGTCCGATAGCGGACAGAAAGCGGATGCCGCAAGGCGTATAGGTCAATCGGGGGAACGGCTGTCCGGGAGTATCGAATGCTGCACGCTGTACCGCTTGCGCTCCATGCCGGCGAATTCCGCCTGGTCGGCGGAAAGCCGCGCCGCGGCTTCGAGAACCTGCAAGTGCTGCTCGCGCAAGCCTGGCTGGCGCAGGCACAGATCGAGCTGCTCAGCCCGGCATGGCAGGCCCTTGGCTACCGGGATAACGAGCTGAACGGCGCGCGCCTGTGCGCCCTGATCGCGCTGCCTCAGGCGGACGCGTGCGCAATGGTGCGGCTGCTGCTGGACACGAGCGTGACCTGTCCGGTCGAGTTCAGCCTGCGCTGCCCACGCTCGGAGCGCCGCTTCCGGTGGTACCGGCAATTCGATCCCTATACCAATTCGGTATTCCTGCTGGGCGACGAGCGCGCCGCGCAACCGAAGGCTGCAGCGGTTACGCCCTCCGATTACCGCTCAAGCACCCTGGGCCAGTTAACGTCCGCCTTGCGGATATAGCCCGGCACGTCGGACTGCCAGCTTTTCTGCACGCTGCGGTCGTAGTTGAGATAGAGCTTGCCGTCCACCACGCTCCACGCGTCGGGCTCGATCTTCACCGCGTAGCCGCTCGCCACCCCGTAGGCGCAATAGCCGCCGTACTGCGGCGCGTACTTCTCCGGCGCCGCCGCGAAGCGCTCGCGGTTCTCGGCGCTCGCGAAGCGCCAGGTCGCGCCTTTCCACTGGTGCGTGAGCTCCGGGGATCCCTTCACCGGGCGGCCCTGGGTGAAGTAGGCCACCGGGTCGTAGCCCCGGATGGCGCCCGAGGAATCGGAATAAACCGGCGCCTTCTGCGCCAGCGCCGCGCCGGCGAAGACCAGCGCGAAGAGGAGGGATGGGATGCGGGATGCGATGCGAGCGGCCATGGGAAGCCTCCAAGTGTGATGGCCCTTGGTCGGCCCGGCCGCCCGCACCTTACGCCAGGCTCAGTTCGGCGCGAAGCAGTAGAAGAGACCCGCGCCGCCGGAGGCCTTCAGGTTGTCCTGGCTGCAGCCGCGCGAGCCGTGCGAGGAGTTCCAGGACTTCGAGTGCCGGTTGTCCGCCAGTCCTTCGCGGTCGTGGTGACCGACGATCGCCGAGCCGTCCGCGCTCTTCGTCCAGTTGCCGCAGGTGGTGTCGCCGCCCGCCGTCGAGTACATGCCGGCCGGGTCCGAGCCGGTAAGGATGTCGTGCTCGTTCGGCTTGTCGCCGCGGCCCTTGATCGGCTGGCCTTTCTCGTCGAGGGCGGTCTTCTTGTTGATGTTGACCTTTGGCGAATGCAGGTCCGCGACATTCTTGGCCACCACCATCCCCTTGGCGTTGCGCCACGGGCCCTTGCCGATGCGGCTGCGCGCATCCACGCCCGCCGGGCCGCCGCTCGCCTGGGTCGTGCTGAGATAGGCCTTCCAGTTCGTGCGCTTGGAGCCCGCCGCCTTGGCGAGCGCGTTGCAGTGCGCGTCCGCTCCCTCCAGGCCGCCGAGATTGGCGCCCTCGCCCTTGCCCGCGCTCGTCACGAAGAACGTCATGTCGCCGCCGCTTTTCTGCGCCGCCTTCGCCTTTGCCTTGTCCTGCGCATGCGCGGGCAGCGTCATGCCCGCCGAGACCAGGAACGCTGCCGCCACGACCGTCGAAACCTTCATTTGACCTCCTCAGGATGGATGGGAGCCGAAGTTTGCCGCAACCGGGCCAACAGACGAAGCCGGATCGCTATTCCGCTAGGACCGGTCGCGCCGGTAAGGCGGCAGCGTGGTGAGCCGCGGGTCGTCCACCGCGCCGCCGACGGTGAAGTGGTAGAGCGACTGGAGCTCGAGGTCGCGCAGGCCGAAAACCTGGTGCACCGGGTCGTCGAAGAAGCAGCCGATGCCGGTCGAGCGCACGCCGGCCGCCTCGGCTTCGAGGTAGAGCACCTGCCCGACGAGGCCCGCCTCGCGGAACAGGCGCCGGTAGAACGACGGCCCGTGCTCGAGGAGCGCCGCGCGGTACTCGGCGAGCATGCCGAGCGAGAACGCGCCGTCGCCCGCGATGTCCTGGCGGCAGCTCACCTGCGTCGCGAGCACGCGCGCGTCGCCGCGCTCGAGGAGAAAGAGCGGCAGCCCGGCCGGGCAGCCCGGCGGTTTGTCCCACGAGAAATGCGCGTGCATCGCGCCTTTGAGCTTGCCCAGCTTTGCCGGATCGCGCGCCAGCGCATACAGGCCCGGCGCTACGCCCTCCACGCGATGCACGAAGAGGCCCAAGTGGATCGCCGGCGCCCAGGGAATCGCGTCCCAGGGCATCGGGCGCTGCGCCACCGGCCGCTCGGCGCGCGGCATGACGCGCTCGAGCATGCGATACCAGCGCTGCGCCGCGATCGAGGTCTTGCCGTCGCAGGCGAGCAGGCTGCGCCGCTGGCGAATGATTTGCGCGGAGGAAATCACGGCTTTTGCGATGCGGCCGAAACGCGGTCGATCAACTCCCACGGCACCGGGTCGTCGCGGCTCAGCCGGTTGGCCTTTCCGTACCAGCGCTGCCTTTTCAGCTCCTGCACCGCCTCTGGCTCGAGACTCGAAGCATCTGTTGCGGCGGCTCCCGGCCCTATCGCCATGACCAGTTCCGCGCTTTCCCGCTCGGCGCCCTCGAAGTCGGCGCTTCGGTCCAGGCCGAGCAGCGCCGCGAGGGTCTCGTCGGCCACCTCGTCGAGCACGCGCGCCGACCAGCCGAGCGTGGCCGCCGCGATGCGCAGCGCGCCGGCGGCGTGGCCGGCGTCGTGCTGGCAGTAGCGAAAGGCGCGCTCGCCGTACTTCCACGCCTCGCGCCAGTAGACCGACGACAGCGCCACGAGAAAGGCCTGCGGGGGAAAGCCGCGCATGAGGCGCGCGTGGAGCTCAGGGGGGCAGTCGGCGCGCCGCTCGAGCGCGTGCTCGCGCGGCGCGTAATGGAAAAGTCCCGGCGATGCGCCCAGCTCTCGAATGGAATTTACGAATAGATAACCCTCCGTGGGATGCAGGTTGCCGCTCGACGGATTCATGCGCAGCGCCCAGCGCGTGCCGCCGGCCTGCTTCCACGCCGAGAGGGCGAGCGAGTACTCGAGCAGGCGCGACAGCGCGCGCAGGTCCAGCGGCGCGCTCGCCACCGCGCCCGGCGCGTACAGGGCCTCGTACGCGGGCGGGCCGGGCTCCTCGTCCGGCGCGAGCAGCGGCAGCCGCGTGAGCGGCGCGCCCTCGAAGCGCCGGAACGGGTCGGGCTGGTTCGCCCAGTCGAGCTGCCCCGGGCCGGGCGCGAAGCGCGCGAAATGATGCTTCGTGCGCTCGTGGTAGCGCATGACTTCTTCCAGCCGCAAGGCGTGTTGCACTATCGGGACCGGCCCGCCGTAGAATCGCCGAAGGTACAGCAAACGCAGGAGGCGTCAATGAACCTGGAAGACGTACTGGCCGCCAAGGGCCCCCGCGTCGTCACGGTGCCGGCCAAGTCGAGCGTCGCCGACGCGATCCGCACCATGCACGCCCAGAAGGTCGGCGCGGTGCTGGTGCCCGACGCCGAGGGATGCCCCGTCGGCATCTTCACCGAGCGCGATGTGATAGCCCTGTATGCCGACGGCGACCGCGATTTCGACGCGCTGGCGGTCGAGGCGCGCATGACCTGCAGTGTCGTGCTCGGGCGGCTGTCCATGCCGGTCGATGAAGCCCTCGGGCTGATGACCGAGCGGCGCTTTCGCCATCTGCCGGTGGTCGAGCAGGGCAGGCTGCTCGGGCTGGTGTCGATCGGCGACCTGGTGAAGATCAAGCTCAACGAAGCCGCGCAGGAGGCGCAGGCGCTGCGGGCCTACATCTCTTCATAACAACTTTGCAGCTTCCGAGCGCAGCAGCGCCATGAGCTGCAAGGCGCGCTGCGGGTCGGCCGCGCCCGCAGGAATGCCGGCGGAGAAATGCGTGACGCGTTGGACCGGCTCGGGCAGCGGGCCGACGATCTCGATCCCGGGCACCGGCGCGAGCTCGCAAAGCTGCTGCACGCCGATTTCGGCCTCGCCCGCCGCGACCGCGAGCCCGACCGGCCCTTTCTCGACGATGACGCGCTTCTTCAGGCGGCCGGCGATCCCGAGACGCTCCAGCAGCTCGGCGAAGTAGATGCCGCTCGCGCCGATTTTCGAGTGCGCGACCGAGCCTGCGGAGAGAAGCGAGCGCTTGAGCGCGTCGACCGAAGCGATATCCGGCTTCGGCCTGCCCGCGCGCACCGCAACCCCCACGCCCGAGCTTCCGAGCACGCGCGCCTCCCTGAGCTCGCCGCGCGCCCGCAGCGCTTCCATCGCCTCGGCCGTCAGCACCAGCAGGTCCGCCCGGCTGCCCTTCTCCGCAAGCTGCATGAGAATCGCCTGCGTGGCATCGAAACGCAGCTCGAGGCGCGTCGCCAGGGCCTGCTCGAACGCGGGCTTGCATTTTTCCAGCACGCCCTTCAACGCGAGCGAGCTGAGCACCACGAGCGCGGGCGGTTCTGCCATGCGATCAGCATAATCCGATCGCCATGGAAAAAGGCCCGGGGCACCCGCAAGGGGCCCCGGGCCAAATACCGGCGGTCAGGGAGGTGGGTCCGCCGGGTTCTACAGGGGCCCTGGAGAGCATGCCGTATACCGTTGACTGGGTTGCGACCGTCCTCCAAGCCGGCCCCCGGCGAAATCCACGCAATCGCTATGCCTGCTAAGCTTCCCGTCGGAAGTTTGTTGAAAATGCACAAAGCGGCACCCTTGAACGAGCTCTCGGCGGCGCAGGCGGCGCGGCGCATCGAGAGCGGTGAAACCACCTGCGAAGCGCTCGCCGCCGCCTGCCTCGAGCGCATCGCCGCGCGCGACGAAGCGGTGCGCGCCTGGGCGTTCATCGACCGCGGGCAGGCGCTGGAGCAGGCGCGCGCGCTCGACCGCTCGCCGCGCCGCTCGCGGCTGCACGGCGTGCCGTTCGGGCTCAAGGACATCATCGATACCGCCGATTTGCCCACCGAGTACAACTCGCCGATCTACCGCGGCCACCGGCCCAAGGCGGACGCCGCCTGCGCCGCGCTCCTCAGGCAGTCGGGCTGCCTGATCCTGGGCAAGACGGTCAGCACCGAGTTCGCGAACAACCACCCCTCCCAGACGCGCAATCCCCACAACCCGGCCCACACCCCGGGCGGCTCGTCGAGCGGCTCCGCGGCCGCGGTGGCCGACGCCATGGTGCCGCTTGCGCTGGGCACCCAGACCGGCGGCTCGGTCATCCGCCCGGCGGCCTACTGCGGCGCCTTCGCCGTCAAGCCGAGCTTCGGCAGCATCCCCCGCGCCGGGATCAAGTTCCTCGCCGAATCGCTCGACACGATCGGCATTTTTTCAAGGGATGCTCAGGATCTCGCCCTCGCGCTCGAAGTGCTGTCGGGCCGCCGCGCGCCCGATTCCGGCGCAGCCGCCGGCAAGCCGCGCATCGGCCTGTGCCGCACGCCGCGCTGGGAGCAGGCCGACGCCGCGACGCACGCGAACCTCGAGCAGGCGGCGCGGCGCCTCGCGCAGGCCGGCGCGCAGGTGCGCGGGTTCGACCTCCCGCCCGGGAGCGAGCAGCTCTTCGACCGCCACAAGGTGATCATGGGCTTCGAGACCGCGCGCTCGCTCGCCTGGGAGTACGCGACCCATCGCGGCGAGATCAGCAAGACCCTGGCGCCGCGCCTGGAAGAAGGCTGGCAGGTCGCGCGCGCCGACTACGACGCCATGCGCGAGCATGCGCGCCAGTGCCGCCGCGCCCTGGCCGAGGCGATGCGCGAAGTGGATTTCCTGCTGACCCCGAGCGCGCCGGGCGAAGCGCCCGCCTCGCTCGCGAGCACCGGCGACCCGATCTTCAACCGCGCCTGGACCCTGCTCGGCGTTCCCTGCGTCACCCTGCCGCACGGCAAGGGCCCTCACGGCCTGCCGCTCGGCATCCAGCTCGTCGGCGCTTTCGACAGCGACATGGCGCTCATCGCGTGGGCCGACTGGGCCGCGCGCCAGCTCGGCGCAAAGGTCACGCCAACCCGGTAGCCGCCGCCTTCGCCTGCGGCACCACGTCGTAGGAATAGAGGCGCTTGCGAAACTCGGCGTGCGCAGCGAGCTCGGTGTCGCGCAGAGCAAGATCGGCGCAGGCAGAATCCACCCGCAGCCCATGCCGACGCGCGCCGAGCTGGACCTCGGCCACTCTTTCGCGGCGCAGCCGTTCATAGGCCAGCAGCGCCGCGGGAACGGCGGCGTTGTCCACCTGCCCCAGAATCGTCGCGAGCGCCATGCCGTCCTCGATCGACTGGTTCGCCCCCTGGCCAAGATGCGGCAGCATCGGGTGCGCTGCGTCGCCGAGCAGCGTGAGCCGCCCCCTGGTCCAGGTCGGCAGCGGCTCGCGGTCGTAGAGCGCCCAGCGGAAGGTCTGGTCGACCTCTTCCAACACCGAGCCGATGCGCGGGTCCCAGCCTTCGAACTCGCGGCGCAGCACGTCGGGGTCGCCGGCCGCCGACCACGATTCCTTCATCTCCTCGCCAGCCGGCACGAAGCCGACGTAGTTGACCATCTCGCCGTGGCGCACGGGGAAGACCAGGAAGTGCTTGGACGGGCCGGCCCACATCTGCCAGCGCTCCATCGGCCAGTCGGGCAGGCGCTCGCGCGAAACGAGGCCGCGGTAGGCAAGGGTGCCGTGGAAGACGGGCTTCGACGGCGGAAAGACGCAGGGCCGAAGCTCGGAGTGGATGCCGTCGGCGGCGACGACGACGCCGGCTTCCGCGGAGGCACCGTTCGCGAATTGCACGCGCGCGGCCTCGCCCGCCTGCTCGAAGCCGATGGCGCGATGGCCGCAGTGGACCACGCCGGCGGGGAGCGCGGCGGCGAGGAGCTCGACGAGGTCGGCGCGGTGCATGCCAAAGGCGGCGTTCCAGCCGGAGGCGTCGGTCACCTGCACCGGGGCGATCGGCGCGCCGTCGTGGCGGAAGTAGTGCGACTTCGGGCCGACGCGGGCGCCCCATTTCTCGACCGCGGGGCCGAGACCGACTCGCTCCAGGTGGCGCACGCTGTTCGGCGTGAGGTAGACACCGGCGCCCACCTCGCCTAGCGCCGGGGCCTGCTCGTACACCGATACGTCGAGGCCGTGCGCGATCAGCGCATTGGCGGCGAACAGGCCGCCGATGCCGCCGCCGACGATCAGGACAGGGGGTCGGGCGTTTCGCAAAGTGCGCATGATCCTCGAACGAATTTCATTCGCGAAAGAGCGAATTGAGCTCACGGCCGGAGGCCGCGTCGGCGAAGCCGTCGAACTTGCCTTGTTCTGCGATCAATCGGGCGGCGCGCATGAATCCACCCCAGGCTGAGCGCGCCAGCGCGCCGCCGACGCTCACCCGCCGCACCCCGAGCGCGGAGATCTCCTGCAGGGTGAACTCGCTCGTCGCGCCGACCAGCAGGTTGAAGGGCTTCGGCGCCACCGCCGCCACCAGCTCCCGGATGTGGTCGGGCGTGCGGATGCCCGGCGCGTAGAGGCAGTCGGCGCCCGCCTGCGCGTAGGCCTTGAGCCGGCGGGTCGTTTCCTCGAGATCGGGCCGCCCGACGAGAAAGCATTCGGCGCGTCCCACCAGCAGCGTATCGCCGCCTGCCTTGTCGATGGCTTTTCGTGCCGCGCGCATCCGCTCGACCGCAACGTCCAGTTCATAGAGCGGCTTTGCCGCATCGCCGGTCGAATCTTCGATCGACAGCCCGGCCACCCCGGTCTCCACTGCCAGGCGAACGTTTTCCGCCACACCGACCGCATCGCGTGCGTGGCCGCTTTCGAAGTCGGCGTTCACCGGCAAATCCGTCGCCGCGACCATGTCGCGCAGGTGGGCGAGCACCCGGTCGCGCCACGTGGCGCCATCGGCCCGGCCCTGCGACCAGGCGAAGCCGGAGCTCGTCGTGGCCAGCGCCTTGAATCCCAGACTCTGCAGAAAACGCGCGCTGCCCACGTCCCAGGGGTTCGGAATGACGAAGCAGCCGCTCTGGTGCAGCTCGTGAAAGGCGCGCCGCTTGTCGGCTATGCTGGGACGGGTACCGGGCATCGAAAAGCTCCTGAAGAGTTACGAGGACAAGGCATGCAAATCAACCGACCCGAAGTGCTGGCGGAAGTGGAGGCCGCCTTCGAGCGCTATGAAGCCGCGCTCAATGCGAACGACGTAGCCGTGCTCGACGCGAGCTTCTGGGCGAGCCCGCATACGCTGCGCTACGGCCTGGGCGAGAACCTGTACGGGCGCGACGAGATCCTCGCATTTCGCAAGGGACGGCCGGCGGTGGACCTGCGGCGCAAAGTGCTGCGCAAGGTGATCACGACCTACGGCAACGATTTCGCGACCGCGAATTGCGAATTTCTCAAGCTGGACTCGAACCGCCGCGGCCGCCAGAGCCAGGCCTGGATCCGCACGCCGGAGGGCTGGCGCATCGCGAGCGCGCATGTCAGCTGGTACACGCCCGGTCCATAAGCTCACGCGCTGACATTATGCCTTCAGTCGCCCGGCCGCCCGGCCGAACTGCTCGCGCAGGCGCTCCACCGCTTCGGGCTCGCCGCGCACGCGCAGGAACGCCCCCGCCTCCTCGGCGCGCTCCTCCAGCACCGTGCAGGTGGCGAAGATCTGCGCGCGCTGCTTCTGCGCCGACCAGGGCAGGAACAGCTCGGCCTCCACCAGGCGCCGCTCGAAGAACCCGCGGATCGCCTCGCGCAGCCTGGCGATGTCGCCCTCGCGTTTCGCGCTCATCACGATGCACCCGGGGTACTTCGCGCGCAGCGCCGCC
>CAZJJC010000223.1:0-9752 GCA_964546195.1 uncultured Enterobacteriaceae bacterium | reverse complement strand
GAGCGCGCCCTTGTTCACCCGCGTGCTGATGCCCTTGCAGGCGCGCGCGATGGTCTCGATCAGCAGCCGCAGGTCCGGGTTGATGAGATTGCGCTCGCGTTGCCGGGAGACGAGGAACTGGGTAAGGGTTATGCGGCTCATGGTGCTATTTTATTCGGAGGCGGGCAAACCATGCGCCGCCGAGGAGAAACGCGGACAGCAGCCAGAACACCGGCGCCATGCCGAAGGCCACCCAGAGCGCGCCGGAGGCGAGCGGAATGAGCGTATGGCTGGCGTTGAGCAGCGAGGTGCGCAGCCCCACCGCCTCGCCCTGCCGCCCCGGCGGCGAAGCCTCGTAGAGCAGCGACATGATGATCGGCTGGGCGCAGCCCAGCCCCATGCCGAGCAGGAACGACAGCGCCATCAGCAGCGGCACGGTCTGCACGAAGGGAAACATGAGGTAGGCCGTGCCGGCGACGGCCATGGCGCTCGCGATCACCACCCAATGCCGTATGCGCTTGACCAGCAAGGGCATCGCCAGGCGCACGGCAAAAGTAGCGACCGCGAAGGTGGACATGATCACGCCGATGGTCGCCGCGGCGAGCCCGAGGCGTGCGCCATAGAGCGGGATCAGGAAGGTGTAGAGATCCCAGCCCATGGCGAGCAGCAGGCTCACGATGAAGGTATTGCGCAGGCCCTGGATGCGCAGCAGGTCCAGCAGGCGGGTGCGCTTCCCCGGCGCGCCGGCCTCCGGCCGGGGCAGGCGCCGCCTTCGCGCGAGGAGGAGGCCGAACCCCATGGCGGGAAACAGAGCCAATACGAGAAAGGCATTCGCATGGCCCAGCCCGTCGATGGCGAGGCCGGCCACCAGCGGCCCGAGCGAGTTCGAGGCGGAAAAGCCCAGCGCCAGCCAGGAAAAGTTCATCGCCCGCTGCTCGGGCGTGCCGTGGGCGCCGAACACGCTGTTCATGGCGATGTGCACAATCATGAACGCCGTGCCGGCCAGCGTCGTTGAAACGAAAAGAATCTCGAGAAATGGAAAAGCGAAGGGCAGCGCGGTCCCGACCGCCAGTCCCGCAAACGCGATGAGCAGCGGCCGGCGCGGTCCGCCGCGGTCGATGAGCCGGCCGGCGCTGACCGAGAGCAGCATCGGCAGCAGCGCGAAGAGAGCCATCAGCAGGCCCACGGTGAACTCCGAGGCACCGAGCTGCAGCGCGAACAGCGAGGTCGTCATGCGGCCGCCGACGAAGGCCAGGTGGCCCAGCGCGTTCAGGACGACGAAATAGACGATCTCCAGCGTCTGCTCCAGACCGTCATCGCCACGCCTGCGCAGGTGACGGCAATGCCGGCGAGGGCGAGCCCGCTCGGCACCACGCCGAACAGGGCGGCTTCCAGCACCACGGCGAACACCGGCGGAAGGTACATCATGCTCGCCACGCGGGTCGCTTCACCGTGGCGCATCAGGTAGTTGAGCACGCTCACGCCCAGGATGGAGGCGAAGATCACCAGGAACACGATCGCCAGCCACAGCTCCCGGGACCAGCTCACCGGGAAGCCCTCCACCGCCAGCGCGAGCGGCGCCAGCACCAGGAGCGAGGCCGCGAACTGCACCACCGCGGCGGCCTTGAGGTCGGCCTTCGGAGAGAAGCGCCGCTGATACAGCGTGGCCGCGCTCACTCCGGCCAGCCCGAACAGCGTGCCGATCAGGCTGCCGAGCGTCACCTCGCGGATGTCCATCTTGTGCCATACCACCAGCGCCACGCCGGCAAGCCCGATGGCCACGCCGGCCCACTGGCGCGGCTGCAGCTTCTCGTTCATCCACCCCGACACCACGACCGCCGTCACCAGGGGCTGGCAGGCGATAATGAGCGCGGCGACCCCGGCGGACATGCCCAGGTACTGCGCGTAATGGCTGCCGCCGAGCTGCACCGCGTGCATCAGCAATCCCGCCACGATCAGATGACCGAGCTCGGGCGCGGTGCGCGGCCAACGCGTCTTCCACAGAAGAATGACCGGCAGCAGGCACGCCAGGCCGAAGGCGAACCTGAGCGTGAGGAAGGTGAAAGGCGGTGCGTGCTGCAGCCCGATTTTGGTGGCCACGTAGCCCGCCCCCCAGACGGCCACGAAGTACCAGGCGAGCAGGGCATTCATTGGCAGGCGCGGATTCTAAGGGGTATGCTCGACTCGACCTATCCCGGGAGGAGGGTTTGAAGGCTCGCCGAGCGAAACGGAGCGCCACCGCACGCACGAACGGTCCCAGCGACCTTCGCGCGCGGGAGCAGCAGCGCGCGACGACCGAGATCCTCGAGGTCATCAGCAGCTCGCCCTCGAGCGTGCAGCCGGTGTTTCACGCGATTATCCGCAGCGCCGTGCGGCTCGGAGATGCTCAGGCTGGAACGGTCTTCCGGCTGGACGGCAATGCGATCCACGTCGGCGCGCATTGCAACCTGAATACCGAAGCCGAAGCGCTGTTCCGGCGAGTCTTTCCGCAGCCGCTCGACGACGGCAGCCCGTACGGACGCGCAATGCTGCGGGGCGCGGTGGTAAACGTTGCGGACCTGGAGCGCTCCGCCCCGTCGGAAGCCTCGCGGCAGCGCGGGCGCGTGCTCGGCACGCGCGCTGTCCTGGCCGTGCCGATGCTCGCAAAGGAGCGGGTCGTCGGAGCCATCGCCATCGGGCGGCGTGCACCGGGGGCCTTCGGCGAATCCTACGTTTCACTGCTCAAGACGTTTGCCGCGCAGGCCGTGATCGCCATAGAGAACGTGCGCCTGTTCAACGAGACCAAAGAGGCGCTCGAACAGCAGACCGCCACGGCGGAAATCCTCAAGGTGATGAGCAGCTCGCTTACCGACATCCAGCCGGTCGTCGATGTAGTGGCGGCAACGGCGGCCAGGCTGTGCGAGGCGAACGACGTTCTCATTCAGCTGCGCGACGGCGATCTGCTGCGCTCCGCAGCTCACCACGGGCCCATTCCCGTTCGACCTACGAGATCCATTTCGCCCAAGCTCCTAGCGGGTCGGGTAATCAGCGAAGGGCGGCAGATCCAAGTGGACGATATTCAGAAGGAAGACGCGCAATATCCCGAGAGCGCTAAGTCCGCGAGGCAGCTGGGCTTCCACACGATCCTCCATACACCGCTAATACGCGCCGGGGAGGCGATCGGCACGATCACCATGCGGCGCACGGAAGTGAAGCCGTTCAACGAAAAGCAGAAGGCGCTGGTAAGGACCTTCGCCGACCAGGCGGTGATCGCCATTGAGAACGTGCGGCTCTTCAACGAGACGAAAGAAGCGCTCGAGCAGCAGACGGCCACGGCGGAGATTCTGCAGGTGATCAGCAGCTCCCCGACTGACGTGCAACCTGTATTCGACGCAATCGTGCAGAGTGCAGCGCGACTGTTTTCGCCATGCAAGGCGGTGATAGTCATGCGCGAGGGCGACCGGCTGTACTGGAAGGCGAGGGCTGAGGCACAGCAGTTGCGCGCCGACCTGGACGAGTTGGCCAAACTCTATCCGCTGCCGTTGGATCCAGGGCGCAGCGTGTCGGCCCAGGCGATTCTCGAGCGCCGGATGATCCATATCCCGGACACCGAGGCGCCGGGCGTGAGCGAGGCGGCACGGCTGATCGGCCGTGCGGCGAAGCACAGATCCATGACGGTGGTACCGCTGCTTCGGGAAGGCGAGGGGATTGGCACCATAGCCATCCAACATCCGGAGCCGGGGTTCAAGCTGTCAGACAAGCAGCTCGCATTGCTTCGCACTTTTGCCGATCAGGCGGTCATTGCGATCGAAAACGTGCGCCTCTTCAACGAGACCAAGGAGGCGCTCGAGCGGCAGACGGCGACGAGCGAAGTTCTGAAGGTCATCAGCCAGACGAGAATCGACCTGGAGCCAGTGTTGGATATCGTGTTGAAGAATGCACGCAGGCTATGCGGCGCGGACCAGGCGGTTATCTTCCGGGCCGACGGCGAGGGAAACTGCATGCCCGCAGCCCTGCAGGTGAGCGAGCGGGCGAACGAGATTATGGAGTTCTACCGCGAGCACCCCATACGGCCAAACCGCGGCAGTGCCACCGGCCGGGCGATGCTCGAGCGGCGAGCGATCCATGTTCCGGACGTCCTCGCCGATTCCGAATATCGCATGGAATACGCGACCAACCGCAATTACCGATCCATCCTTGCCGTGCCGATGCTGCGAGAAGGATCGCCGATCGGCGTGCTGACCGTGACGCGCGTTGGTGAACCAAGGCCGTTCACCGACAAGCAGATCGAGCTGGTGACGTCATTCGCCGATCAGGCGGTCATCGCCATAGAGAACGTACGTCTGTTCAACGAGACTACGGAAGCACTGGAGCAACAGAAGGCCTCCGCGGCGATCCTCAGCGTCATAAGCAGCTCAATAGCCGACGCAAAGCCTGTGTTCGACGCAATCTTGGAAAGTTGCGAGCGGCTGTTTGAGGGGCATTACGTGGGAATCGGCCTGGTGGGCGAAGACGGCCTAGTGCATCTCGCCGCATACCACGCCCCATACCACGGGCGCCAGAGGCAGGATTTCGAAAAGGCCTTTCCGGTCCCAGTGAGCAACGAATCCGCGACCGGCCGAGCGATCCTGTCGCGCGAGGTGGTGCATTACCCGGATATCGCAGCCGCCGACGTCCCCATCTACCTGCGCCGCAGTGCCGAGAAGATCAATACCAAATCGGTCATCGTGGCTCCTATGCTTTGGGAAAGCCGCGGCGTGGGCGGCATTTTCGTTGGGCGGCATACCGCCGGACCTTTCTCCGAGAAGGAAATCGGCCTGCTAAAGACCTTTGCCGACCAGGCGGTCATCGCCATCCAAAATGCGCGCCTTTTCCGCGAGATCCACGAGAAGAGCCGGCAACTCGAGATTGCTAACCAGCACAAGTCCGAGTTCCTCGCAAACATGTCGCATGAGCTGCGCACGCCGCTCAATGCGATCATCGGCTTCACGCGTATCGTGATGCGCCGGGCGAAAGAGCAGCTCGAGCCGAAGCAGTACGAGAACCTGGAGAAGATCCACTCCAGCGGACAGCACCTGCTCCAGCTCATCAATGCGATCCTCGATCTCTCGAAGGTGGAGGCGGGCCGCGTCGAGGTGACTGCGGCCGACGTGGCACTCGGAACGGTGCTCGAGCAGTGCGTGAAGACGGTGGAGCCGCTGGTCAAGGCTCCGGCGGTGCGGCTGCTGAAGGAGTTCGACGGCGAGCTGCCGCAGGTCTATCTCGACGAGGAGAAGCTCCGCCAGATCGTGATCAACCTGTTGAGCAACGCCGTAAAATTCACCGAGCGGGGGACGGTTCGCCTGCGAGCGAAGTGCAACGGCGACGGCTTCTCCGTTGCGGTGGCCGATACCGGCATCGGCATCCCCGCGGAGAAGCTCGACCACGTGTTCGAGGAGTTTGCGCAAGCCGACGCGAGCAGCACGCGCGTCTACGGCGGCACGGGCCTTGGCTTAACCATTGCGCGGCGGCTTGCACGGCTCATGGGCGGCGACATTTCAGCGCAGAGCGAGCCGGGAGTGGGGTCCACCTTTACCCTTACGCTTCCGGTGCGCTACCAGGCGCTCG
The DNA here is from genome assembly GCA_964546195.1 of uncultured Enterobacteriaceae bacterium. Taxonomy (GTDB): domain Bacteria; phylum Pseudomonadota; class Gammaproteobacteria; order Burkholderiales; family SG8-39; genus SCGC-AG-212-J23. Next base: position 4,187 of record CAZJJC010000223.1, on the reverse strand, counting down.
CCGAGGTGCGGACGGAGCCGCCGGCGCAGGCGCGGGCATGAAAACGATCCTCATCGTCGAGGACGTGGAGCTGAATCGCGATCTGCTAGTGCAGCTCCTGGAGGATGATTACCGCCTGTTGCTCGCCGGGGATGGACAGGCAGCGCTGCAAAAAGCCGGGGAAGCGAAGCCCGATCTCATCCTCATGGACCTTTCGCTGCCGCGGATGGACGGCTGGGAGGCGACGCGCCGGCTCAAGGCCGACGCCGCGCTCGCCGGGATTCCGATCATCGTGCTTTCCGCGCATGCGATGCGCGGCGACGAGGAGCGCGCGCGCGCGAGCGGCTGCGACGATTTCCTTACCAAGCCGATCGACGAAACGCTGCTCTACCAGAAGCTGGCGAGGCATCTTGGGTCCTGACGCCGCCACCATCCTCATCGTGGACGACGAGCTCCTCAACCGGGACCTGCTCGAGCAGGAGCTGCTGGAGGGCGGCTACCGCACGCTCTCGGCGGTGAACGGCGAGGAAGCCATCGCGATCGCCGCGAAGGCGCATCCGGACCTCATCCTTCTCGATGCCATGATGGAGGGCCTCGACGGCTTCGCCACCTGCGAGCGCCTGAAGGGCGCCGAAACGACGCGCGGCATCCCGGTAATCTTTCTCACGGCGCTAACCGATACGGACGTCAAGGTACGCGCCTTCCGCGTCGGGGCGGTCGATTACGTGACCAAGCCGTTCCATACGGAGGAGCTCCTCGCCCGGGTGGGAACCCACATCAGCCTGCGGCGTGAGATGGAGGCCCATCGCAAATCCAAGTCCACCATCCAGTATCTCGTCGAGGAGATCCGCGCCGAGCGCCATTCCATCGTAGGCGACTCGCCGGGGCTGCGCCGCGTGCTCGAACAGGTGGCGCACGTGGCGCCGACCGGCAGCACCGTCCTCATTCACGGCGAGACGGGAACTGGAAAGGAGCTCGTGGCGCGAGCGATCCACGACGCGAGCCCCCGGCGCGATCGTCCGCTCGTCAAGCTCAATTGCGCCGCGCTGCCGCGCGAGCTCGTCGAAAGCGAGCTCTTCGGCCACGAGAAGGGCGCCTTCACTGGTGCCCTGCACCAGCGTCGCGGGCGCTTCGAGCTCGCCGACGGCGGCACGTTGTTTCTTGACGAGGTGGGGGAGCTGCCGCTCGAAACCCAGGCGAAGCTGCTGCGCGTCCTGCAGGAGCGGGAGTTTGAACGGGTCGGCGGCAGCCGAACTCTGAAGGTGGACGTGCGGCTGATCGCCGCCACGAACCGCGACCTGCAGTCTCAGATCGCGGCGGGGCGCTTCCGCTCTGACCTGTATTACCGGCTGAACGTGTTTCCGATCGCCGTGCCGCCGCTGCGCGAGCGGCGTGGCGACATCCCGCAACTCGTGCAGCATTTCGCCGCCAAGGCGGCGCGCAAGCTGGGGCGCACGCTGGACGGCGTAATGCCCGCCTTCATCGAGAGGGCACGGGCTTACGACTGGCCTGGCAACATCCGCGAGCTGGAGAACGTGGTCGAGCGCGCCATGATCATGTCCCGCGGGGCGGTGCTGGATGGCAGCGGTGTTCTCGGCGCCAGCCCGGCCGCGGCAAAGGCGCCGCCAATGCTCGCAAGCAACGGCAGCCTCGAAGAGATGGAGCGCGCGCACATCCGGCGTGTCCTCGACGACACGGGCTGGCAGATCGAAGGCGATCGCGGCGCTGCGCGTATCCTGGGGCTTAATCCGAGCACGCTGCGCGGCCGCCTGCGCAAGCTCGGCATCCGCAAAAGCTCTTAACAACGTGACTTCGAACGGACCGGCGTCCAGTGCGGATGAACTTTCTATTGACTTGCTTGAGCGTGTGCTGACGAGGTTGGGTTTCTCCGATCGTCCAGCACGCGCCCCGGACGGGCTTCGGTCGCTTTACGCTGCGTGGTGCCGGAAAGTGCCTTTCGATAATGTGCGCAAGCTAATCCATGTGCATAACCATGATCCCGGCGCTCTGCCGGGGAATGAAGCCACGGATTTCTTCGAAGCTTGGCTCGCCTATGGGACCGGGGGCACCTGCTGGGCAGGCAATGGGGCGCTCCACGCCTTGCTCTTGTCAGTTGGCTTCAATGCGTCTCGTGCGATGGGCACCATGCTGATTGCGCCTGACGTGCCACCGAACCATGGCACTGTGCTCATCGCATTTGATGAGACGCGCTATGTCGTTGACGCCTCGATATTGCACAGCGAACCACTGCGACTCGATGAGTCCTCGCCTACGGGGGTTACGCATTCGGCCTGGGGCGTGCAATGCGGCATGCGAGGCCCGCACTGGTATATCCGGTGGCGCCCGCTACAGACGCCAGAAGGTCTTGACTGTCGGCTTGAAGATCTGCCTGTGACGCTACAGACGTTCCGGGAGCGTCATGAGGAAACGCGGCTCTGGAGTCCGTTCAACTATGAATTGCACGCCCGCTTAATTTGCGGGCCGGCGGTGGTTGGAACAAGCGGTGGCCACCGCGTTGAGCTCAACGATGCGGGAGGAGTCGTCCACAAACGCCTTGCAGGGGACGACCGTGTGCGGCTCTTAGTTGACGAACTGGGGATGAAAGAGGAGATCGTCCAACGGCTCCCGCCTGATACTCCGACGCCGCCGCCTCCGTCGTCCCGAACAGCACAGGCTTTGCAGAACCGAATTTCCTGATGGGCTGCATCTATCCCTGTTTTGTCCTGGTTCACAACCAGCCCTTGCCGTCACATCCCGCGGCTCCCGGCCGTCGCATGTGACGGAGCCGCGGCATTTGACGGCGCGCTTTTCAACTAAGCCATTGAATGGACGCTAAAAGAGTCCTGGCATAGGGCGTGCGAATAGAGCCACGCCGAGCGGGAAACGGTTCCCCGGCAAACTGAGGGAGCTAGCCATGGATGCAAACAGAAGCTTCAGCGCGAATCTCATCGACTACACCGAGCTCTCGAGCGTCGGGCTCAGCGGCGGCCAAGTCGGCCGCGTCCAGGATGGTCGCGGCAGGCAACTGCACGTGGAGACCGGTACCGTGTGGCTAACGCAGGAAAGCTGCGGCGATGACGTGATTCTCGAAGCGGGCGAGTCCTACCGCATCGAGCATGACGGCATGACGCTGCTCGTGGCGCTCGGCGTCCCGTTCGCCCTGGTGACGTTGCAGCCCGCAGTCCGGGTTACACCGACGCTTGCCGAGCGTTTCTGGAGCTCCTGGGCCGGCCTGTACGCGCCGCAATCCTGTTCCACCACCGCCTCCCTTTAAGAGCATGACCATGACAGCGGTCTATCTGACAAGGCAACAAGTGCGGGAGATCAAAGAGCAGGCGGCCGATGAGCGCGCGCGGGCGCTATCAGCCATCCTGACCTCGCTCCTCCGAATCGCGCTTAGGCGCGTGCCTGCAGCGCGGCGATGCGCTCCTCGATCGGCGGGTGGCTGGCGAACAGGCCGAGGAAGCGCGACTGGCTCTGCTTGATGCCGTGGGCCTCGAAGGCCTGCGGCAGCTCGCCGGCGGGCACGCCGCCCAGGCGCGCCAGCGCGTTGATCATCGGGCGCTTGTCGCCCAGCAGCTGGGCCGAGCCGGCGTCGGCGCGGAATTCGCGCCGGCGCGAGAACCAGGCGACGATCATCGAGGCGAGGATGCCGAGCACGACCTGCGCGACCAGCGAGGCGATGAAGAAGCCCGGGCCGACGCCCCGCTCGGTGCGGAAAATCATCTTGTCGACCAGGAAGCCGATGATGCGGGAGAGGAAGATGACGAAGGTGTTGACCACGCCCTGGATCAGGGTGAGGGTCACCATGTCGCCGTTGGCTACATGGGCCATCTCGTGGCCGAGCACCGCCTCGACCTCGTCGCGGCTCATGCTCTTCAGGAGACCGGTGGAGACGGCGACCAGCGCCGAGTTCTTGAACGCGCCGGTGGCGAAGGCGTTGGGCGCGCCTTCGAAGATCGCGACCTCGGGCATGCCGACGCCGGCCTTGTCGGCGAGCTTCCTCACCGTGGAAACCAGCCAGAACTCGGTCGTGCCTTCCGTGCCGTCGATCACCCGGGCTCCTGTGGACCGCTTGGCCATCCACTTGGAGATGAGCAGCGAGATGATGGCGCCGCCGAAGCCCAGCACCGCCGAGAACACCAGCAGCGAGACATAGTCGATGCCCTCGGCCGTCAGGTACTGCCCCAGGCCGAATACCTGCATGA
>CAZJJC010000222.1:0-4675 GCA_964546195.1 uncultured Enterobacteriaceae bacterium | reverse complement strand
GGCGACCGCGGCGATCAGCGGCAGCGCCATCAGGTTCACGCGCTCCCACCCGGCCGTGGTGACCGTCAGGCCGGAGGTGAACGACGAGATCGCCATCATGATGAAGATCGCCTGGTCGTTGGCGCCCTGGGCCTTGGCGCGCTCCTCGGGCCGGTAGGTCTCGGTGAGGAGCGTGGTGCCGCCGATGTAGAGGAAGTTCCAGCCCACGCCGAGCAATACCATGGACCACCAGAAGTTCGCCACCGCGATGCCGGCGAGGGCGACGCCGATGCAGGCGAGGTTGAGCAGCGCCCCCGCCAGCATGGTGGGCAGCACGCCGAAGCGGCGGATGAGCCGGCCGGTGATGAAGGACGGCGCGAACATCGCCACCACGTGCGAGGAGATGACGAAGGCGGCGTCGGCGTACGGATGGCCGCACACCTGCATCGCGATCGGCGTGGAGGTCATGAGGAAGTTCATGACGCCGTAGCCGATGGCGCCGGCAAATACCGCCAGCAGGAATTTCGGCTGCGCCGCGATCTCGCGCAGCGGCCGCCCGGCGGCCGCCTTCTCGGCGGCGCTGGGCGTGGGGATGCGGATGAAGCGCAGCAGCACCATCGTCGCCAGCGCGAACACAATGAGCCCGAGGTAGGCGCCCATGAACTTCGGCGCGAGGAGCTCGACCGTATAGCGGCTGGTCGTGGGGCCGAGGATGCCGCCCACCAGGCCGCCCGCGAGCACCAGCGAGATCGCGGTCGCCCTGAAGTCGGGCGTCGCGATATCGGCCGCGGCGAAGCGGTAGTACTGGCCGTAGGCGTTGTAGGTGCCCCAGACCAGGGTGCCGAAGCACAGCAGCCAGAAGCTCTGCAGCCAGATGGCAAGGGCGCAGAGCAGCGCGCCCGCGACGCCCCACAGCGCGCCCAAGGTGAGGCCGCGCTGCCGGCCGACGCGCTTCATGTGGAACGAGGCCGGCATGGTGGCGATGGCGCCGCCGAGCACCCAGCAGGTCACCGGCAGCGTGGCGAGCGCGACGTTGGGCGCAAGCGACAGGCCGGCCAGGCCGTTGATGGCGATCAGCGTGGCATTGTTGGTGAAGAGCAGCGCCTGGCAGGCGGCGAGCACGCCCACGTTGCGCCTGGTACTGTTGTTATATACAGTATCCGACATGACTCGCCATTCTAAGGAAATCCCGCCCGAAAACCTCTACCTGCGCGGCGCACGTTCGCAGATCCAGGGGCGCTTCGAGGGCGCCGCGCGCGAGGAGTTCGACGACGGCTGGACACCGGAGGAAAAAAGCGAAACCGAGCTCAAGACGCAGGTGACGATCGAGCGCGCGCGCTCGATCGTGTCGAGAAACGACTCGCCCGATGTCGGCTTCGACCGCTCGATCAATCCTTACCGCGGCTGCGAGCACGGCTGCATCTACTGCTACGCGCGGCCCAGCCACGCCTACCTGGAGCTCTCGCCCGGCCTGGATTTCGAAACCAAGCTGTTCGCCAAGACCAACGCCGCCGAGCTGCTGCGCCAGGCCCTGGCCAAGCCCGGCTACGCGCCGCAGCCGATCGCGCTCGGGGCGAACACCGACTGCTATCAGCCGATCGAGCGCAAGTACAGGATCACGCGCCAGATCCTCGAGGTGCTGGCCGAATGCGAGCACCCGGTGACCCTGGTGACCAAGTCGGCGCTGGTCGAACGCGATCTCGACCTCCTCGCGCCCATGGCACGCAAGAACCTGGTCAAGGTGTTCGTGTCCATCGGCACGCTGGACCGCGAGCTCGCGCGCAAGCTGGAGCCCAGAGCGGCGAGTCCGCAACGCCGTTTGGATGTTTTAAGGAATTTGAATAAAAACCAGATTCCTTGCGGGGTCATGGTCGCGGCGCTGATCCCCGCCCTCAACGACAAGACCCTGGAGCAGGTGCTGGAAGCCGCCGCGCAGGCCGGCGCGGGCGAGGCCGCCTACGTCATCATGCGGCTGCCCAACGAGCTCAAGGATCTCTTCAAGGAGTGGCTGGCGGCGCACTATCCGCAGCGCGCCGAGCATGTCATCAGCATCGTGCGCCAGATGCGCGGCGGGCGCGACAACGACCCGAGCTTCGGCAGCCGCATGACCGGCACGGGCAACTATGCGGAATTGATGGAAAAGCGCTTCGACCTCGCCTGCCGCAGGTTCAACCTCAACGGGCACGGCGCGCCCCGCCAGCGCGCTGAGCTAGACTGCACGCGCTTCCGCCCACCCCTGCCGGGCGGCCAGATGCCCTTATTCTGAATTTCAGGCTCGTCTGCATCGGGATCGGCTGGGCGATGGTCGCGGCCGTCGTCTGGGGCTCGCTCACGCCTGCCCCGCCGTCCGCCGGCAACGACAAGCTGGGGCACTTCGCCGTCTACGGCGTGCTGATGTTCTGGTTCGCCCAGCTCTACGCGCGCCGCATGTTCTACGCCGCCGGCTTCATCGCCCTGGGCATCGCGCTCGAATTCGCGCAGGGCTTCCTCGGCTACCGCAGCTTCGAGCTCTACGACATGCTCGCCAATGCGCTCGGCGTGCTCGCCGGATGGGCAAGCGCATTGTTATTCAAAAAGCCGATGTTCAGGTGAATTCGCGCGCCGAGCGCCTGCTCGAGGCGCCGATCGTGCCGGCGCTCGCGCGCCTGTCGGCGCCGGGCGTGCTGCTGGTCGCCTTCCAGTCGCTTGTCTCGGTGGGCGACACCTATTTCATCGGGCGCCTGGGCACCGCGCCGCTCGCCGGGCTGGCGCTCGTGTTTCCGCTCCTCATGCTGCTGCAGATGACCTCCGCCGGCGCCATGGGCGGCGGCGTCTCCTCGGCCATCGCCCGCGCCCTGGGCTCGGGCGATGTGCCGCGCGCGCGGCGCCTGGTGGTGCACGCGCTGGTGATCGCGGCTGCGATGAGCGCCGCCTTCACCGTTCTGATGCTTTCCTTCGGGCCAGCGATCTACCGCCTGCTCGGCGGCTCGGGCGACAGCCTGACGCACGCGGTCGCCTATTCGGAAATCATCTTTGCCGGCGCGGTCACGGTATGGATGGCCAACACGCTGTCGAGCGTGCTGCGCGGCACGGGAAACATGGGAGTGCCGGCGGTCGCGCTCATCTGCGCCGCGCTGGTCCACCTGCCGCTGTCCGCCGCGCTGGTGAGCCGCATCGGCATCGCCGGCGCGGGCGTCGCTTACGTCACGACCTTCGGCCTGGCCGGCCTCGCCATGGCCTGCGTCGTGTTCCGCCGCGCGAGCGCCCTGCGCCCCGGCGCCGCGGATCTGCGCCTCGAGCGGCGCCTGTTCGGCGACATCCTGCGCGTCGGCGGCATCTCGGTGCTCTCGGCCATCCAGACGGTGCTCACCGCGGTCATCCTCACCGGCTTCGTCGGCCGCCACGGCGCCGCCGCGCTCGCCGGCTACGGCGTCGGGCTGCGCCTGGAGCTGCTGCAGATCCCGCTGGTGTTCGCGGTCGGGCAGGCCCTGGTGGTGCTGGTCGGCACGCACGTCGGCGCCGGCCGCGCGGCGCGCGCGAAGCGCATCGCCTGGGTAGGCGCCGCCTTTGCGGCGTCGATCAGCCTGGCGATCGGCGTCACGGTAGCGCTCGCGCCGCTCGCCTGGGTGGGCCTTTTCAGCGCGGATGCGGCGGTGCTGGAAAGCGGCTCGCGCTACCTGCGCACCGTGGCGCCGTTCTATCCCCTGCTCGCCGCGGGCATCGCGTTGTATTTCGCCTCGCAGGGCGCCGGCCGCGTGCTGTGGCCGGTGCTCGCCGGCACCGTGCGCCTGGGCCTGGTGCTCGCCGGCGGCCTGGCGGTGGCTTCGCTGCAGGGCCTGTTCGCCGTGATCGCGCTCGCGATGGCGGTATTCGGCCTGCTCACCCTGTGGTTCGTCGCGCGCGCCGAGTGGACTTAGAATGCCGCGCGCATGAGCCAGTCAATCTCCGAGCAGCTCGCCGAGGCAGCCGCCACGGCAAATCCCGCGCCGATGCAAGGGGTCGCGGAAAAGCTGCTCATCGACGTCGCCGGCCTGTGCCTGGCGGCGCGCAATACCGGCTATGTACGCGCCGCGCTCGGCGGCTGGGAAGCGAGCGGCGGCTGCACCGCGATCGGCCATGCGCGCGCGCTCGACGCGGCCGGCGCCGCGTTCGTCAACGGCACCGCGGCGCACGGCGAGGATTTCGACGACACCTTCGAGGGCGGGCCGGTGCATGCCGGCGCCGTGATCGTGCCCGCCGTGCTGGCCCTCGCCGAGCGCGAGCGCATTTCCGGAGAAGACGCCCTGCGCGCCATCGCGGTGGGGGTCGAGCTCATGTGCCGCGCCAGCCTGGTCGCGCCCAAGCTGATCCACAAGGCAGGCTTCCATCCCACTGCCGTGCTGGGCGCGATGGGCGCAGCTGCCGCAGCAGCGACGGCCCTGAAGCTCAGCAAGCAGGACTTTGTGAACGCGCTGGGCATCGCGGGCTCGATGGCGGGCGGCATCATCGAGTACCTCGCCGAAGGCGCCTGGACCAAGCGCCTGCATCCCGGCTGGGCAGCGCAGTCCGGCATACGCGCCGCCGACCTCGCGCGCCAGGGTTTCGTCGGGCCGCGCACCGTGTTCGAGGGCACGCACGGGCTGTACCACGGCTTTGCGCGCAGCGCGCAAGGCGACTGGGCGAAGCTGGTCGAGGGCTTCGGCCAGCGCTGGGTCTCGCAGACGCTGGCGTTCAAGGT
>CAZJJC010000221.1:0-12078 GCA_964546195.1 uncultured Enterobacteriaceae bacterium | reverse complement strand
GGTGACGCCCATGTGGTACTGGTTGTACACATCCCACAGGCCGTCGACGATCATGGTGTCGACCAGCTTGGCGTCGCCCAGGCGGAAGCCCTCGCGCGAGCCCATCATGGCGTGCGGCGCGAGACTCATCGATTCCTGGCCGCCGGCCACCACCAGATCCGAGTCGCCGTGGGCGATCGCCTGCGCGCCGAGCATCGCCGCCTTCAGGCCCGAGCCGCACACCTTGTTGATGGTCATCGACGGGATCATTTCCGGCAGTCCGGCGCGCATCGCCGCCTGGCGCGCCGGGTTCTGCCCCACGCCCGCGGTCAGCACCTGGCCCATGATGACTTCCGAGACCTGGTCGGGCGCGACGCCGGCGCGCTCGAGCACCTTGCGGATCACCAGGGCGCCGAGCTCCGAGGCCGGCGTCTTCGCCAGGCTGCCGCCGAACTTGCCGATCGGGGTGCGCGCTGCGCCGACGATGTAGATCTCTTCCATGCGGTCTCCTAATGGATGCGCTGCTTCACGTAGCGGCCGGGCGCCGCTTCGATGGGTCGATATTGGACATTTCCGCTCGCCGAAGGTGCCTCGCGCTCGCCGCCGCCGTGACGCGCGAGCCAGCGCGACCAGGCCGGCCACCAGCTCCCCGAGTTTTCCTTTGCCTTGGAAAACCAGTCTTCGGGTTCGGCGGGACAGGCCCCGGCGCTCCAGTGGCTGCGGCGTTTCTTCGCGGGCGGGTTGACCACGCCGGCGATATGGCCGCTCGCGCCGAGCACGAATGTCTTGTCCTCGCCGCCGACCAGGCCGAGCGTGCGGTACGCGGAGCGCCAGGGCACGATGTGGTCTTCGCGCGTCGCCAGCACGAAGACCGGGAGATCGATCCTGCCAAGATCCACCGGCACGCCGCAGTTCACCAGCGCGCCGGGCTCGCGCAACCGGTTCGAAAGATACGTATTGCGCAGGTAATAGCAGTACATCGGCCCCGGCAGATTGGTGCTGTCGGAGTTCCAGTACAGCAGATCGAAGGCCGCCGGCGCCTCGCCGAGGAGATAGTTGTTCACGACGTAGGGCCACACCAGGTCGTTGGCGCGCAGGCTGGAGAACACGAAGGCGAGGTCCGAGCCCGGCAGGATGCCGCGCTGCCCGATGCTCGCCTCGCGCGCCGCCACGCCCGGCGCGTCGACGAAGAGTCCAATTTGTCCCGGCTCGGAAAAATCCAGCATTGCCGCGAGATAGGTGGCGCTCGCCACCAGATTTTCATTTTTTTGGGAAAGGACTGCCAGTGCCGCGCCGAGCAGCGTGCCGCCCACGCAGAAGCCGAGCGAATTGACCTTGTCGGAAGCAGCGATATCGCGGGCGATGCGGAAGGCGGTGAACAGCCCCTTTTCGAGATAGTCGTCCCAGCCGTAGTGCCCCTGCTCCGGCCCCACGTTGCGCCACGAGACCATGAACACGGTGTGGCCGCTCGCGACGGCGTGCGCGACGAAGGAGCTCTCGGGCTGCAGGTCGAGGATGTAGAACTTGTTGATGCACGGCGGCACCATGACGAGCGGCCGCCTGGCCACCTGCGCGGTGGCGGGCAGGTACTGGATGAGCTGGATGAGCTCGTTCTCGAACACCACCGCGCCGGGCGTGACGGCGAGGTTGCGCCCCACCTCGAAGGCCGCCTCGTCGGTCTGGCTGATGCGCCCTCTGCGCACGTCGGCCATCAGGTTGGCCAGCCCGCGGGCGAGGCTCTCCCCGCCGCTCCCGCGCGCCTGCTCCAGCGCGGCCGGGTTGGTGGCGGCGAAGTTCGCCGGGCACAGCGCATCGATCCATTGCCTGACGGCGAAGGCCGCGCGCTCCCTGGCGGCAGGCTCGAGCGGGGCTTGCGCCACCAGGTCCTGGAGATAGCTCGCCGCGAGGAGGTAGGACTGCTTGAGGTAGTCGTAGTAGGGGTTGTCGCGCCACGCGGGGTGCGAAAACCTGCGGTCCCCGGGAGCCGGGCTGGCGAGGGCTTCGCTGCGGCCCGCCTGCAGGGCGTTCCACAGCCTCGTCTGCTTCTCGAGATACGCGGATTGAAGAGAAGCGTTCGCCGCCAGCCACGGAGCGCCGGCCGGCGCCGTGGCGAGCACCCGCATCCAGCCCTGGGTCAGCTCGCTGCTCGACTGCGAGATCGCGGCCAGCAAGGCTTCGGGGGAGCCATGTTGCATGCGCGGGCGATTCTGCGCCGCACAAGACGCCCCGTCAAATGAATCTTAACGTACTGAAAGATAGTTCTTTTCGATCAGTGCGAGACAACCGCGCGGACGGCCGCGATGGCTGCAATGCCCAGGGCGATCAGCAAGGCCTGGGAGGCGGTGTCGCGCAGCTCGGGCTGGCGGTGCAGCCCCGGGATCAGGTCGGCTACGGCGACGTAAATCATGCTCGCGGCGACCACGCCGAGCAGCGTGGCTTCCCAGTCGGCCACCCGCTGCAGCGCGAAGTAGCCGATGACGCCACCGACCAGCGTCGCGACCGACGAGAGCAGGTTCATGGCGAGCGCCCGCGCGCGCGAATAGCCCGAGTGCAGCAGTATCAGGAAGTCGCCGACTTCCTGCGGGATCTCGTGCGCGATGATCGCCACGGCGGCGATGATGCCGAGCTCCGTGCTCTGCAGGAAGGCGGCGGCGATCAGCAGGCCGTCGACGAAGTTGTGCACCGTGTCGCCCACCACGATAAGCAGGCCGCTGCGGCCGCGATCGTGCGCACCGGAGCGCGATCCTGCCTCGTGCGGGTCGTGCACCTCGCAGTTCTCGGTATGGCAGTGCCGCCACAGCAGCAGCTTTTCCATCACGAAAAACGCGAAGATGCCGCCGAGGATGGCCATGGCCGCCTGGTGCGGCTCGCCGCGCTCGAAGGCATGCGGGATGACTTCCAGGAAGGCCGCGCCGAGCAGCGCGCCGATGGCGAAGGACACCAGCATCGGCACCCAGCTCGCGCGCACCGCGAGCGAAATGGCGGCGAGGCCGGCGGAGAGCGTGCCGCCGGCCACGCTTGCAGCCACGATCCAGCCGAGCGTCATGGGATTCGAGGATTCTATGCCGTTAGCCAGATCATTGCGGCCATGCGGCCGGTGCGGCCGTCGCGGCGATAGGAATAGAAGCGCTCGGGATCGGAATAAGTGCAGAACCCGCCGCCGAAGATGCGCTCCACGCCCTCGCTCTGTAGCCGCCGGCGTGCCACCGCGTAGAGATCGAGCAGCCAGTGGCCTGGGCGCGTCGCGGAAAAAGCGTCCTTCTCGACGAAGGCGGCGCGCACTTCGTCCCCCACCTCGTAGACCCGCGGCCCGATCGCGGGGCCTAGCCAAGCCAACAAATTATTGGGAGAGACTTGCATCGCGGCGATGGTCGCCTCGATGACCCCGGCCGAGAGCCCGCGCCACCCGGCGTGCGCGCCGCCGACCACGGTGCCCGCCTCGTCGGCGAGCAGCACCGGCATGCAGTCGGCGACCTGGATGGCGCACACGGTGCTCGCCACGCGCGTCATCGCCGCATCGCCTTCGAGGGCGAGCGGACGGTCCAGGTCGACCACCCGGGTGCCGTGGACCTGGCGCAGCCAGACCGGCTCGCGCGGCAGCAGGGTGTGCAGCTCTTCCAGGCGCGTGTCCCGGGTCGTCATGACGGCGCGCACCTGCGCGGGCGCGGGCCATTGCGGAAAGATCATCGGTCCTTTCTCAGCGCATCGAGCAGGCGCTTCATGTCGCGCGGCAGCGGCGAGCGCCAGGTCATGGGTTGCTTCGTGCCGGGGTGTATCAGGCTGAGCTCGCCGGCATGCAGCGCCTGCCGCGCAAAGGCGAGCCCGTGCCGCGTGCCGCGCCGGTAGACGCTGTCGCCCACCAGCGGGTGGCGGATGTGCTGCAGGTGCACGCGGATCTGGTGCGTGCGGCCGGTCTCGAGGCGGCATTCGACCAGCGCCGCATGGCCGAAGCGCTCGAGCACGCGGTAGGCGGTGCGCGAGGGCTTGCCGCGCTGGGTCACCGCCATGCGCACGCGCGAGCGCACGTCGCGGCCCAGCGGCGCGTCGATGGTGCCGCTCGCCGGCGGATCGCCCTGCACCACGGCGAGGTAGGTGCGCCGCATGCTGCGCTCGGCGAGCTGGCGCGCGAGCTCGGCCTGCGCCTGGACGGTTTTCGCCACCACCAGCAGCCCGCTCGTGTCCTTGTCCAGGCGGTGGACGATGCCGGCGCGCGGCACGCCGGCGAGGCGCGGCGCATGCGCGAGCAGCGCGTTGAGGAGCGTTCGGTCGGGCTGCCCGGCGCCGGGATGGACCACCAGCCCGGCCGGCTTGTCGATCACGATGAGCTCGGCGTCCTCGTGCACGATCTTCAGCGGCATGCGCTGCGCCTGGGGCGCGGCGGACTGCGGAACCGGCGGCGGCTCCAGCACGACGCGCTCCCCGCCGCTCACCGCGCGGGCGGCCTCGGCGCGCCTGCCGTCGAGCGTGATGTGGCCCGACTTAAGCCAGGCCTGCAGGCGATTGCGCGAATACTGCGGGAACAGGCGGGCCAGCGCCTGGTCTACGCGCAAGCCGCCGAGCTGCGCCGGCACGGTCGCGCTCATCGCGGCGGCGAAGCCTTCCTCCCAGTCCGGATCGCTATAATCCTTACCCACCATGCGCTCAAGTTTACTTGCTGCCCTCGCCGCGCTGCTGCTCGCCGGCTGCGGCATCTTCTCCGGCCAGGAGCCCGACGAGACCCTCGGCTGGTCGGCGCAGAAGCTCTACGGCGAGGCGAAGGACGCCATGGCGAGCAAGCAGTGGGACCAGGCGATCAAGTACTTCGAGAAGCTCGAGGCCCGCTTCCCCTACGGGCGCTTCGCGCAGCAGGCACAGCTCGAAGTCGCCTACTGCTACTGGAAGCAGGACGAGCGCGCCTCGGCGGTGGCGGCCACCGAGCGCTTCATCAAGCTCTACCCCAACCATCAGCACGTCGACTACGCCTACTACTTGAAGGGCCTGATCAACTTCAACGAAGACCAGGGCCTGCTCGGCTTCCTCGCCGCGCCCGACATGAGCGACCGCGACCCGAAGTCCACGCGCGAGGCCTTCGACGCGTTCAGGGAAGTGGTGACGCGGTTTCCCGAATCCAGGTACGCCGAGGACTCGGCCGCGCGCATGCGCTACCTCGTCAACTCGCTCGCCTCGCACGAAGTGCACGTGGCGCGCTACTACATGAAGCGCACCGCCTACATCGCGGCGGTCAACCGGGCGCAGTACGCGATCAAGCACTACCCGCAGACGCCCGCGGTGGAGGAAGCGATGTTCATCCTGGTGAAGGCGTACGACGCGCTCGGCATGACCGAGCTGCGCGACGACGCCGACCGGGTGATGCAGAAGAACTTCCCCGACAGCGACTATTTCAAGCCCGGCGGCCGCAAGCCCGACGTGCCCTGGTGGCGCCTGTGGGACCCGGCGTGGTAGCTCAAAGCTTGATCTTCTCGTCCGCGATGTAGTCGCGGATGACCGACTCGATATCCGGGTCGGGCCTGAAGCCCATCTCCAGGGCGCGCGGCGTGCGAAAGCGCACCGGCCAGGTCTTCACGATCGCCTCGACGCGCGCATCGGGCTTCCAGGCCACGCGATCGGCCACCTCGGCGCCCGCCAGGCGGCGCAAGGCGGCGAGCATTTCCGCCACGCTCGCGGTGATGCCGGGAAGGTTGAGCACCCGGTTCGTGCCCCAGGCCTGCGCCGGCAGCTCGAGCGCGTGGATGAAGGCATCGACCGCGCGGCCGGGCGAAAGAAGCCAGACCCCGGTGTCGGGCGCTACCGGGCACTCGGAGACCGCCCCGCTCAGCGGCTCGCGGATGACGCCGCTCGCGAAGGACGAAGCCGCGGCGTTGGGCTTGCCGGCGCGCACCACGATGGTCGGCAGCCTGAGCGAGCGGCCGTCGAGGTGGCCCTTGCGCGAAAAGTCCGACACCAGGTACTCGCCGATCACTTTCTGCGTGCCGTACGAGGTTTGCGGCCGCGGCGTGGTGGCGTCGTCCAGCACCTCGGGCAGCTCGCCGCCGAAGGCGGCCACCGAGCTCGTGAACACCACGCGCGGCGGCCGCTCGCAGCGGCGCAGCTTCTCGAGCAGCAACCGCGTGCCGTCCAAATTGACGCGCAGGCCGAGATCGAAATCCGCTTCCGCCGCGCCGCTCACCACCGCAGCGAGATGGAACACCGCGCCGGTATCCTTCTCGATCGCCTTGTCCAGGATGCCCGGTTGCGCCACGTCGCCTTCCACGATTCTCAAAAGCGGGTCCTGAAAAAAGGAAGGAAAGCGAGCATCGAGCAGCGTGATGCCGTAGATGCGCTGTCCGCCGAGCTCGCCGCGCTCCAGCAGCTTGCGCGCCAGGCGCGCGCCGAGGAACCCGCCGCCGCCGGTGATGAGGACCTTCACGCCGGGATTCTAGCGAAGAAGCTTTCCACCTCTTCCAGGCGGCGGGTGAGCTTCATCGGCGGCAGGCTATTCAGGATGCGCCGGCCGTAGGGCTTGGACAAGAGGCGCGGGTCGCACAGCATGAGCACGCCGCGATCGGCCTCGTCGCGGATCAGCCGCCCCGCGCCCTGCTTCAGCTGCAGCACCGCCTGCGGCAGCTGCAGGCCGGTAAAGGGATTGCCGCCCTGCGCGCGCATGCCCTCGATGCGCGCCGCGAGCACCGGATCGTCGGGCGGGGCGAAAGGCAGCTTGTCGATGATCACCAGCGAAAGCGCCTCGCCGCGCACGTCCACCCCTTCCCAGAACGACTGGCTGCCCAGCAGCACCGCGTTGCCCAGGCTGCGAAAGCGCGCGAGCAGCTCGCTGCGCGAGCCGGTGCCCTGCACCAGCAGCGGGAAGGGCAGCCGGTCGCGCAGCAGCTCGTGCGCGCGCCGCAGGGCGCGCAGCGTGGTGAACAGCAGAAAGGCGCGCCCTTCGCTCGCGCGCAGCACCGGCAGCGCGGCCTCGATCACCGCCTCGGTGAAGGCGGCGTCGTTCGGCTCGGGCGGCAGGCCTAACGGCAGGTACAGCAGCGCCTGGCGCTCGAAGTCGAACGGACTCGACCAGCGCCGGGTCTCGGCCTGCGGCACGCCGAGCTCGCGGGTGAAATGGCCGAAGTCCTCGCCCACCGCCAGGGTCGCCGAGGTGAAGATCCAGGCGCGCGGGTGATCGCTCATCTGCTTGCGGAAAAGCTCAGCCGAGGAGAGCGGCGTCACATGCAGCTGGAGCGCGTGCTGGAACACCTCCACCCAGCGCACCTCGCTCGCCACATCGCCTTCGCGCATGCGTATCAGCGTATGCAGCGCGGCTGCGGCGCGGCGGGCGCAAGAATCGATGCCTTCGGATCTTCCGGCCTGCGCCGCAAGCGCTTCTTCCAGGCTCTTCAATGAATCGTTCAGCCGTTCAAGCAAATCCGGAAATTCCGGCAGGCGCAGCGCCTGGCTCCAGGCGAGGCGGGCGGCGGGCTCGCCGAATGCGAGCCGCAGGTCGCGCGCGGTCTTCTCCAGCCGGGTGGCGAGGCCATCGAGCTCGGGCGAAGCGCCGCCCGCGGCGCGCAGCTCCAGGCGCGCGTCGCGCGCCAGCTCGACCAGCTGCGCGCTCGACAAGGTCTCGCCGAAGAACATGCGGGCGGTCTCGGGCAGCTGGTGCGCCTCGTCGAAGATCACGGTATTGCAGGCCGGCAGCAGCTCGGAGATGCCCTCCTCGCGCAGCACGAGATCGGCGAAGAACAGGTGGTGATTGACCACCACCACGTCGGCCGCGAGCGCGTTCTTGCGCGCCCGCATCACGAAACAGTCGCGGTAGTCCGGGCAGGACTGGCCCAGGCAGTTGTCGCGCGTGGAGGTGGCATGCGCCCACACCGGCGCGTCCTCGGGCACCGCGGCCTGGTCGGCGCGATCGCCGGTGACCGTGCTCGCCGCGAAGCGCTCGATGTGCCGCAACTGCGCGGCCTCCTCGCGGCTCGCGAGGCGAGCCTCGCTCGCCGCGCGGCGCAGCCGGTAAAGGCACACGTAATTCGCGCGCCCCTTCAGCACCGCGGCCGAGGCGCCTGAGGCGAGCGCGTTGCGCACCGCGGGCAGGTCGCGGTCGAAGAGCTGGTCCTGCAGCGTCTTGGTGCCGGTGGAGACGATCACCTTGCCCCCGCCCAGCAGCGCCGGCACCAGGTAGGCGAAGGTCTTGCCGGTGCCGGTGCCCGCCTCGGCGACCAGCACGCCGGTGCTTTCGATCGCCGCGCCGATGGCCTCGGCCATCTCGAGCTGCTGCGGGCGCAGCCTGAAGCCGGAAACGTTCGCCGAGAGCGGGCCGTCCGCAGCGAAGCTGCGCTGCAGCAGGCGCTTCAGGGCAGCTCCTCGACCTTCAGCCATACGCGGCGCATTTCCGAGGAACGCGAGCGGCTGCCCGAGGCAATGCCCCGCTCGTCGCGCGCGGCGCTCGCTACCGCCCCGCCGACCTCGAACCATTCGCCAAGGCGCGCGCTCACGGTCGTCGCCATGCGCTGCTGCCGCTCGAACGATTCCTTCTGCGGCGCGATGTCTACAAGCACCGTGTCGCCCGAGAGGCGCGCCACCGCTTCGAAGCCGCTACCCGTTTCCCAGATCGCCCCGGGCAGGGGCGTGGACTGGCCGGTCATGATCAACGCGCGGCCGCCTTCGAGCACCTGGATGCGCTGGTCGACGCGTTCCGCGGCATTGCTTTGATCGTCCCGCCCACGCACTTCGACACGGGCGCCGCGGTTGCTCACCCGCGCGCCGGCCTCGATGCCTTGCCTGGCGGACTGAGCGGCGTCATCGAAGCGAACCGAGATCTGGAGACGGCGCAGCGGCCGGTCGATGACCGCGAGCGCCTGCTTCAGCTCGGCCACATTGGCCGGGCTGGCGCGCACGAAGAGCTGACCGCGGTCGCCGCCGAGCGTGCCCCCCGGCTCCAATAGCAGCCGCAGGGCGGGCAGGACCTGCTCGACGGTGCGATGGCGCAGCGGGATGATCTCGAGCGCCTGCTGCGCCGCCGCCTGAACGGCGAAGCAGGCGAAGAACACTGCCAGCGCGAAACGCATCATATGCAACATGGAACGCGCGGGAGGCCGCGCCGTGGACGCAAGCTACTAATGTAGCGTCGATTGGAGCTCGCTCCAGCGTGCGCTTAGCAGCGCCCTCGCTTTGGCGTCCCCATGGCGATGATGATAGCCATTCTCATTGACAACGACAATGAGAGTCATTATCGTTTGCTTATGCAAACCCTTTTTTCCGGTCTTTCCATGGCCCTGGCGGGCCTCCTGCTGTGCGGCGCCGCCCCCGCGCAGGACAAGGTCGTGAACGTCTACTCGTCGCGCCATTACCAGACCGACGAGGCGCTCTACTCCGGGTTCACCCAGAAGACCGGCATCAAGGTGAACCGCCTCGAGGCGGGCGAGGACGCGCTGGTCGAGCGCATCCGCAACGAAGGCGCGCGCAGCCCGGCCGACGTGCTGATCACGGTGGACGCCGGCCGCCTGTGGCGCGCCGAGCAGATGGGGCTGTTCCAGCCGGTCGAATCGGCCCTGCTCGCCTCGCGCATCCCGGAGAGCTTCCGCGAGCCCGGCGGCCACTGGTTCGGCTTCTCGATGCGCGCGCGGGTCATCGCCTACAACAAGGCGAAGGTGCAGCCCGGCGAGATCGAGACTTACGAGCAGCTCGCCAATCCGAAATGGAAGGGGCGCGTGTGCATGCGCTCCTCGACCAACATCTACAACCTCTCGCTCATGGGCGCGCTGATCGACCACCTCGGCGCCGGCAAGGCCGAGGCCTGGGCGAAGGCGGTGCGCGCCAACCTCGCGCAGGAGCCCAAGGGCGGCGATACCGACCAGCTCAAGGCGGTCGCGGCCGGGCAGTGCGACGTCACGGTGTCCAACCAGTACTACTACGCGCGCCTCGCGCGCTCGCAGAAGCCCGAGGAGCGCGCGGTCGCCGAGCGCATCGGCATCGTGTTCCCCAACCAGAAGACCTGGGGCACGCATGTCAACATTTCCGGCGCGGGCGTGCTCGAGCACGCGCCGCACCGCGCCGCCGCGGTGCAGTTCCTCGAGTACCTGGCGAGCGACGAAGCCCAGCGCTATTTTGCCGAAGGCAACAACGAGTGGCCGGTGGTGGCGGGCGTAAAGCTGGATAACCCGGTGCTCAACGCGCTGGGCGAATTCAAGCGCGACCGTCTCAACGTCGCGGTGCTCGGCAGGAATCAGCCCAGCTCGCAGAAGATCTACGACCGCGTCGCCTGGAAGTAGCGCTTCGTCACGTAGATCACCGGCGCCAGGCCGACCGCGACGATGACGAGCGAGGGCACCGCCGCCTCGGCCAGGCGCTCGTCCTTGGCGAGGTTGTAGGCCTCGATCGCCAGGGTGTCGAAATTGAACGGCCGCAGCGCGAAAGTCGCGGGAAGCTCCTTCAGCACGTCGACGAAGACGAGCAGCGCCGCGGTGGCGAGGCTGGGCGCGAGCAGCGGCACGTGCACGCGCGCGAGCGCCCCGGACGCGCTCGCGCCGAGCGAGCGGGCCGCGTCCTCCATGCTGGGCGTGATCTTGGCGAGGCCGGCTTCGGTCGTCTGCAGCGCCACCGCGAGCAGGCGCACGAGATAGGCGTAAACCAGAGCCGCCACCGTGCCGGTGAGGAGCAGCCCGAGCTCGATGCCGAGCGCCTGCTCTATCCAGCCGGCGAGCAGGTTGTCCAGCCGGCCGAGCGGCACCAGCACCCCGACCGCGATGACCGCCCCGGGGACCGCATAGCCCAGGCCGGCGAGGCGATTCACCGCGGCGACCAGGCGGTTCCCCGTCAGGCGCGCGGCATACGCCATCACGGTGGCGAGCGCCACGGCGAGCACCGCGGTCAGCCCGGCGAGCGCAAAGCTGTTGCCGACGAGCGCGACGAAGCGCGCGCCGAGATAGGCGGCCCTTTCTTCCCAGGCGAGCCCGGCGAGCAGGACGAGCGGCAGCGCGAAGCCGAAGAACACCGGCGCCGCGCAGGCAAACAGAGCAAGCGCCGCCGCCGGCCCGCGCAGCCGGTGCGGCGGCGCCGGCTTGCGCGGCGCGGCGGAATAGTAGGCGGCGCGGCCGCGGCTCGCGCGCTCCAGCGCGAGCACCAGCGCGACGAAAACGAGCAGGCAGGTGGAAAGCTGCGCCGCCGCCACGGCGTCCCCCATGGAAAGCCAGGCCTTGAAAATCCCGGTGGTGAAGACCTCGACGGCGAAATACGACACCGTGCCGAAGTCGGCCAGCGTCTCCATCAGCGCGAGCGACGCCCCCGCCGCGATCGCCGGCCGCGCCAGCGGCACCGCCACCCGGAAAAACGCCCCCCAGGCGGTATGCCCGGCGAGCCGGCCGGCCTCGATCGCGCTGCGCGGCAGCTCGTTGAACGCGGTGCGCGCGATCAGGTAGACGTACGGATAGAGCGCGAAGGAAAGCATCACCGCCGCGCCCATGAGCGAGCGGATCTCGGGGAACCAGTACTCGCGCGCCTGCCAGCCGGTCAGGCTGCGCAGCGCCGACTGCACCGGGCCGGTGAACTGCAGCCAGTCGGTGTAGGCGTAGGCCATGACGTAGGCCGGCACCGCGAGCGGCAGCATCAGCGCCCATTGCAGCGTGTCCCGGCCCGGGAAGCGGTAGGCCGTGACGAGCCAGGCCGACAGCACGCCCATGGAGACCACGCCCCAGGCCACCACCAGGAGCAGCAGCACGGTGTTCCCGACGTAGCGCGGCAATGCGGTCGCCGCGAGATGCGACCAGGTCTCGCCGCCGCCCTGGAACACGCTGGCGACGACCAGCGCCACCGGCAGCGCCAGCAGCACGCCGGTAGCCAATGCGACGCTTCCGAGTAGCCCGAGATGTTTCAAATTATTGATAACTAAGGGTATGTTATTCTAACAAGAATGATTCTTAATTCCGCCCTGCTGGAAGTGACGGGCCTGCGCCACGCTTACGGCGAGCACGAGGTGGTGCGCGGGCTGTCGTTCTCGCTCCCGCGCGGCGCGATCGGCTGCCTGCTCGGCCCGAGCGGCTGCGGCAAGACCACGGTCCTGCGCTGCATTGCGGGCTTCGAAGCGGTGCAGGAAGGCGAGATCCGGCTCGCCGGGCGCGTCGTGTCGCGGCC
>CAZJJC010000220.1:0-8295 GCA_964546195.1 uncultured Enterobacteriaceae bacterium | reverse complement strand
GCGATTTCGGCCGCATCGAAGCTTTCCCGCAGCACGCCGCGCGACGGGCTGGCTCTCTTTATCTCCGCGATCACGGCGGCTTTACCGGCAGCGATTCTTGTCCTTATCGAAGAGACGAAATCACGTGGGGGAGGTGCGCTTCGAACGCGCGCCTCGACCGCGGACGGCGGCATCGCGCGCTTGGACGCGGCAACTTCTGCCCGCTTCACGGCCATGATGCGATCGAGAATGTTCAAGGCTTGAGCTTCTTGGTAAAGGCGACGAGCTCGTCGAGCTTTTTCTTGGCCTCGCCGCTCGCGATGGCCGCGCGCGCGCGCTCGATGCCGTCCTTGAGCGTCTTGGCTACTCCGGATACGTAGATCGCGGCGCCGGCGTTCAGGGCGACGATGTTGTGCGCCGGGCCGGGCTGGTTGCCCAGCACCGCGAGGATCATCTCGCGGGATTCGTCCACCGTGTGCACCACGATCGCGCGCCGGTCGTACAGCTCCAGGCCGAAATGCGACGGGTGGACGGTGTACTCGTTGATCGCGCCGCCGACCAGCTCGCCCACCATGGTGTCGGCCGAGATCGAAATCTCGTCGAGGCCGTCCAGGCCGTAGACGATCATCACGTGCTCGGAGCCCAGGCGCTGCAGCACGCGCACCTGGATGCCGACCAGATCGGGATGGAATACGCCCATCACCTGGTTTTTCGCCCCCGCGGGGTTGGTGAGCGGCCCGAGGATGTTGAAGAGGGTGCGCACGCCGAGCTCCTTGCGCACCGGCGCGGCATGCTTCATCGCCGAGTGGTGCGCGGGGGCGAACATGAAGCCCAGGCCGAGCTTGTCGATCGCCTGGCCGGTCTGCTCGGGCGTAAGCGCGATGTTCGCGCCCAAGGCTTCGAGCACCTCCGCGCTGCCCGAAGAGGAAGACACCGAGCGGCCCATGTGCTTCGCCACCCTCACGCCCGCGGCGGCGGCGACGAAGGCGGCGCAGGTCGATACGTTGAAGGTATGCGCCGCATCGCCGCCGGTGCCGCAGGTATCGACCAGGTGGCGCTCGTCCTTCACGTCCACGTGCGTCGCCAGCTCGCGCATGACCTGAGCCGCGGCGGCGATCTCGCCGATGGTCTCCTTCTTCACCCGCAGCCCGATGATGAAGCCGGCGATCTGCGCCGGCGTCAGCTCGCCGCGCATGATCTGGCGCATGACGTGCAGCATCTCGTCGTGGAATACCTCGCGGTGCTCCACGGTGCGCTGGATCGCCTCCCCTACCGTGATCTGCTTCATGCTCGTCTCCCCTCGATGAAATTTTGCAGCATTCTGTGGCCGTGCTCGGTCAGCAGCGCCTCGGGATGGAACTGCACCCCTTCCACCGGCAGCTCGCGGTGGCGCAGGCCCATGATCTCGCCGTCTTCCGCGCGCGCCGTGACGCTGAGGCAGCCGGGCAGCGTCTTCTCTTCCACCGCGAGCGAGTGGTAGCGCGTTGCCGTGAAGGCTCCTTCTATTTGATTGAAAACGCCATTTCCGTCGTGCTGGATGCGCGAGACCTTGCCGTGCATCAGCTGCTTCGCGCGCACCACCCGGCCGCCGAAGGCCTGGCCGATCGCCTGGTGGCCGAGGCATACGCCGAGCACCGGCACCCGCCCGGCCGCGTTCCGGATGAGCTCCAGCGTGATGCCCGCCGCGTCCGGCGTGCCGGGACCGGGCGAGATGACGAGATGGGACGGCGACAGCGCGAGGACTTCCTCGCTCGCGACCTCGTCGTTGCGGAACACCCTCACCTCGGCGCCCAGCTCGGCCAGGTACTGCACCAGGTTGTAGGTGAAGGAGTCGTAGTTGTCGATCACGACGATCATGCGGCCTCCGCGACGGCCGAGGGCGATGCCAGCTCGGCGGCCTTGAGCACGGCGCGCGCCTTGTGCTGGGTTTCCAGCCACTCGCTGCCTGCATCGGAGTCCGCCACGATGCCGGCGGCCGCCTGCACGTGCAGCTTGCGGCCTTTCAATACCGCGGTGCGTATCGCGATCGCGACGTCCATGTCGCCGTTGAACCCGAGCCAGCCGACCGCGCCGCTGTAGATGCCGCGCTTGACCGGCTCGAGCTCGTCGATGATCTGCATGGCGCGCACCTTCGGCGCTCCGGTCACGGTGCCGGCCGGAAAGCTCGCCTTGAGGACATCGATGGCGCCCAGGCCGGGCCGGAGGCGGCCTTCGACGTTGGAGACGATGTGCATCACGTGCGAATAGCGCTCGACCACCATCTGCTCGGTGACCTTGACGCTGCCCGCCGCGGCTATCCTGCCCACGTCGTTGCGCCCCAGGTCGATGAGCATGACGTGCTCGGCGCGCTCCTTCGGATCGGCCAGCAGCTCGGCGGCGATGGCGGCGTCCTCCGCCGCGCTGCGGCCGCGCGGCCGGGTCCCGGCAATCGGCCGCAGCGGCACGGTATCGCCCGCCTGCCGCACCAGGATCTCGGGCGAGGCGCCGACCACCTGATGGTCGCCGAAATCGAAATAGAACATATAAGGCGACGGATTCACGCCGCGCAGCGCCCGGTAGAGCTCGAGCGGCGGCGCGTCGAAGTCGCGCGAGCTGCGCTGCGAGACCTGCACTTGCATCACATCGCCCGCCGCGATGAAGTCCTTCGCGCGCTTCACGGCCGCGAGAAAGCCGGCTTGCGTGAATGTGCATTCGACGGGCGTCTCGCCGCTTTTCCCCCGGGAGGCCAGAAGCATCCTCGAGGGCAAGGGCGAAGAAAGGCGCGAGCGCAGGCGTTCCAGGCGCTCGTTTGCCGTTCGCCAGGCGCCGGGCTGCTGCGGGTCGGCGTAGGCCACGAGATAGAGCTTGCCGAGCACGTTGTCGACCACCGCCAGCTCGTCGGACGCCAGCAGGATCAGGTCGGGGGTGTCCAGCGGATCGGGCTTGGGGGCGCCAAGCGCGCTGGGCTCGACATGGCGCACCGTGTCGTAGCCGAAGTAGCCGACCAGGCCGCCGCCGAAGCGCAGCGCGGCCGGTACCGGCGCGGCGCGGTGGCGCTGCAGCCAGCCGCGCACGTACTCGTAGGGGTCGGCAGCGTCCAGGCGCTCCACGCAAACATCGGCACCGTGCGCGTTCCTCAGCATGCGCCACACCGTGCGCCCGCGCGCCTCGATGCGCTCGGCGCACGGCAGGCCGATGAAGGAATAGCGGCCGAAGCGCTCGCCGCCGACCACCGACTCGAGCAGGTAGGAATAGGGCCCGCTCGCAAGCTGCGCGTAGAGCGCGAGCGGCGTGTAAAGGTCGGCGCGCGCCTCGGCAAGCACCGGAATACGGGTGTAGCCCTGCGAGGCGAGCTTCTGGAACTCGAGCTCTGTCACGACATCTCTCCACTTCGAAAACCCGGGGAACTGCTTGCGGCCTAGGGAGCGCGTCGCCGAGCCGCGCGGCGACGCGTGGGGATTAGCGGCGCCAGCGGCGCCAGCTACGCCAGGAGAGAGACTCGAGTTGTGCAGAGAGGAGCCGCACGGCGGTGAGGACTATAGCACGGCAAGCTGCTCGCGCATCGCGCGGATCGCCGCCGCATAGTCGCGGGCGCCGAAGATGGCGGAGCCCGCCACGAAGGTATCGGCGCCGGCGCGCGCGATCTGGGCGATGTTGTCGGCTTTCACGCCGCCGTCGACCTCGAGCCAGATCTCCTTGCCGCTCGCGGCGATGCGGTCGCGCACTTCGGCGATCTTGGGCAGCACCGAGGGAATGAACTGCTGGCCGCCGAAGCCGGGGTTGACCGACATCAGCAGCACGAGGTCGAGCTTGTCGAGCGTGTGGTCGAGGTAGGCGAGCGGCGTCGCCGGGTTGAACGCCAGGCCGGCCTTGCAGCCGTGCTCGCGGATGAGCGCGATGGTGCGGTCGATGTGCTCGGAGGCTTCGGGATGGAAGCTGATGATGCCTGCGCCCGCCTTGGCGAACTCGGGCACCAGGCGGTCGACCGGGCGCACCATGAGGTGCACGTCGAGCGGCACCTCGGCGTGCGGGCGCAGCGCCGCGCACACCAGCGGGCCGACGGTAAGGTTCGGCACGTAGTGGTTGTCCATGACATCGAAGTGAATCAGGTCCGCGCCCGCCCGGGTGACGGCGCGCACCTCCTCGCCCAGGCGCGCAAAGTCGGCCGAAAGAATGCTGGGAGCGATGCGGAACGCCATGGCCGCGCGAGTTTACAATGCATGCATGGCACGGGAGAAGGAATACGTGATCGCGGTAAGCGCGGCGACGCAGTACCTGGCGGAGCAATCCGACGAGGCCGCCGGGCGGTATGTGTTCGCCTACACCATCACGCTGCGCAACACCGGCAGCGTCGCCGCGCAGCTCATCAGCCGGCATTGGGTGATCACCGACGCCGAGGGACTGGTGCAGGAGGTGCGCGGCCTGGGCGTGGTCGGCGCGCAGCCGCTGCTGCAGCCGGGCGAGAGCTACGAATACACGAGCGGCGCGTCGATTGCGACCGCGGTGGGCACCATGAAAGGCAGCTACCAGATGGTGGCTTCGGACGGGACGCGCTTCGAGGCCGAGATTCCGGCTTTCACGCTGTCAGTGCCGCGCGTGCTTCACTGATCGCCTTCGCGACCGCGTTTCTCCCGTCCTTTGGGCCAGGTCCACCAGACGATGAACGCCGCCAAGCCCAGGGCGAGCAGCACTTCGAGCTAGATGATCCACATACGATTCGCGCTGATTTTACTGCTCGGCGCCTGCGCACCGCCGCCGCCTGAGCCGCCGGCCGCCAAGCCTGCGCCCGAGGCGGCGTTCTACCTCGAGTGGTCGTTCGAGGCGCTGCCCGGATGGCCGGCCGCCGGCCTCGAGCAGAGCCTGCGCGCCTTCCTCGCCGGTTGCCCGCGCCCCGGCGCGCTGGAGCAGGCCTGCAGCCTCGCCGCGGCGGTCGCGCCCGACGATGCCCAGGCGGCGCGGCAATTCTTCGAGTCGACCTTCGCCCCGTATGCGCTCATCGCCCCGGAAGGGGCGGACACCGGCATGATCACCGGCTACTACGAGCCGATCATCGAAGGCAGCCGCAGCGCGACGAGCGTTCACCGCTATCCGGTGTTCGGCGTTCCGGACGACCTCATCGTGGTCGATCTCCCGGACGTGCGAAACATGCGCTTGCGCGGCCGCGTCGAGGGAAGGCGCCTGGTGCCGTATTTTTCGCGCAGCGAGATCGACTCGAAGGGCGCGCGTTTCGCCGCGCCGGTGATTGCCTGGACTTCCGACCCGGTGGAGCTGTTCTTCCTCCAGATCCAGGGCTCGGGCCAGGTGCAGCTGCCCGACGGCCAGCGTATCCGCATCGGTTACGCGGACCAGAACGGGCACCCCTACCGCTCGCTCGGCCGCTATCTCATCGATCGCGGCGAGCTCGTGCTCGAGCAGGCCTCGATGCAGGGCATCAAGGCCTGGGCGGCCGCCAATCCGTCGAAGCTGCAGGAGGCGCTCAACGCCAACCCGAGCTATGTGTTCTTTCGTGCCGTGCCGCCGACGGAGGGGACAACCGAGGGTCCGATCGGCGCCCTCGGCGTGCCGCTTACGCCGCAATACAGCCTCGCGGTCGATCGGCGCTTCGTGCCGCTCGGCGCGCCGGTGTTTTTGAGCACCACGTTTCCGCTGTCCGAGGAGCCGCTGGAGCGGCTGATGGCGGCGCAGGATACCGGCGGCGCGATCCGCGGCGCCGTCAGGGGGGACTTCTACTGGGGGACCGGTCCTGAAGCCGGAACGCTCGCCGGGAGCATGCGCCAGCAGGGCAGGACGTGGCTGTTGTGGCCGCGCGGCGAACCCGTGCCGGCCGGCTCCTAGGGCGAAGCCTGGTCCAGCAGCGAGCGCAGATCCGGCGCCGAGAGGCCGCCGCTCAGGCGCTCGCCGTTGGCGAGGATCAGCGTCGGGGTGCTGTTCACGCCGAGGCTGCGGCCGAGCTGCAGCACCTTGTCGATCGGGTCGTCGCAATCCGTTTTAACCTCGGGCACTTTCGGAACCGCCGCCGCGGCGAGCTCCAGCCAGGCCTTCGCGCGGTCCGGCGAGCACCATACCGCACGCGAATGGTCGGCGTTCTCCGGCCGGATCACCGGGTACATGAAGACATACACGGTGACGTTGTCTACCTGCTGCAGCGACTTCTCGAACTGGCGGCAAGCCGGGCAGTAAGGGTCGGAAAACATCGCCAGCACCCGCTTGCCGTTGCCGCGCTGCACCTTCACGGCCAGCTGGAGCGGCAGCTGCTCGAACTTGATGGCGTTCAGCTTGCGCAGGCGCTCCTCGGTGAGATCGCGGCTGGTGCGCGTGTCGATGATTCTTCCATCGATGACATGGGTCGCCGTGGCGTCGGTGTAGATGACGTGCACGCCCTGCGCGTCCCTGAAACGCACTTCCCACAGCCCGGCGACCGGCGCGGGCGCGATGCCCTCGATGCGCACCTTGCCCAGCTTGGCCTCGAGCACCTTGCGGATCTGCGCCTCGTTCGCCAGCGCGCAGGATGCCGATAGGAGCATCGCAAGGGCAACGGCGAGGGTTCTCAATGCAGTGCCTGGCGGATGAGGAGGTTTTTTAGGACCGGGATGCGGTCGGTCAAGTTCAATCCGGCGTTGCGCAGCCGCCCGGCGAGCCGGTTATGCGTGCCGAAGAGCTGGTACAGGCCGTCCACCATGGCATCCATGGCCAGTATAGGCTCCGCGCGCGAACGCTCATAGCGGCGCAGCAGGCGCATGTCTCCCGGATCGCGCAGCGCACCGCGTTGCGCGAGCACGCCTGCCAGCGCGCGCGCATCCTGCAGGCCGAGGTTCAGGCCCTGCCCGGCCAGCGGATGGATGACATGCGCGGCGTCGCCGGCAAGCGCGACGCGCGGCGCCACCATGCGGCGCGCCGAAAGCCGGCTGAGCGGGTAGCTGCGCGGCGCGGTGGCGAGCGAAAGCCCACCGAGCGCGCCGCGCGTCGCCGCCTGCACTTCAGCACAGAGTTGGTCAGGGGCGAGCGCCTCGATGCGTGCGGCATCCGCGGCGGGCAGCGACCAGACCATCGAAACATGCTTTCCGGGAAGCGGGAGAAGCGCGAGCACCGGCCCGCCCTGAAACCACTGGTAGGCGGTGTTGGCATGCGCACGCTCGCAGGCAAAATTCGCCACCAGCCCGCTTTGGCCGTACGCCTTTTCCGACGCTTCGATGCCCGCCTGCGTGCGCACGAACGACCGGGCGCCGTCGGCCCCGACGACCAGCCGGGCGGAAAGCTCCCGGCCGCCGGCGAGGCGCAGCATGACCCTGCCGGCTTCCACGATCATCGCTTCCGGCGGTGCCGCGACTTCGACTTCCAGAGCGCGCCACAGCTCGTCCTGCAGCAGGGCGTCCTCGACGATCCAGGCGAGCTCCGACACGCCCGCGCGGTACGCGTCGAACTCGATATGCGATGCGCCATCGCCATAAATGCGCATGGCGTGCACCGGCGTGGCGCGCTGCGGCATGGCGCCGATCTGGCGCAGGAACTGCACGTTGCCGGGACTCAGGGCGTAGACGCGGGCATCGAACTGATCATAGGAATTTGCAACTGCCCGGCGTTCGCGGGCCAGCAGGGCGACTTTCAGCCCGCTCGCGGCACGCGCCAGGCTGGCGCCGACCGGTCCACCGCCCACGACGATAAGGTCGAGATCCACAAGGGTATAATCGCGCCATCCCGTTCCGGACGTGGCGAATTAGCTCAGCTGGTTAGAGCAGCGGAATCATAATCCGTGTGTCCGGGGTTCGAGTCCCTGATTCGCCACCATTTCTTCGTTTCCCCTAGAATCCCCAGCCGTGCAGCTCGTTAAGTACCTTCTGCTTGTCGCGGCGGCCATGGCGCTCAGCGCCCATGCCCAGCTGCGCAGCATTCCCGCCGACGCCAAGCCCGGCACGATGCGCCACCTGCAGGACACGATCGTCGAGCTGGACGGCAAGGCGGTGCGGCTTTCGGCTGGGGCGCAGATCCGCGATACCGCCAACCGGCTCGTGCTGCCCACGGCGGTGGCGAGCAAGACCGTCGTTAAGTACCTGGTCGATGCGACCGGGATGGTGCACCGCGTATGGATTCTCTCGAAGGAAGAAGCCGTGCAGATCCCCAAGACCCTGCCGGCGGCCAAATGACCAAGCTCTACCTCCGCAGCTTCGGCTGCCAGATGAACGAGTACGACTCGGACAGGATCGCCGAGCTGCTGCGCGAAAGCGAAGGCCTGTCGCCCACGGACAAGCCGGAGGACGCGGATGTCATCGTGTTCAATACCTGCTCGGTGCGCGAGAAGGCGCAGGAGAAGGTGTTCGCCGACCTCGGCCGCGTGCGGCA
>CAZJJC010000219.1:0-39903 GCA_964546195.1 uncultured Enterobacteriaceae bacterium | reverse complement strand
ATCTACCGATAGGGCCCCGACAGCTCCCAGGCCTGCAAGAAGGGCGTCCAGACGATGTAGTCGAGCAGCTCGACAAGCGGATATAGGCGTAGCGGCGTGACGCCGCCGACAAGGGGTTTGGGAGGCGCGTAGCGGTTCCAGTCGGTCCGATGCCCGAGCCGGCGCGCGGCGGCGATCGGATGCAGCGGGCCCGGCCCCTTCTTCTCGCTATGCTGCGTGCGGATCTTTTCATAATCGGCTCTTACCGTTGCCAAATAGCTCTCGCGCGCCTCCGACAGCAGCGATTGCACCACCGGGACGCTGCGCGAGGCGTCCGGCACGTAGACCACCGGGCCGGAGTAGTGCGGGCTGATCTTGACCGCGGTATGCGCGCGCGAGGTCGTGGCGCCGCCGATCAGCAGCGGCAGCTTCAGCCCGGCGCGCTCCATCTCGCGCGCCACATGGCTCATCTCCTCCAGCGACGGCGTGATGAGGCCCGACAGGCCGATGGCGTCTGCGCTCTCGCGCGCCGCGGTATCGAGGATGGTCTGCGCCGGGACCATCACGCCGAGGTTCACCACCTCGTAGTTGTTGCACTGGAGCACCACGGCGACGATGTTCTTGCCGATGTCGTGCACGTCCCCCTTGACGGTGGCGATGACGAGGCGGCCTTTGGCGCGCGCGGCTTCGCCGCTTCTCGCCTTTTCCGCCTCGATGTAGGGAACGAGGTGGGCGACCGCCTGCTTCATGACGCGCGCCGATTTCACCACCTGCGGCAGGAACATCTTGCCCGCGCCGAACAGGTCGCCGACCACGCCCATGCCGTCCATCAGCGGGCCCTCGATCACCTGGATCGGGCGGTCGAGCTTGCGCCGCGCCTCTTCGGTGTCGGCCACGATATGGGTCGAAATGCCGTTCACCAGCGCATGCGCCAGGCGCTCTTCCACCGTGCCCGCGCGCCAGGCTTCGTCCCGGGCGGCTTCCTTCGTTCCGGCCTTGTAGCGGCCCGCGGCCTCCACCAGGCGCTCGGTGGCGTCGGGCCGGCGGTTGAGGATCACATCCTCGACCAGCTCGCGCAGCGCAGGGTCGAGCTTCTCGTACACCCCCAGCTGGCCGGCGTTCACGATGCCCATGGACATGCCGGCGCCGATCGCGTGGTAAAGGAAGGCGGTATGCATGGCCTCGCGCACCGGGTCGTTGCCGCGGAAGGAGAATGACAGGTTCGACACGCCGCCGGAGACCCGGACCTCGGGCAGGTTGGCGCGGATCCAGCGTACCGCCTCCAGGTAGTCCAAGCCGTAGCGGGCGTGCTCTTCCAGGCCGGTGGCCACCGCGAAAATGTTCGGATCGAACACGATGTCCTCGGGGGCAAGCCCGGCCTTTTCGGTGAGCAGCCCATAAGCGCGCGCACACACCTGGGTGCGCCGCGCCAGGCTGTCCGCCTGGCCCTTCTCGTCGAAGGCCATGACGACCACCGCCGCGCCGTATTTGCGCGCAAGGCGCGCCTGCCGCAGGAACTCCTGCTCGCCTTCCTTCATCGAGATGGAGTTCACGATCGGCTTGCCCTGCACGCACTTGAGACCGGCTTCGATGACGTCCCACTTGGAGCTGTCGATCATCACCGGCACGCGCGCGATGTCCGGCTCGGCGGCTACCAGGCTCAAGAAGGTGCTCATCGCCTTCTCGGAGTCGAGCATCGCCTCGTCCATGTTGACGTCGATCACCTGCGCGCCGTTCTCGACCTGCTGGCGCGCGACCGCCAGCGCGCCGGCGTAGTCGCCGGCGAGCACCAGCCGGGCGAAGGCCTTGGACCCGGTCACGTTGGTGCGCTCGCCGACGTTGACGAACAGCGACTGGTCGTCGACGTTGAGCGGCTCGAGCCCCGCGAGCCGCAGCGCGCGCGGCCGCTCGGCGGGCCGGCGCGGCGCGACCCCGCGCAGCGCCTCGGCCATGGCGCCGATATGCTCGGGGGTCGTGCCGCAGCACCCGCCGGCGACATTGAGCCAGCCGTTGCGCGCCCAGTCCCCGATCTCGCGCGCCATGGCCTCGGGCGTGTCCTCGTATTCGCCGAAGGCGTTGGGCAGGCCGGCGTTGGGATGGCAGGAGACGCACATCTCGGCCAGGCGCGCCAGCTCTTCCACGTAAGGCCGCAGCTCCCTCGCGCCCAGCGCGCAGTTGAGGCCTATGGCGAGCGGGCGTGCGTGGCGCACCGAGTTGTAGAACGCCTCGGCCGTCTGGCCTGACAGCGTGCGCCCGGAGGCGTCGGTGATGGTTCCGGAGATGAGGATCGGGCGGCGCACGCCGCGGGCCTCGAAGCTGTTCTCGAGCGCCACCAGCGCCGCCTTGGCGTTCAGCGTGTCGAACACCGTCTCGACCAGCAGCAGGTCGACGCCGCCTTCGAGCAACGCCTCCGCCGCCTCGCTGTACGCCGCGACCAGCTGGTCGAAGCTGACGGCGCGAAACCCGGGGTCGTTGACGTCCGGCGAGATCGAGGCGGTCTTGTTGGTGGGACCGAGCACGCCGGCCACGAAGCGCGGCTGGCCGGGGGTCCTGGTCTGCCATTCGAGCGCAGCCTCCTTCGCCAGGCGCGCCGCAGCGAGATTGAACTCGCGCGCGAGGCCTTCCATGCCGTAATCGGCGAGCGCGATCGAAGTGGAATTGAAGGTATTGGTTTCCAGGATATCGGCGCCGGCCTGCAGGTACTGGGAGTGGATATCGCGCACCAGGCGCGGCTGGGTGAGCGACAGCAGGTCGTTGTTGCCGCGCAGATCGCGCTCCCAGCCGCGAAAGCGCAGCCCGCGGTAGTCCTCCTCGGCAAGGCGCGCGCGCTGGATCATGGTGCCCATGGCACCGTCCAGCAGCAGGATTCTTTCGGCGAGAAGTTTTTCCAGGACCTTTAGCGGCACTTGTAGCGCGCCCGCAAGCTGAACATCAAATCGGCGCGTGCTGCAGTTGGGATTCTGCCCACTACCGGGAAAAGCGTCAATCAAGTCCCTTATAATCGCCGTCCGCCACATGGATCAGCAAGCCGACGAATTTCCCTCGATAACGAACGTCTTCGCCTGCCAGGTGCAGTGGGGCGATTGCGATCCTGCCGGCATCATCTTCTACCCGACCTACTTCCGCTGGATCGATGCGGCTAGCTGGGCGTTGTTCGACGCGGCGGGCTACGGCCCCAAGTGGATGAAAGCGCAGCACGCCGCGATGCCGCTGGTATCCGCCGAGTGCCAGTTTCTCTACCCCGCGGAGCACGGCGACCGCTGCGAGGTGCGCTCGCGCATCGCACGCTTCGGGGGCAAGTCCTTCGTCGTGGCGCACGACATCGTGAGAAGCGATGGAACGGCGCTGGCGAAGGGAAAGGAGACGCGGGTCTGGGGCCGGCATGTCGGCGGCCCGGGCACGCCGATGAAAGGCGAGACGATCCCGGAGGCGCTTAAGAGCCGCTTCCGCGCGAAGTAGCCCAGGCCGCCAGGACGCGCTCGATCACCGGTAGGGCGCGATGCGCTTCATCGTGCACCTTCCGCGTCGGGCTGCTTCGAGGGCTGCGCGCGCTCGAAGGCATCGAGCTTCATGCACTCGCCGAACACGCGCATCACCGTGGGATAGGGCGCGAGGTCGCAGCCGAAGCGCTGGGCGTTGAAGACCTGCGGCACCAGGCAGCAGTCCGCCATCGAGGGTGCATCGCCTTGACTGAACCTGCCGGTGCCCTCGCCGCGCGCCATCTGCGCTTCGAGCTTTGCCAGGCCGTCACCCACCCAATGCCGGTACCAGGCATTCACCTGCTCCTCGTTCTGGCCGAGCTGCTTGCGCAGGTAGGCGAGCGTACGCGCGTTGTTGAGGGGATGGATCTCGCACGCAACGAGCAGCGACAGGCTGCGTACCCGGGCGCGCGCTTTGGCGTCTCCCGGCAGCAGCGGCGGAGTCGGGTGCAGCTCGTCGAGGTACTCAATGATGGCGAGCGACTGGTTCAGCACGTGCCCGTCGTCGAGCACCAGCGCGGGCAGCAGCTGCTGGGGATTCACCGCACCGAACTCGCTCTTGCGGTGCTCGCCCTTTCCCAGGTGCACCGGGATGGCCTCGTACGGCAGGCCTTTCAGGTTCAGCGCGATGCGCAGCCTGAACGGCGAGGAGCCGCGGAAGAACGTATAAAGCTTCACAACGCCGGGGCGATCCTGACCTTCAGCTCGCCCACGGCATGGATGCCGGCGAGCAGCTCGTCGCCCGGCTTGACCGGGCCGACGCCGGCCGGCGTGCCCGTAAAGATGAGGTCGCCCGCCTCCAGCGTGTAGTGCTCCGAGAGGTAGGCGATCTGCTCGGGCACCGACCAGATCATGTCGGCGAGATCGGCCTTCTGGCGCTGCTTGCCGTTGACGTTGAGCCAGATCCCGCCCTTGGAGGGGTGGCCGATCTTCGACGCGGGCACGAGCTCGCTGCACGGCGCCGACTCGTCGAAATTCTTGCCGAAGTCCCACGGCCGGCCGTGGTCCTTGCCCCATTGCTGCAGGTCGCGGCGCGTCATGTCCAGGCCGACCGCGTAGCCGTAGACGTGGTCGTTCGCCCGCTTGGCGTCGATGCGCCGCCCGCCCCTGGCAAGCGCCACCACCAGCTCCGTTTCGTAGTGGTAGTTCGATGTCTTGGCCGGGTAATGCACCTCGCCGCCCCGCGGCACGAGCGCGAACTCGGTCTTGATGAAGAAAAACGGCTGCTCCCGGCCGTCGCCGCCCATCTCCTTCTGGTGCTCGGCGTAGTTGCGGCCGACGCAGAAAATGCGCCGCACCGGAAAGCTGTCGGAAGCGCCCGCGACCGGCAGCGCCGGCGGGGACCACATCGAGATCACGTAACCCATTTCATCCTCTGGAAAAGCGCAATTTTAGTCCTTGCCCGAGAGCTCGCGCTCCAGGATTTCGCGCAGCTTGAAGCGCTGCACCTTGCCGGTGGCGGTGCGCGGCAGCTCGTCGATCGCGCGCACCCACTTGGGCCGCTTGTGGCGCGGCAGGGCGCGCTCGCAGGCCTGCAGCGCCGCGCGCTGCGCGGCCGCGGCATCCCCGGTCGCAGTGACGAAGAGCGCGAGCCGCTCCAGGCCGTCCGCGTCGGGCACCGACACGCAGGCGGCTTCGGCGATGGCCGCTTCCAGCCCGGCGAGCTCCTCCAGCTCGCCGGGCTGCACCCACTGGCCGGCGATCTTGAGCAGCTCGTCGGAGCGGCCCTGGTGGACGTAGAACCCGTCGGCGTCGCGCACGAACACGTCGCGGCTGCAGAACCAGCCATCGCTGAACTGCGCGCGTGTCTGCTCAGGAAGGTTGGCATAGCCGCTCGCCTGGGCGGGATGGCGCACCCAAAGCACCCCGGGCTCGCCCGATCCTGGATCGTTGCCCGCGCCGTCGCGCAGGCGCACCTCCACGCCGTCGAGCGGCAGCCCGGTCCGGCTGCCGTTGGAGCTCCCGGGGGGCGTCACCATGCAGGGACAGAAGGTCTCCGACATGCCATAGAGGTTGAGCAGCTCGCCGCCCACTGCGCGCTGCCATTGCTCGACCAGCCGGGGCGAAAGACGTTCGCCCCCGGCGACGAAGCGCCGCACCGCGCGATAGGGCGCCAGGCGCTGCGCGGGCTCGGCGAGCAGGCGGCGATACAGGGTGGGAACGCTGAACAGCGCCGCGGGGCGATAGCGCTCGACGATGTCGGTCACCGCCTGCGCGTCGGGCCAGTCCGGGAAAAGGAGCGAGGTGGCGCCGCAGGCGAGCGGCGCGAGCAATCCGTGCTCCAGGCCGTAGGCAAAGAAAAACTTGGAGGTGGTGAAGACCCGGTCGCCGGCGCCGATGCCGAAGGCGCGAAAAGCGCCGCCCAGCGAGGCAAAGGCGCGGTGCGAATGCACGATGCCCTTCGGCTGCCCGGTGGTGCCGGAGGAGTATAGCGAGAACGCCGGGGCCTCCGGCGCCGCCGCAACCGCTGCCATTCCCGGCCCCTTGTCCAGCAGGTCGCGCCATGCCGGCAGGCCGGCTGCCGCGCCGGCAACTGCAATGCGGCCTTCCAGGGCGAGCTGCGCAGTCAGATCGGGCCGCATCCCGGCGAAGACATCCTCCACGATCACCAGCCGCGCACCGCTGTCGGCAAGGATGTGCCGGTACTCGGCCTCGGTCGTCTTGTTGTTGAGCGCAACCGCCACCGCTCCGGCCCGCACGGCGCCGAGCCAGGCGGCGGCGAATTCCGGCGTGTCGCGCATGAGCATGAGCACGCGTTCGCCGGGGCGCACGCCCAGGGCTGCGAGCGCCCCGCTCGAGCGCGCCGCGCGCGCCGCCATTTGCGCATACGAAACGTTCTCTCCGGCGCAGATGAGCGCGCTGCGCTCGCCATGGCGCGCGAGCGCATCCGGGCCCAGCAGAAGCTCTGCGGCATTCATCCTGGAAAGTATAGGGCGTACTTGCGCAGGAACGGCTTGCGCGGTCACGCTGCCAGGCGAACTTCGGGCAGCGTGATGCCCAGCGGATCGACCGTGCTCCGGGCGCGCGCCATGTAGTCGGCCCGCATGTCCTCGTTGCTGCGTAGCTTGAGGCCGTACTTGCGGTAGAGCTCGTTGTTCCTGGAGCCGCTCGCGCCGAAGAACTTCGGCGCCTCGGGATAAAAGCCGTTGACCGCGCGCTGCACCCGGGCGCGGCCTTCGTCGGTCTCCACCAGGTCGACGCAGAAATCCAGGCCGAACTGGGCGTGGAACTTCTCCTCCGGCATGGTGGTGCGCGCGATGTTGCGCAGCGGGACGAAGGAGCAGTGCAGCAGGTCCTCGACCTGCAGGATCTCGGCGAGATCGCCCAGCATCTTGATCACGCAGAACTGCTCCCAGCTCTCCAGCGGCACCTCGAAGATGTTGAGCGGGCGCTTGTGCTTCGTGTCCATCTCCTCGGCCTTGACGCCGATCTGGTCGGCGAGCTCCTTGAAGCGCACATGGTGGTGGTATTCCTCCATCGCCACGCGGCAGGTCAGCCATTTGGCATAGGGCGTGGGGGCAAGCCTGATCGCCGGCTCGTCGAAGACCTGCGCGCCGTATAGCTCGTTCAGCGCGTGGCTGCGCACGATCTTGCGCACCGCGTCCTGGTACTCCTCGGGCTGCTGGCGGAAGTCCTCGACGGTCTTGACGGTAGGGTAGGCGGACATGCGTGGGTGCCTCAGAGAATCGGATCGCCCGAGAACGCTTCCAGGTCGGTGACGAGATCGGCGAAATGGGGCTCGAGCGGCCCGATCGCCGCTGCGTCGAAGCCCTCGCGCGGCTGCACGACGCGCTCTTTGGGACGGGACTGCGAAAAAATGAAAAGCTCGCGGCCGCGCACGCCGAAAAGCTGCCCGGAGATGCCGGCGGCCGCCTCGCTGGCGAGGAAGCTGACGAGGCGGGCGACGTACCGCGCCGGGACTTGCAGGGCCTTCTGCTTGTAGGCCGCCTGCGCCTCGTTCGCCGGCTTGATGCTCTCGGTGACGCGCGTGGCGGCAAACGGCGCCACGGCGTTGCAGCGGATCCCGGAACGGGCGAGGTCGTGCGCGACGACGCGCGTCAGGCCGAGCAGGCCGGCCTTGGCCGCGCCGTACGCCGCCTGGCCGAAATTGCCGTAGATACCGGCGCTCGACACGATGTTGACGATGGCGCCCGGCGGCCTGCCGGCCTTGGCCTGCTCGCGCATCGCCGGGGTGGCGGCGGCGAGAAGGCGCTGGGCGCCGGTAAGGTTGGTGCGGATTACGGCATCCCAGGCCGCATCGTCCGATTTGAAAATGAAGGCGTCGCGGATGATGGCCGCATTGTTGACCACGATATCGACGCCGCCGAACCGCGCCTGCGCGCTTTCCACTGCGGTGCGCGCCACCGCGGCGTCCGCCACGTCGCCGCACACCGCTGCCCAGCCTTGCTTTCCCTTTACGATCGCTTCGGCGAGGGTGGGCTGTTCCGGCTGCCCCGAAATCGACACGCCCGAATCGACGATGACCACCGATGCGCCACGCGCGGCCAGGTCTTCAGCGATCGCAAGCCCGATGCCGCGGGCGCCGCCGCTCACGATGGCCACGCGGTGCTTGAGGTTCATGGTCTAGCCCTGGTCGTAAAAGGCCTCGGCGTGTATCTGCCGCGGCGCCAGTCCGCGCGCGGCGAGCTTGGCGCTGGCGGGCTCCACTATCGTGGGCGGGCCGGCAAGGTAGGCCATCAGGTCTCCCGCCTCGCCCAGCTCAATTTTTTCGTGCAGCGGGCCAAGCACGATTTGATAAGTGAAGCTCGGGAAGCGGCTGGCGAGGTTCTTCAGCAGCCCCTCGTGATAAACGTCGCGCTCGCTGCGAACGCCGAAATAAAGGGTGACCGGCGCCGGGTGGCCGCGCTCAAGGAGGGTGCACAGGATCGACCGGATGGGCGCGAGGCCGCTGCCGCCGGCGACCAGCAGCACCGGCCCGCGGTGGGCCTCGCGCAGGTAGTTCACGCCCAGCGGGCCCGAAACCTTCACCTTGTCGCCGGCCTTGAGCTCGGTGGCGACGTAGCCGCTGGTGCGTCCACCGGGAACGTGGTGCACGTGGAACAGCAGTTCGGGCTCGTCGGGACGGTTGGCCATCGAATAATGGCGCGACAGCCCGGTCGCGAACTCGAGCTCGGCGTACTGCCCGGCCGAGAAGGTCATTGGACCGCCCGCCTCCGGCGCAAGGCGCAGGCCCTTGATGTCCGGGGTCAGGTCTTCGAGCCCGAGCATGCGGCAGCGCATGACGCGCGAGGGATGCAGCATGAGCTCCTCGGCGTCGATGCGCCGCACCGTGGTGTCGTCCCATACCTGGCTGCGGCAGGCGAGGATGATGCCCTTGGCGCGCTCCTCGGCCGAAAGGGCGTGCTCAGAATGCTCCAGCTCCAGGATGTCGCCGGAGACGAGCTCGCATTTGCAGGTGCCGCAGTTGCCGGCCTGGCAGGAAAACGGGAACGGCACGCCGGCGCGCAGCAGCGAGGCGAGGATGGTGTCGCCCGCCTCGACCGGGACGGGCCGGTCATGGCCTTCGAGGGTGATTTGCATGCGCGCAGCCGGCTCGGCTAGGATGGTAGCAATTGTTTGGACCCCAAACAAATCTGAAAACGCGCATGAAACCCGGCATCCTCCCGAGCCTGCTCGGTTACCGGCTGCGGCGCGCCCAGCAGGCGGTGTTCCGAGACTTCGCGTCGAGCATTCCCGAGCTGTCGCCGGGGCGGGTCGGCATCCTGCTCCTGCTGGAGGCCAACCCCGGGGTCACCCAGAGCCGCCTCGCGCAGGCGGTCTCGCTCGAGCGCTCGACCATGGTCGGCGTGGTGGATGTCCTCGAGAGCCGCGGGCTGATCGAGCGGCGGCGCGGCGCGGACCGGCGCACCAACGGCCTGTGGCTGACCGATCCCGGCCGCGAGCTGGTGGCGCGCCTGAAGCGGCGCATCCAGCTGCACGAGCGGCGCGTGGCCGCTCGTTTAAGCGTCCAGGAGCGCGCCCAGCTGCTCGCGCTCCTGGAAAAGCTGTCCGACTAACTAGATCCGGTAGGCCGCTTCGCCGTGGGCCGTGGTGTCGAGGCCCTCGCGCTCGTCCTCCTCGGTCACCCGTAGCCCGATCGTAAGGTCGATCAGCTTGAACGCGACGAAGGCCACGACGCCCGACCAGATGACCGTCGTGACGACGGCGGTCGCCTGGGTGATGAGCTGGCCCCAGATCGAGTAGTCCTCGGATACCTTGTTCGCGACGTAGTCGTAGATCCCCGAGCCGCCCAGGGCGGGCGCAGCGAACACCCCGGTGAGCAGCGCCCCGAGGATGCCGCACACGCCGTGCACGCCGAAGACGTCCAGCGAGTCATCGGCGCCGAGCATGCGCTTGAGGCCGTTTACGCCCCAGAAGCCGCCCACCCCGGCCACCAGCCCGATCACCAGCGCGCCGGCGAGGCCGACGAAGCCGCAGGCGGGCGTGATCGCCACCAGGCCGGCGACCGCGCCCGAAGCCGCGCCGAGCGCCGAGGCCTTGCCGCGTGCCAGCGACTCGGCCAGCAGCCAGGCCAGCACCGCGGCCGCGGTGGCAACGATGGTGTTGAGAAAGGCGACCGCCGCCGTACCGGTGGCTTCCAGATTGGACCCGGCGTTGAAGCCGAACCAGCCCACCCACAGCAGGCAGGCGCCGATCATCGTGAGCGGCAGGTTGTGCGGCGCCATCGACTCCTTGCCGTAGCCGATGCGCTTGCCGAGGAGGTAGGCGCCGACCAGGCCGGCGACGCCCGCGTTGATGTGCACTACCGTGCCGCCGGCGAAGTCGAGCGCGCCCTTCTGCCACAGCCAGCCTGCGGCGGCCGTCACGGTCTCGAGGCTGCCGGCGTCGGTGATCGCGTCGGGACCGTCCCAATACCACACCATGTGGGCGATCGGCGAGTAGGCGAAGGTGAACCACAGCACCGCGAACGCCAGGGCGGCGGAGAACTTGATGCGCTCGGCGAACGAGCCGACGATCAGCCCGCAGGTGATGCCGGCGAACGTGAGCTGGAAGGCGACGAACGCGAGCTCCGGTATGGCGACACCTTTCGAGAAAGTGGCGGCGAGGGACTCGCCGGTCACGCCCGTCAGGAACAGCTTGGAGAAGCCGCCGAAGAAGGCGCCGCCGCCCGTGAAGGTCATCGAATAGCCGTAGACCACCCACACGACGGCGATCAGGCAGAAAGTGACGAAGACCTGCATCAGCACCGACAGCGTGTTCTTGGAGCGCACCATGCCGCCGTAGAAAAGCGCCAGGCCGGGAAGCGTCATGAGGATGACCAGCGCCGTGCACACCATCATCCAGGTGGTATCGCCCTTGTCGACGGTCGGCTTAATCTGCGCCAGCGCGACCCCAGCAAAGGACAGGCATGCCAGCATGACGAGCCAAGTAGACAGTCTTTTCATTGCGTTCTCCTTAGAGCGCAGCCACATCGGTTTCACCGGTGCGGATGCGGATGACCTTTTCCAGGTCGAAAACGAAGATCTTTCCGTCGCCGATCTTGCCGGTGTTGGCCGAGCGCTCGATGGCCTCGATGGCCTGCTCGAGCAGCTCGGTCTTCACCGCGGCCTCGACCTTCACCTTGGGCAGGAAATCGACCACGTACTCCGCGCCGCGGTAGAGCTCGGTGTGGCCCTTCTGGCGGCCGAACCCCTTGACCTCAGTCACGGTGATCCCCTGCACGCCGATCGCCGACAGCGCCTCGCGCACCTCGTCGAGCTTGAACGGCTTGATGATTGCGGTAACGAGTTTCATAGAGATCCCCGGGTCAGAATGTCTTGCTGACGGAGAACACCACCGTGGAGTCGCCGACGTTCATGGACTTCCCGCCGCCGCTGGTGAAGGTGTATGAGCCCGATTCCGCGTCGGTATCGACGAATGCGGCCCCGAGCACCCAGCCGCGGATGTCCTTGGTGATGCCGATCTTGTAGTCGGTGTAATCCGCGTCGGAGAAGTTCTTCACTTTCTGGTGGCCGATGTGGCCGACGAGACCCCAGCCGGCGCCGAAGGGGAAGTTGGCCGTCAGGTCGATGTAGTTCGAGCCCTTGGTGTCGTCGACCCCGAAGAAGTCCGAGATCGCGTGGAAGTACTTGGCGCTGAGCCATTTCCACGTGGCGCCGGCGTAGAGCTCGGTGTTGTCGATTTTGGGGCTGGACCCGGGGTAGTAGTAGTAGAGGATGCCCAGGTCGAGGGTGATGTCGCCGAACGTGGGCTTGTACCCGGCGTAGAAATCCATCTCGAGGGGCGAGCCGCCGAAGAAGGTATCGGCAATGCTCGAGTTCCAGTTGCCGACGTAAAAGCCGCTCGAGTGGGCATAGTCGAACCCGCCCTGGAGGGCCGGCTCCTCGAAGGTCTGGGTCAGGCCGCGGAAGCGGTAGTCGCTGACGAGCGAGATGTTGCCGGCGACCGGCGAGGGGGCGGCCGCCTGCGCGGCGGCCAAGGTTGGAACAGCGAGCGCTGCGGCTACCGCAACTGAAGCAAGCGACTTACGCATCCGGGGTCTCCCTTTGGGTGAATGACGAATCGACTGTGAGTTAGCACCTCTTGTGCCAGGAGGCTTTGTAGCGCATTTTCAAGGAGTTGATGAATACCAGGCAAAACAGCGCACCAGGGCGGTGCGCACCCGGCATGCCCTTGCCCGACTTCAGTGCGCCCGACCTGCGCTACCTTGTCGCATGATCGACAAACGATTCTTCGATGAGCTGAACGAGCGGATCGGCGAGGCGTTTCGCGCCTCGCCTGCCCAGGATGTGGAGAAAAACCTCAAGGCCTTGCTCGCCGCGGGATTTGCGCGGATGGACCTCGTGCTGCGCGAGGACTTCGAGGTGCAGCAGAAGCTGCTCGAGCGCGCGCAGGCCAAGCTTGCCGAGCTCGAATCCCGCATTGCCGAGCTCGAGGCGCGTAAACCC
The DNA here is from genome assembly GCA_964546195.1 of uncultured Enterobacteriaceae bacterium. Lineage (GTDB taxonomy): Bacteria > Pseudomonadota > Gammaproteobacteria > Burkholderiales > SG8-39 > SCGC-AG-212-J23. Next base: position 27,536 of record CAZJJC010000219.1, on the reverse strand, counting down.
CCTGCTTGAGCTGCGCGTTGCTCTCCCGGCAGCACAAAAGGGAGATCAACTTGTCGGTCGCGATCGTGGCAAGCCGCGCGCTCGCCGGCATCGAGGCGCCCGAGGTGACCGTAGAGGTGCACCTCGGCCCCGGTTTGCCGGCCTTTCATATCGTCGGCTTGCCCGATACCGAAGTGCGCGAGGCGCGCGACCGCGTGCGCGCCGCCCTCAATCATGCGCGCTTCGAATTCCCGGCGCGCCGCATCACGGTCAACCTCGCGCCGGCCGAGCTGCCGAAGGACTCGAGCCGTTTTATCTGCCGATCGCGCTGGGCATCCTCGCTTCCAGCGGTCAACTGGCGCTCGAGGCGCTGCAAGGCCTGGAGTTCGCGGGCGAGTTGTCGCTCACCGGGGAGCTGCGGCCGGTGCGGGGGGCTTTGGCGATGGCGCTTTCGGCGCGCTGCTCAGGCCGCGCTTTCGTCTTGCCGGAGGGCAACGCCCCGCAAGCTGCGCTCGCCGAAGGGGCGCGCATCCTGCCGGCCCGCACGCTGCTTGAAGTAGTGGCTCACCTCGCCGGCGAGGCGCCGCTTATCGAGTTCACGCGGGATTGCGCCCCGCCCAGGCCGGAGTATCCCGACTTCAGCGACGTCAAAGGCCAGCAGCAGGTAAAGCGGGCCTTGGAAGTGGCGGCCGCCGGCGCCCATAGCGTGCTGATGCTGGGGCCGCCGGGCACCGGGAAGTCGATGCTCGCGGCGCGCTTTCCGGGCATCCTGCCGCGGCTCTCGCAAGGCGAGGCGCTCGAGATCGCGGCGATCCATTCCGTGGCGAGCGCCGGCTTCGACGCCGCGCGCTGGGGCGTACGGCCCTTCCGCGCCCCGCACCACAGCGCCTCGGGCGCGGCGCTCGTGGGCGGAGGCAGCCTGCCGCGCCCGGGCGAGATCTCGCTCGCCCACCACGGCGTGCTGTTCCTCGACGAGCTGCCGGAATTCGACCGCGACGTCCTGGAGGCGCTGCGCGAGCCGCTCGAATCGGGCCGCGTGTCGATTGTGCGCGCGGCGCGGCAGGCGCAGTTTCCGGCGCGCTTCCAGCTTGTCGCGGCCATGAATCCCTGCCCCTGCGGGCATTGCGGCGACCGCAGCGGGCGCTGCCGCTGCACGCCCGAGCGCATCGCGCGCTATCGCGGCCGCATTTCGGGCCCGCTCGCCGACCGCATCGACATCAAGCTGGAGGTGCCCGCGCCGCGCGAAGCCGAGCTGGTCGCTCCGGTGGCGGGCGAGCCCTCCGATGCCATTCGCGGCCGCGTGCAGCGCTCGCGGGAAGCGCAGCTCTCAAGACAGGGCAAGCCGAATGCCCTGCTCGGTACGCGGGAAATCGACCGCCACTGCGGCACCGACCGCCAGGGCGACCAGCTGCTGCGCCATGCGCTCGCCCGGCTGCTCCTGTCGGCGCGTGCCTATCACCGGGTGCTGCGCGTGGCCCGTACCATCGCCGACCTGGCGGAAAAGACCTCCATCACCGGGGAGCACATCGCCGAAGCGATACAGTATCGCCGTCTCGACGCCAGCTTCTAGAGTGGAAGTGGATGCCTACTTACGCAATCGGGGATGTGCAGGGGTGTTTCGACGAGCTGCGGCAGTTGCTTTCGCAGTTCAAGCATAAACAAGGAGACCGGTTGTGGTTCGTCGGCGACCTCGTCAACCGCGGCCCGAAGTCGCTGGAGGTGCTGCGTTTCATTAAAGAGCTGGGGGACGAGGCGGTTGTCGTCCTGGGCAACCACGACCTGCACCTGGTGACGCAGCACGAAGGCTTCGAGCGCCCGCGCAAGGACGATACCTTCCTCGACGTGCTTGGCGCGCCGGACGCCAAAGCGCTGGTCGACTGGCTGCGCACGCGGCCGATGATGCACGTCGAGGGCGGCTACGCCATGGTGCACGCCGGGCTGTTGCCGCAATGGAGCATCAAGCAGGCGTTTTCCTTGGGGAATGAAATCGAGGCTGCCCTGGCGGCATCGAACTACCGGGAGTTCCTGAAGAACATGTACGGCAGCCTGCCGGACCAGTGGAGCGATTCGCTCGCCGGCTGGGACCGGCTGCGGGTCATCGTGAATGCGATGACGCGGCTGCGCTTTTGCACGCCGGAGGGCAGGATGGATTTCCGCGCCAAGGGCACGACGCCGCCGCCGGGTTATTCGGCTTGGTTTGATCTTCGAAAGGAAGATTCGCAAACCATCGTGTGCGGCCATTGGTCCGCCCTGGGGCCCAAGACGAAGGACAAGCTGGCGGCGCTGGATAGCGGCTGCGTGTGGGGGGGCAAGCTTACCGCGATGCGGCTCGAGGACCGGGCCCTGTTCCAAGTACCATGCGCGGGTTACCAGGCTGCCGGGGGTGAATGATGGATCACTGCGTGTTCTGCAAGATCGTGGCGAAGCAGATCCCGGCTGCGCTGGTGCACGAAGACGAGCACACGCTCGCCTTCATGGACATCGGCCAGGTGAATCCCGGCCACGTGCTGGTGGCGGTGAAGCGGCACGCCGAAAACATCTATGCGCTGGATGATGCGCAGGCCGCAGGGGTGTTCCGGGCAGCGACGCGCGTTGCGCGCGCCATCCGCGACGCGTTCTCGCCGCAGGGGTTATCGGTGTATCAGGCCAACGGCAGCGCGGCGGGCCAGACGGTGTTCCACTTCCATGTCCACTTGGTGCCGCGGCACGAGCGCGACGGCATGGAGCTCAGCTGGCCGGTGAAGAATCCGCCGCGCGAAAAGCTGGCCGAGTACGCGGAGAAGATCAGGGCGAAACTCGCGTAACCCCGCCGGAAGTCAGCAGGCGCACGCGCTGGCCGGGGGTGAACTTGTCGGTTTCCTCCTGCACGATCGCGCGCAGCTCGCCGTTTTGCAGCCGCACGGTGATCTCCACGCCGCTCCTGCGAGTCGTGCCTTCCTCGAGCGCCTGCCCGGCTACCCCGCCGCCGACCGCGCCCAGCACCCCGGCGATCGTCGCGCCCTTGCCGTGCCCGACGCCGCTGCCCGCGACGCCGCCGACGATGCCGCCGGCTGCCGCGCCGATGCCCGAGCGCGTGCCCTGGATCGTGACCGGCCTCACCGACTCGACGGTGGCCAGACGCACGCTTTGCTCGCGCAGGGCCTCCTCGCGGGAGTAGACATCGCCCGATCTGGAGCTGGCACAGCCGGCCAGCGTTGCCGACAGGGCGATGGCGGCGACGAGTGCTGTGCGGTTCATGAGCTCATCCTTTCCACGGCGAGTAGCCGAAAGCGCGCTTGAAGCGCGCCTGTATTTCTTCTTCGGGCAGGGCGTGGTTCTGCCCTCCCCGCTGCGCGATCTTGATCGCGCCCATCACGGACCCGAGTTTACCCGTGGACGGCCAGTCCCATCTGTGCGAGATCCCGTACAGCAGCCCGGCGCGGTAGGCGTCGCCGCAGCCGGTGGGGTCGACCACGCCGTCGGCTTGAACGCTCGGGATGTCGTGGCGTTGACCGCCGGCAAAGATGATCGAGCCGCGCGCCCCCTGGGTGTAGACGAGCGCTTTGACGTCGCGCGCGATGTCCAGGAGCTTGCGGCCGGTCTTCTCCTCGAGCAGCTTGCCCTCGTAGTCGTTCACGGCGACATAGTCGGCAAGCCGCAGCAACTCGCCCAGCTCGTCGCCCGAGAACATGGGCAGCCCCTGGCCCGGGTCGAACAGGAAGGGCACGCCCAGCTCGGCGCATTCGCGCGCGTGCTGCTGCATGCCCTGCTTGCCGTCGGGCCCGATGATGGCGAGGCGCGCGCCGAGGCTGGGCGTGACATGGTTCTGGTGCGAGTAGTTCATCGCGCCGGGATGGAAGTTGGTGATCTGGTTGTTGTCCAGGTCGGTGGTGATGAAGCCCTGGGCGGTGAACTGGCCCGGTATGCGCTTCAAGTGCCCGGTGCCGATGCCCAGCCTGGCAAAGCGCGTGAGATAGGCATCGCTGTCCTCGCCCACCGTTGCCATGACCAACGGAGCCTCGCCGAGCAGGCGCAGGTTGTACGCGATGTTTCCGGCGGTGCCGCCGTACTCGCGCCGCATCTCGGGGGTAAGGAAGCACACATTGAGGATGTGCAGCTGGTCGGGCAGCAGGTGGTTCCTGAAGCGGTCGGGGAACACCATGATCGTGTCGTAGGCGATGGAGCCGGTGACGAGGATGCTCATGTGGGATAGAAAAGCTCCAGGCGGTAGCCGCTGGCGCGGGTGCGGCCGGTTTCGAGGTAAACCGTGAGCGACGCGTCGCCGCTCGCGTCGATGCCCTTGCCGATCAGGCCGTCGGCCTTGGCGGCTTCCAGGTACTCGCGCGGCGAAAGCACGCGGCTCACAAGATCGCGGCCCGAGTCGTCGGTGAGAGCGAACTGCAGCGCCGGATAGGCCTGGGCAAAGGGCGCCCGGTTGCGGATCACGGCGTTCAGCACGATGACGCCGTCGCGCCGCGGATCGGCCCGCACCTCGTAGGAGTCGATGCTCAGCAGCTTGAGCTGGCGGGGCAGCGGCACTTCGCAGCCGAGCAGCCGGCAAGCCTCGTCCAGCGCAGGGCGCGCGGCCGGCACGCCGGCGGCGATCTCGGAGCGCAAGTGATACGCCGCCTGCGCCGCCAGCGCGAGCGCCGCGAGCAGCGCAAGGGTCCACCACAGGCCGCGCCTGGGCGGCCGCAGGCCCTCGGCCATGAACGCCGGCAGCGGCTCGTCCCTGTCGCGCGGCTCGCCCGGCACCGGCTTGCGCGAGGGATCGAACAGGCCGAGTTGCGGCGAGGGCCCGGACAGCAGCGGCGGCGCGTTGCCCTCCTCCACCAGCGCGGCAATCCCGTCGAACACCGTGCCGCATTTGCCGCAGCGCACGCGGCCCGCGCTCGCCGACAGCTGGCCGGGCAGCACGCGAAACGCGGTTGCGCAGCTCGGACAGCGGGTGATGAGGCTCATCTGCGCATCCCGGCGAGCAGGGCCCAGCCGTCCTCGGTTTGATCGATCTGGATCTCAAACCACGGAAGGTAGGCCGCGAGGACCTCGGCGGCCTGCGGCTCCAGGATGCCCGAAAGCGCGAGGCGGCCGCGCGGCGCGGCGCGCGCGGCGAGCAGGGGCGCAAGGACGATCAGCGGCTGGGCAAGGATGTTGGACACCACGATGTCGTAGCTCGCCGTGGGGAGCGCCTCCGGTAGCGCCGCATGCAAGACGACGCGGTTCGCGCGCGCGTTGGCCGCGGCGACTGCCACCGCCTGGGGATCCAGGTCGACGCCGTCGATGCGCACCGCGCCGAGCTTGGCGGCGGCGATCGCCAATATACCGGAGCCGCAGCCGTAATCGAGGACGCGCTCGCCTCCGCGAATGGATCGTTCCAGAAAGAGCAGCACCAATCGGGTCGTTGGATGCGTCCCGGTGCCGAAGGCGAGGCCCGGATCGATTCGCACTGCGACGCGGCCGGCAGGCGCCCGGTGCCACGTCGCCCCGATCCACAGGCGCGCGCCGATCTCGGAGGGGGCGAATTGCGCCTGGCTGTTGCGCACCCAGTCCTCATCGGCAATCTCGATCATGGAGAATGCGGGAGCCGCCCCGAGCCCGGCCAGCGCGGTCGCCGCCGCGACGACCTGCCGCGGGTTGCTGCCACTGGAAAGCAGCGCACGCAGCGCATGCCGGGCGGCGCCCAGATTGTCCAGCGACACCGAAGCCGCGCCTGCCTCGAGCAGCGCCTCGCTGAATGCCTCCGCGGCCGCGGGGTCCAGCTCGAGCGAGAGTTCGAGCCACGGCATTACTTCTTTTTCTTCTGCTCCTGGGCCAGCTTCTGCTCGAGGTAATGGATCGAAACGGCGCCGCGCATGAAACCCGTGTCGTTCAGCAGCTCCCGGTGCAGCGGGATGTTGGTCTGGATGCCCTCCACCACCATCTCGGACAGCGCGATGCGCATGCGGCTCATCGCCTGCTCGCGGGTCGCGCCGTAGGCGATCACCTTGCCGACCATCGAGTCGTAGTTCGGCGGCACGGTGTAGCCCTGGTACACGTGCGAGTCCACGCGGATGCCGGGCCCCCCCGGCGGATGGTAGGAGGTGATCTTGCCCGGCGAAGGCGTGAAGCGGTACGGATCCTCGGCGTTGATGCGGCATTCCATGGCGTGGCCGCGCATCTGGATGTCCTTCTGCCGGAAGCGCAGCTTCTCGCCCGCGGCGATATGGATCTGTTCCTGCACGATGTCTATGCCGGTGATCATCTCGGTCACCGGGTGCTCGACCTGCACCCGGGTGTTCATTTCGATGAAGAAAAATTCGCCGCCCTCGAACAGGAACTCGAAAGTGCCCGCGCCGCGGTAGCCGATCCTGCGGCAGGCGTCGACGCAGCGCTCGCCGATCTTGTCGCGCACCTTGGCTGGCAGGTCGGGGGCCGGCGCCTCTTCGATCACTTTCTGGTGGCGGCGCTGCAGCGAGCAGTCGCGCTCGCCGAGGAAGACCGCGTTCTTGTGCGCATCGGCCAGCACCTGGATCTCGATATGGCGCGGCTGCTCGAGGTAGCGCTCGAGGTACACCACTGGATTGGCGAACGCCGCCTGCGCCTCGGCGCGGGTCATGTTGACGGCGTTCAGCAGCGCCGCTTCGGTATGCACCACGCGCATGCCGCGCCCGCCGCCGCCGCCGGAGGCCTTGATGATCACCGGATAGCCGACCTTGCGCGCGATGCGCACTACCTCCTTCGGGTCGTCGGGCAGCGCGCCCTCCGAGCCGGGCACGCAGGGCACCCCCGCCTTGGTCATCGCCTGCTTGGCGCTCACCTTGTCGCCCATCAGGCGGATGTTCTCCGGCCGCGGGCCGATGAAGGCGAACCCGGAGCGCTCCACCTTTTCGGCGAAATCGGCATTCTCGGAAAGAAAGCCGTATCCCGGATGGATGGCTTCGGCGTCGGTCACCTCCGCAGCGCTGATGATCGCCGGAATGTTCAGGTAGCTCGCCGCCGCCGGCGGCGGGCCGATGCACACGGATTCGTCGGCCAGCTTGACGTACTTCGCCTCGGTGTCTGCCTCGGAATGCACCACCACCGTGCGGATGCCCATCTCGCGGCAGGCGCGCTGGATGCGCAGCGCGATCTCGCCGCGGTTGGCGATCAGGATCTTGCCGAACATTCAGCCGAGGAGGAAAAGCGGCTGGCCGTATTCGACCGGCTGGCCGTTCTCGACCAGGATGGCCTTCACCACGCCGGATGCGTCGGCCTCGATCTCGTTCATGAGCTTCATCGCCTCGATGATGCAGATCGTGTCGCCCTCCTTCACCGTCTGACCGACCTCGACGAAAGGCTTGGCGTCCGGCGACGGCGAGCGGTAGAAGGTGCCGACCATGGGCGCCTTGACGACCGGGCCCTCCTGGCCCGGCGGCGGCTCGACCGGCGCGGCGGCGGCCGCTGCGGCCGGCCGCGCTTCCACGGGGTGCGGCGGCGCGCCGGCCGCGCTCGATACGCTGACCCCGCCGCCCTTCACGATCCTGACCTTTTCCTCGCCCTCGGTGATCTCGAGCTCGGCGATGCCGGACTCCTGCACCAGGTCGATGAGCTTCTTCAGCTTGCGCAGGTCCATCAGAGCCCGCCTACCCGGTTTGCAGCATTCTTGGTTTTTGCCATGTTTTCGCCGCAGAAGCCTGCATTTTACTGCAACAAGCGTTCAATTGTGGCGGCCAGTTCGGTCGCGGCATAGGCCCCGAGCTTGCGCTCCACCAGCCTTCCATAGCGGTCCAGCGCCACGGTGAAGGGCAGGCCGCCGCCGCGGTTGCCCAGGCGGCGCATGACTTCTATGGCCGTGGCGTCGGCTAGCAGGATCGGATAGCCGATATTAGTCGATTTGGCGAATTCGGAGACGTTAGTGGCATTATCGATGGCGATGCCGACCACTTGGAGACTTTTAACTCCATGTTTTTGCTGGGCGGCGTTTAGCAGAGGGATCTCTTCCCGGCACGGAGCGCACCAAGTCGCCCAGAAATTGCACAGCAATGCCTTGCCCTGCCAATCGAGCAGCCGGTGCGACACCCCGGAGAGGTCGACGAAGGATCTGCCCAGCAGCTCGGCGATCCCGCTTTGCGACTGGAGGGCCAAAGCGCCCACTACGCCGCCGATCGCAGCGGCGCCCACAGCCACGCCGCCGAGGATCAGCGTTTCACGCCGGCCCGGGTTCATCGCGCACCAGCGCCCCCACTTCGGCGATGCCGGCGCGGTCCATGACCCGTCCTGCTTGAGAGGTCTTGAGCGCGACGCGCTCGTCGCGCTGGTCGAAGATGGACAGCCTGAGCGGCGCGCCGCCCCACGTGAGCGACAGCACGCTGACCGCGTGGGCGCGGCCCCCGGCATAGCGCCGGGTCTCGCGGGTGTCGTAGCTGAGGTTGCGGTCCAGCAGGAATATCTCCACCTCCTTCACGCTGTCGGGAAAAAGCTGCAGCTCGATCTCGACGTAGGGGCCGGCGATGCCTTTCAGCACCGGGCCGGTCAGATAGGGGTTGAAGCGCTCCAGCGCCCGCATGGCGTCGAGCGCGATGCCGCGCAGCTCGGCGATGCGCTGCGGGTGCTCGTCCGCCTGGTACAGCGCAAGGTACTCGCGCAACTCCTCTTCGATCTCGTCGTTTCCCGGGAGCGCCTGCGCGTCGGTGGCGCCAAGCTGCTTCGCGGCCTTTCGCTTGGCCAGGGCGAAATCGTCGATTCCGTCCTCCGCCATCAGGCGCGCGGCCGCAGCGGCGATGCGCGCCCTCGTACCGGTCTGCCGGTTGGTTTTGCGGCTCATTCCGTGGCTCGCTGAACGCGGAATATAGCGCAGCCAGGTCGCATAGAATCCCGCCCTTGGCTGCGGCCATCCATGAGCGCACACCTCCACATCCTCGGCATCTGCGGCACTTTCATGGGCGGCATCGCGGCCATCGCAAAGGCGGCCGGCTACCGCGTCACCGGCTGCGACGCGAACGTCTATCCGCCGATGAGCGACCAGCTACGCTCGCTCGGCATCGAGCTCACCGAGGGCTTCGGCGAGCAGCAGCTCGTCATCCGGCCCGACGTCTGGGTGGTGGGCAACGTGGTCATGCGCGGCAATCCCCTGATGGAGGCCATCCTCGACCACGGCGAGCGCTACGTGTCGGGACCCCAGTGGCTGTCGGAGCATGTGCTCGCAGGCAAGCATGTGCTTGCCGTGGCCGGCACGCATGGCAAGACCACCACGTCGGCCATGCTCGCCTGGATTCTCGAGCGCGCCGGGCGCGCGCCGGGCTTCCTCATCGGCGGCGTGCCGATGGATTTCCCGGTCTCGGCGAGGCACACCGGATCGCCGCTCTTCGTCATCGAGGCCGACGAGTACGACACCGCTTTCTTCGATAAGCGGTCCAAGTTCGTTCATTACCGGCCGCGGACGGCAATTCTGAATAACCTGGAGCTCGATCATGCCGACATCTTCGAAGATCTTGCAGCGATCGAACGCCAATTCCACCACTTCGTGCGAACGGTGCCGCGCACCGGCCGGATCGTGGTCAATGGCGCCGATGAAGCATTGAAGCGGGTACTCACCCAAGGAGTCTGGTCGCCCCTGGAGGCATTCGGCGTTCCGGGCGCGTGGCAAGCCGGAGGCGCGCACGCCGATGGCAGCTTCGAGATCGCATGGCAGGGCAAGGCGGTGGGCCGCGTGCGCTGGGACCAGCTGGGCGAGCACAACCGCATGAATGCGCTTGCCGCCGTGGCCGCCGCGCGGCACGCGGGGGTAGAGCCGGCCGAGGCGATTGAACACCTAGCGGCGTATTCGGGCGTGCGCCGGCGCATGCAGGTGCGCGGCAACGCTCGCGGCGTAACGGTTTACGACGACTTCGCGCATCACCCGACGGCCATCCGCACCACCGTCGAAGGCCTGCGCCAGCGCGTCGGTCGCGGCCGCATCCTCGCCGTGCTCGAGCCGCGCTCGAACACCATGAAGCGCGGCCTCATGAAGGATGACCTGCCGCCCAGCCTGGCCGCCGCGGACCGCATCTATGTTTACAGCGCAGGCCTGGGCTGGGACGCCGCCGCGGTATTCGCGCCCCTGGGCCCACGCGCCCGCTGCGAGGACGAACTGGACAGGCTGATCGCCGCGGTGATCGCGGAGGCGAAGGCGGGCGACCATGTGCTCGTCATGTCCAACGGCGGCTTCGGCAGCATCCACGAGAAGCTCCTCGACAGGCTGAAACGGAGCAGGGCGGCGTGATTGTGTACCTCCACGGCTTCAACTCCTCGCCGCAATCGCACAAAGCGCAGCTGATGGCGAAATACATGGCCGAGCAGGGCCTCGCGGACCGGTACGCCTGCCCGGCGCTGCCGCCCCTGGCAAAAGAGGCCATGAGGGAAGTCGAGCAGTTGCAAGTGAACGGCAAGACCTGCTACATCGGTTCTTCGCTCGGCGGCTTCTATGCGACCTATCTCGCCGAAAAGCACGGCGCCCGGGCGGTGCTCATCAACCCGGCGATCGAGCCGCATGTCGGCCTGCGCGCCTATCTCGGCCCGCAGAAGAACCTGCACACCGGCGAGCCGTACGAGCTGACCGAGGCCCACCTGGGCGAATGGCAGAACCTCTACGTGCCGCGCATCACGCCGCAGCGCTACCTCCTGCTCGTCGAAACCGGCGACGAGGTGCTCGATTACCGCAAGGCGGTGGAGCGCTATGCCGGCGCCGCACAGGTCGTGGTGCAAGGCGGCGACCACAGCCTGCAGAGCTTTCCGCGGCACCTGCCCCGCATCCTCGAGTTCTGCCGTGCAACTGCTGTATGAAGAAGAAGGCGACCTGAAGGTCGGGACGGTCCTTGCGCAGGCGCCGGCCTCGTTCCAGGTCGAAAGCCCGCATGGGCGCCGTTCCAAGGTCAAGGCGTCCAGCGTGCTGCTTTCGTTCGAGCGGCCCGGCGGCGCGGAGCTGCTCGCCGAAGCGCAAAAATTCGCCGGCGGGCTCGACGTGGGCTTCCTGTGGGCGTGCAGCAGCAAGCGCGAATTCGGCTTTCAGGACCTGGCGCAGGACTATGTCGGGCGCGAGCCCAACGCGGTGGAGGCGGCGGGGGTGCTGCTCAAGCTGCATTCCGCGCCGATGTACTTCTACCGCCGCGGCAAGGGCCGCTTCCAGGCGGCGCCCGAGGAGACGCTCAACCTCGCGCTCGCCAGCATCGAGAAGAAAAAGCGTTTGCAGGAGACGATCGAGGGCTGGACGCTGCGGCTGACGAACTTCGAGTGCCCGCCGGAGGTCGCGGCGCTGCGCGACGAGCTGCTGTACGAGCCCGACCGCAACAAGCCGCAGGCCAAAGCCTTCGAGCAGGCCTGCCGCCAGACCGGGCTGACGCCGGCGCGCCTGTTCGAGCGCTGCGGACTGCTGCCCGATGCGCACGAGTATCACCTGGGGCGCTTCGTGCACGAGTTCTTTCCGCGCGGCACCGGATTTGCGCCCCACGAAGTGCCGGCGCCGCAGGCCGGCCTGCCGCTGGCGGAAGCGCCGGCCTTCAGCCTGGACGACGTCGGCACCAGCGAGATCGACGACGCGTTCTCGGTGCGGCAGGGCGCCGACGGGCTGGTGCGCATCGGCATCCACATCGCGGCCCCCGCGCTGGGCATCGCGCCGGGCTCGACCCTGGACGCGATTGCGCGCGAGCGGCTTTCCACCGCCTACATGCCCGGGCGCAAATTCACCATGCTGCCCGAGGACGTGATCGAGCGCTTCTCGCTCGAGCACGGCGGCGAGCGAGCCGCGGTGTCGCTCTATTTCGACGTGAAAGACGGCAGATTGCAGGGGCGGCATACGCGGCTGGAGCGCGTGGCGATTGCCGCCAATCTGCGGCACGTGCAGTACGACGTGCTCAATGAGGCGTTCGAGCAGGGCAGCCAGGCGGGCCTGCCGCATGAGGAAGACCTCAGGACGCTCTGGCGCGTGGCCATGGCGCTGGAGGCGGCGCGCGGCCGTCCCAGCGCCGGTGCCATGACCTTCGACTACAGCTTCCACGTCGAGCACGGCCGGGTGCGCATCGTGCCGAGAAAGCGCGGCGCGCCGCTCGACAAGCTGGTGTCGGAGCTGATGATCCTCGCGAACACCTCGTGGGGCGCCTTGCTGGCCGAGCGCGACGTGGCGGGAATCTATCGCGTGCAATCCACGGGGAAGGTGCGGCTCAGCGTGCACCCGGAGCCGCACGAGGGCCTGGGCGTGTCGGGCTACGCCTGGCTGAGCTCGCCGCTGCGGCGCTATGTCGACCTCGTGAACCAGTGGCAGCTCATCGCCGCGGTCAACGGCCAGCGCCCGCCGTTCGGGCGCAATTCGGACGCGCTGCTCGCCGCCCTGGGCGCCTTCGAGGTGACCTATGCGCGCTACGACGAGCATCAGCGTGCCATGGAGACGTACTGGGTGCTGCGCTGGCTGCAGCAAGAGGGCCTTCGCAGGTTCGAGGCGGTAGTGCTGAGGGAGAACCTGGTGCGGGCGGAGGGCTTCCCGCTGGTGACCCGCGTGGGCGCGTTGCCCGAGCTCGAGCCCGGGACGCGGGTGCGGCTGGAAATAGCGGAAATCGACTTCCTGGAGCGCACGCTGCGGGCGGTGTACCGCGAGACGCTGGCCCCGGGCGGCAGCGGCAATGCAGCAACCGACCTTGTCGAAAAAGCCTAGAATATGAAAGACTTGTAGTGCGGACGTGAGAATGCACTTAACGTGGGAATGCACTTAATGTTGTCCAGCCAGCATCGGGTCTTGGGCGCTGCGCTCGGGCTGTCGATCGCGCTGCACGCGGCGCTGATGGCGGTGCATTTCAGGATGCCCGACCCGCGCGCGAGGACGGCCAACGAGCCCCTGGAAGTCGTGCTGGTCAATGCCAGGACGCGCGAGCGGCCGGTGCGCGCCGACGTGCTCGCACAGTCCAATCTCGACCGCGGCGGCAACGTCGACGAGAACCGGCGCGCCAAGACACCGCTGCCGGTCAGCGAGCCGCGCAAGCCGGGAAAGGATCTCGCCCAGGCGCAGCGCCGCGTGCAGCAGCTCGAGGCGCAGCAGCGGCAGCTGCTTGCGCAGGCGCGCGAGTCCAAGCGCCGCGTGCCGGAGGAAAAGCCGCGCAGCACGCCCGCCGAGGAGGTCGTGGCGCGGCCGAGCGGGCGCGACCTGGCCGACCTGTCGCTCGCGGCGATGCGCCTGCAGGCGCAGATCGACCGCCAGACCGAGCAGTACCAGAAGCGCCCGCGCAAGAAATTCATCGGCGCGCGCGCGGCCGAGTACCGCTTCGCACAGTACGAGGAGGACTGGCGCGTCAAGATCGAGCGCGTGGGCACCCTCAACTACCCGGCGCAGGCGCGTGGCAAGCACTACGGCAGCCTGCGACTGACCGTCACCATCCGGCCGGACGGCACGGTGGAGTCGATCGAGCTCGACCGCTCCTCCGGCCTCAAGGTGCTCGACGCGGCGGCCTTCAAGATCGTGCGCATGGCAACGCCGTTCGCGGCGTTTCCGCCGAGCATCCGGCGCGACACCGACCTCTTGGTCATCACGCGCACCTGGTTTTTCGGCCAGGGCGACAAGATCTGGACTGAAGCGCGCCGCTGATGCGCGACCGGTCCGCTGGAACGGCTGCGTGCGGCGCAAGCGCTTCGGCGGCGTAGTCTTCGCCTGGAAGCTGTTCTGCTTCGCGCTCGGCACGCTGGTGCTGGCGGTCATCGCGGTGCAGCTGTGGTTCTTCAGCCAGGTGCTGTACTGGAACCACTTCGAGCCGGTCACTTCGTCGTTCATGGACCGCCGGCTGGAAGCGCTGCGGGAGAAAAAACCGTCGGCAAGGCTGAGGCACCACTGGGTGCCCTATGCGCGCATCTCGGCGCACCTGAAGCGCGCGGTGGTCGCCGCGGAGGACGCGCGCTTTCTCGACCACGAGGGATTCGACTGGGAGGCGATCCAGCAGGCCATGGCGCGCAACGAGCGGCGCGGCAGAATCGTCGCCGGCGCCTCGACCATCAGCCAGCAGCTGGCGAAGAACCTATTCCTGTCGGGCAGCCGCTCGTGGCTGCGCAAGGGCCAGGAAGCGCTCATCACCTGGATGCTCGAAACCACCATGTCGAAGCGGCGCATCCTCGAGCTGTACCTGAACTTCGCCGAGTGGGGCGAGGGCGTGTTCGGCGCCGAGGCGGCGGCGCGCCACCATTTCGGCGTCTCGGCCGCGGCGCTGTCGTCCGAGCAGGCGGCGTGGCTCGCCGCCATCCTGCCCAGCCCGCGGCGCTACGAGCGCGGCCGCCCCACCGCGTACCTCGACGCGCGCACGGGCACCATCCTCGCGCGCATGTCCGCGGTGCAGATTCCCTGATGCAGGAGCGCCTCGAGCTCGAGGACCTGCAGCACCACCTTGCCGAGGTGCAGGCGCTGCTGCACGAGAGCCGCCCGCCGGGGGAGCTGCGCGGCAAGCTCGACCGGCTGCACGCAGCCGATATCGCCTACATCCTCGAGGCGCTGCCGCTCGAGCAGCGCCTGGCGGTATGGGACCTGGTGAAAGCCGATCGCGACGGCGAGATCCTGCTCGAGGTCAGCGACGCGGTGCGCGAATCGCTCATCGCCAGCATGGATTCGGCCGAGCTGGTCGCGGCCGTGGAAACGCTCGAGGCCGACGAGCTTGCCGACATCGCGCCGGACCTGCCGCCGAGCGTCATCGAGGAGGTGGTGCAGTCGCGGCCCCCCGAGGAGCGCGAGCGGCTGCGCGCGGCGCTGTCGTATCCCGAGGGCTCGGTGGGCGCGCTCATGGATTTCGACCATGTCGCGGTGCGCGAGGACGTGACGCTCGAGGCGGCGACGCGCTACCTGCGCCGCCTGGACGAGCTGCCCGACCATACCGACCAGCTGTTCGTGGTGGACCACGAGCAGCGGCTGAAAGGCGCGTTGCCGCTCGCGCGCCTCATCGTATCCGGGCTCGACCTGCCCGTCGGGCGCGTCATGGTGCCTGAAAGCGTGAAGCTCGAGCCGCACGACAGCGCCGAGGACGCGGCCAGCGCCTTCGAGCGCTACGACCTCGTGTCGGCGCCGGTGGTCGATGCGCACGGCCGGCTGATGGGCCGGCTCACCGTCGACGCGGTGGTGGACTACATCCGCCAGAGGAGCGCCGAATCGCGCCTCGCCGAAGCCGGCCTGCAGCACGAGGAGGACGTGTTCGCGCCGGTGCTCGACAGCTTCAAGAACCGCTGGGCCTGGCTCGCGCTGAACCTGGTCACCGCGTTCATCGCCTCACGCGTGATCGGCGCGTTCGAGGATTCGATCGTGCAGCTGGTGGCGCTTGCGGCGCTGATGCCGATCGTGGCCGGCATCGGCGGCAACTCCGGCAACCAGACGGTCACGATGATCGTGCGCGCGCTCGCGCTCGGGCAGATCCACGGCGGCTACTGGGTCAGGCTGCTGGGCAAGGAAATCGGCGTCGCGCTCCTCAACGGCGCGGTCTGGGGCACGCTGCTCGGCGCGATGGCCTATGCGTTCTACGGCAGCGTCGCCCTCGGCGGCGTCATGGCGCTCGCCATGATGCTCAATTTCGTCCTCGCCGCCATGATGGGCGTGGCCATTCCGTGGGGGCGCGCGCGCTTCGGCAGGGACCCCGCGCTCGGCTCCTCGGTGCTGATCACGGCGGTGACCGACTCGGGCGGCTTCCTCATCTTTCTCGGCCTAGCAACGCTCTTCCTTGTTTGAGCGCATAGTCGAACAGCGCCACGCGCTGCTCTCGGTCAGAATTTGCATGCCGCTCACTCGCAAATTGCATACCATTCCTGTTACGCCATTGTTTCAAACGCGGCGCGCGCTGCTTGCACCGTCTCCTCGATCTCGCTGTCGCCGTGCGCCGCCGAAACGAAGCCCGCTTCGTACGCCGACGGCGCCAGGTAGATCCCGCGCTTGAGCATTTCGTGGAAGAAGCGGTTGAAGCGCTCGCGGTCGCATTGCATCACCTCGGCGAAGCCGCGCGGCGGCGCTTGGCGGAAGTAAATGCCGAACAGGCTGCCGATCGATTGCGCTGAGAATACGACGTTTGCTCTGTTGGCTTCTTCCTGAAGGCGGTCCACGAGCGCGCGCGTCGTCGCCTCAATGCGTTCCTGAAAACCGTCCTGTTGGACAAGCTTCAATGTCGCGAGCCCCGCCGCCACCGCCACGGGATTGCCCGACAGCGTGCCCGCCTGGTACACCGGACCGAGCGGCGCGATCTTCTGCATGATGTCGCGCCGGCCGCCCACCGCCCCGACCGGCAGGCCGCCGCCGATCACCTTGCCGAGCGTGGTGAGATCCGGGCGCACGCCATAGCGCGCCTGCGCGCCGCCGCGCGCGACGCGAAAGCCGGTCATCACCTCGTCGAAGATCAGCACCGCGCCGTGCCTCGTGCACTCCTCGCGCAGCGTCTCCAGGAAGCCCGGCGCCGGCAGCACGAGATTCATGTTGCCCGCGACCGGCTCGACGATCACCGCGGCAATGCTGTTTCCGTGTTTCTCGAAAACCTCCTTTATCCGGGAGGAATCGTTGAAATGCGCAACCAGCGTGTGTGCTGCCGTGTCGGCCGGCACTCCGGCGGAGCTCGGATTACCGAAGGTGAGTGCCCCCGAGCCGGCCTTGACGAGCAGCGAATCGGCGTGGCCGTGGTAGCAGCCCTCGAACTTCACGATCGGGTCGCGCCCGGTGAAGCCGCGCGCAAGCCGGATCGCCGTCATCGTCGCCTCGGTGCCCGAGGACACGAGGCGCACCATGTCGAGCGAGGGCACGAGGCGGCACAGCAGCTCGGCGAGCTCCACCTCGGCTTGCGTCGGCGCGCCGAAGGACAGCGCGCGCGAGGCGGCTTCGTGCACCGCCTGCACCACTGCGGGATGCGTGTGCCCGGCGACCATGGGGCCCCAGGAACCGACGTAGTCGATGTAGCGCCTGCCCTCGGCGTCCCACAGATGGGCGCCCGAGGCGCGCTCGAAGAACGGCGGCGTGCCGCCGACCGCGCCGAAGGCCCGCACCGGCGAGTTGACCCCCGCCGGGATCAGGCGCTGCGCGCGCTCGAACAGGGCTTCGTTTTTCATGCGAAGAGCCTGCGGTACTCGGCCGCGCGTTGCGCAATGTCCGGCGCCTCGAAAAGGTCGGTGATCACCGCGAGCAGGTCCGCCCCGGCGGCAACGAGCTGCCTTGCATTGGCGAGCGTAATGCCGCCGATCGCGCACAGCGGTACGCCCAGATGCGAAGAAAACAGGCTCAAGGGCGCGCGCACCGCCGCCGGCTTGGTGGGCGAGGCGAACACGCTGCCGAAAGCGACGTAATCGGCGCCGGCGCGGACGGCGGCCTTCGCCATTTCGAGGTCGTCGTAGCATGACGCGCCCAGAATCCCTTTGCCGAGCCGCGCGCGCGCGGCGACAAGATCGCCGTCGTCGCGCCCGAGGTGCGCGCCGGCCGCGCCCACTTCAAGCGCGAGCTCCACGTCGTCGTTGACGATGACCGGAACGCCGTAGCGGTGTCCGAGGGCCACGATTTCGCGCGCTTCGGCGACATCGCGCTGCTTGCGCCGGTATTGAAGCAGCGCTACGCCGCCCTCGAGGGCTTGCTCGATTTTCTCGAAGCCCGAGGGATCGGGCGTAACGGCGTAGAGGCCGCGCAGCGTCATGCCTTGCTGCCCTCGCGCGCCCAGAAGAAGCGGTCGGGGATGTGCTGGCCGGCGCCGGGGCGAAAGCCGGCCGCGAGCGCCTGCCAGGTGTATTCCTGGGCATCGCGCACCGCCTCCGGTACGGCGAGGCCGTTGGCGAGCGCCGCGGCAATGGCCGAAGCAAGCGTGCAGCCCGAGCCGTGGTAGCTCCCGGGCAGGCGCGGCCAGCGGTCCTCGCGCACCAGGCCGCCGCGGTCGTACAGGCGGTTGAGCACCTGCTCGCCGGGCTCGTGCGTGCCCGTCACCAGCACGTACTCGCAGCCCGCGGCCAAAAGCCGCGGTGCCCCGCCCAGGCGACGCGCCTCGATGCTGTTCGGCGTCGCCACGGTCGACTGGGGCAGGAGCTGCTCGCACAGCGCTTCGAGCATCGCATCGTCCGACAACGGCTCGCCGCGTCCCGAAGCGAGCACCGGATCGAGCACCACCGGCACGTCCGGATAGTCCTCGAGGATCGCCGCGATGACACGGATGTTCCCCGAGGAGCCCAGCACGCCGAGCTTGAACGCGGCTACCCGCGTCTCGGCGAGGACGAGCTCGGCCTGCGCGCGTACACGGTCGGGCTCCACCGGGTGGATGCTTTCCACGCCGCAGGTGTCCTGTACGGTCAGCGCGGTCAGCACCGACAGCGCGTGGCATCCCATCCCGGCGAGGGTCAGCAGATCGGCCTGCAGCCCGGCGCCGCCGGTGGGATCGCTCGCGGCGAAGGTGAGCACGATCGGAGGACAGGAAGACATGCGTTAATATTCATGGCCATTCTACCCGCCGCGCTTTTTCCGTCGTCGATGACCGAAAGCCAAGTGCAGTACAAGACCTGGATGTGCCTCATCTGCGGCTGGGTGTACGACGAGGCCGCCGGGCTGCCGGAGGAGGGCATCGCGCCCGGCACGCGCTGGGACGACGTGCCGATGAACTGGACCTGCCCTGAATGCGGGGCCAGGAAAGACGATTTCGAGCTGGTCGAGATCTAAACTTTCGGGGAAAGCGCGGCTCTAACACCCCTTCATGCAGTAAACTTCAGGGCGGCCGCATGTCTTCGATCGATCTGACGCATCACTTCCTGATCGCCATGCCCAACATGGCCGATCCTTACTTTGCGAAGACCCTGACGTATGTCTGCGAGCACAACGACCAGGGCGCGCTCGGCCTGGTGGTCAATCGCCCCATCGACATGACCTTGCAGGCGCTGTTCGAGCGCCTGCAGCTTTCCCTGCGCGGCAACGAGCACGCCGGCGCGCCGGTGTATTTCGGCGGCCCGGTACAGACCGACCGCGGCTTCGTGCTGCATTCGCCGGCGGGCAACTGGCAATCGACGCTGCGCGTGGGCAGCCATATCGGCCTCACCACATCCAAGGACATCCTGGAGGCGGTCGGCCGCGGCGAGGGGCCGGAGCAGATCCTGGTGACGCTGGGCTATGCCGGCTGGTCGCCCGGACAGCTCGAGCACGAGCTGTCGCAGAACGCGTGGCTCACCGTCGAGGCGAGCGACGGCATCATCTTCGACACGCCGGCCGAAGAGCGGCTGCCCGCCGCGATGGAGTTGCTGGGCGTGGACTTCGCCAGGCTGCAGGACGCAGCGGGACATGCCTGAGCGGGCCGCGCGCACCGTTCTTGCCTTTGATTTTGGTCTGAAGCGCATCGGTGTAGCGGTCGGCGAGCCCGAGCTGCGCAGCGCGCACCCGCTGCCCGCGGTAGGGCAGTTTTCTCAAATAGAAAAGCTGGTGGAACAGTGGCGACCGGCGGCGCTGGTCGTCGGCAGGCCCACCTCGGTGCAGGGCGAGGCGCACGCGATGACGCGCCAGGCGGAGGATTTCGCGCGGCGCCTGGAGCGGCGCTTCAAGCTTCCGGTGGCGAGAATCGACGAGCGCTTCTCGTCGGTCGAGGCCGAGTCCCGGCTGCGCGGCACCCGCGCCGGGAAAGCCGCAATAGACTCGGTCGCCGCGCAGCTCATCCTGGAGCAATACTTTGCCGAAGCTGCCTGACGCCGAGAAGATCTGCGAGGAGCTGGCGCGCGCGCTGGAGCCGCACATCGGCGCGAAAACCGCGATGATCGGCATCTACACCGGCGGCGCATGGCTGGCGGAGCGGCTGCACGCGAGGCTCGGCGTGCGCGAACCGCTCGGCCTGATGGACATCGCCTTCTATCGTGACGACTACCATGCGCAGGGGCTGCACCACGACCCCAAGCGCACCAAGATCCCGTTCGACGTGAACGGGCGCGAGCTGCTGCTGATCGACGATGTCCTGTACACCGGCCGCACGGTGCGCGCGGCGATGAACGAGCTGTTCGACTACGGGCGCCCGGAGAGCATTTCGCTCGTGGTGCTGGCCGACCGCGGCGGCCGGCAGCTGCCCATCTGCGCGCAGCACTGCGGCGCGCGCCTGGAGGTGCCCTCCGGGATGCGCCTGCGCCTGAAGCGCGGCGAAGACGGCAAGCTCGCCCTGGCGCTCGAGCCCGCCCGTGCAGCGTAATCCGCAGCTCAACTCCAAAGGCGAGCTGCAGCACCTGCTTTCCATCGAGGGCCTGCCGCGCGAAGTGCTGCTGCAGATTCTCGATACCGCCGACTCGTTCGTCGGCGTCACCGAGCGCGAGGTGAAGAAGGTGCCGCTGCTGCGGGGCAAGAGCGTGTTCAATCTGTTCTTCGAGCCCTCGACGCGCACCCGCACCACCTTCGAGATCGCCGCCAAGCGGCTGTCGGCGGACGTCATCAACCTGAACATCGCGGTTTCGTCGGCCACCAAGGGCGAATCGCTGCTCGATACCGTGGCGAACCTCTCGGCGATGCAGGCGGACATCTTCGTGGTGCGGCACGCGTCCTCGGGCGCGCCTTTCCTCATCGCGCGCCACGTCAAGCCGCACGAGCACGTGGTGAACGCCGGCGACGGGCGCCACGCCCATCCCACCCAGGGGCTGCTCGACCTGTTCACGATCCGCCACTACAAGAAGGATTTCACGGGCCTCACGATAGGCATCGTGGGCGACGTGCTGCACTCGCGCGTGGCGCGCTCGCTGATCCACGGGCTCACGACGCTGGGCGCCCCCGAGGTGCGCGTGATCGGCCCGCAGACGCTGCTGCCCGCCGGGGTCGAGGCGCTCGGCGTGCGGGTGTTCCACGACATGCGCGCGGGGCTCAAGGACTGCGACGTGGTGGTGATGCTGCGGCTGCAGAACGAGCGCATGCGCGGCGCGCTGCTGCCTTCGGCGCAGGAATTCTTCAAGCATTACGGCCTCACCGGCGACAAGCTCTCGCTCGCGCGCAAGGACGCGATCGTGATGCATCCCGGCCCGATGAACCGCGGCGTCGAAATCGACTCCACCGTGGCCGACGGCCCGCATTCGGTGATCCTGCCCCAGGTCACCTTCGGCATCGCGGTGCGCATGGCAGTGATGAGCATCGTGGCCGGAAATTGACGAAGAAGCACAACGGCAGATGCGCCTCCACATAAGGAACGCTCGGGTGGTCGATCCGGCGAGCGGCAAGGACGCGCTCGACGACGTTTTCGTGTCCGACGGACGCATCTCGGAACCCTTCAGGGAAAAAGCCGATCGCGTCATCGACGCCAGGGGCCTGGTCGCGGCGCCCGGCTTCATCGACCTCTCGGCGCGCCTGCGCGAGCCCGGTCTGGAGTACAAGGCGACGCTCGAATCCGAGATGGACGCGGCGGTCGCAGGCGGCGTGACCAGCCTCGCCTGTCCGCCCGATACCGATCCGCCGCTCGACGAGCCGGGGCTGGTGGACATGCTGCGCCGGCGCGCCAAGGCGCTGGCGCGGGCGCGCGTATACCCGATCGGCGCGCTCACGGTGAACCTGAAAGGCGAGGCGCTGACCGAGATGGGCCAGCTCACCGACGCGGGCTGCGTCGCCTTCTCGCAGGCGAACGTGCCGCTCGCCGACACGCAGGTGCTGTGGCGCGCGCTGCAATACGCGGCGACCTTCGGCTACCGGGTCTGGCTGCGCGTCGAGGACGCCTGGCTCGCCAAGGGCGGGGTGGCGCACGACGGCGAAGTGGCGACGCGGCTGGGCCTGCCCGGCATTCCGCCCTTCGCCGAGACCATCGCGCTCGCCACGCTGCTCGAGCTGGTGAGGGCCACCGGCGCGCAGGTGCACGTCTGCCGCCTTTCCACCGCGGGCGCGGTAGAGCTCATGCGCAGGGCAAGGCACGAGAAGCTCCCGGTCACCTGCGACGCGGCGATCCATCATATTCACCTTACCGAAAGGGATCTGGGCTATTTCGATCCGCATTGCCGTCTGGAGCCTCCGCTGCGCAGCCCGCGCGACCGCGAAGCGCTCGCGCGCGGCCTGGCGGAGGGCGCGATCGACTGCCTGGTGTCCGACCACACGCCGGTCGACGAGGACGGCAAGCACCTGCCCTTCGCCGAGGCCGAGCCGGGCGCCACCGGCTTGGAGCTGCTGCTGCCGCTCGCGCTGAAGTGGGGCGCGGCACAAAAGCTCTCGCTCGCCGCGACGCTCTCGCGCATCACTTGCGAGCCGGCGCGCATCCTGGGCGTCGCCTCCGGGCGCATCGCCCCCGGCGCGCCGGCCGACCTCGCGATCTTCGATCCCGAAGCGCCGCTGCGGATCTCGGCCGAAACGCTGAAAAGCCAGGGCAAGAACACGCCGTTCCTGGGCTACGAGGTGGCGGGCCGCGTGCGCTACACCGTGGTGGCGGGCAACGTGGTCTACGAAGCGTGAAGCGCCTCGCATTTCTTCTCTTTCTCCTGGCGGGCTGCTCCAGCACGCCGCCTTACGAGGCGCCGTCGCCCGAGGCGCCGTCGCCGGCTGAGCCGCGCAGCAAAGGCGGCTATTACAAGGACGACGGCCCGCACGAGAACCCGCCGGCGAACGCGGCGCAGGTGCCCGACGCCGTGCCGCGCGCCGAGCCGCTGCATCGCTATGCCAACCGGCCCTACACCGTTTTCGGCCGCGATTACCAGCCGCTGGCGCGGCTGCAGCCGTTTCGCCAGCGCGGCCTCGCGAGCTGGTACGGCAAGCGCTTCCACGGCAAGAAAACAGCGAGCGGCGAGACCTACGACATGTACGCCATGACGGCGGCGCATCCCACGCTGCCGATCCCCAGCTATGTGCGCGTAACGCACGTCGGCAGCGGCCGCAGCGTGGTGGTGCGCGTGAACGACCGCGGTCCTTTCCATCCGGGCCGCGTCATCGACCTGTCGTACGCGGCGGCGCTCAAGCTCGGTTACATCCAGGCGGGCCACGCCGAGGTGGAACTGGAGAGCATCCTGCCGGGCGAGCCGCAGAAGCAGGCCGCGGCACTGTATGTCCAGCTCGGGGCGTTCAGCACGCGCGAAAACGCCGAAAGCCTGCGTGCACGCGTGGCGCAGGAGCTCGCCTGGCTCAAGGACGCGGCCCAGGTGCTGCTCGCAGGCAACCTGTGGCGCCTGCAGGTCGGGCCCTACGGCTCGCGCGACGACGCGCGCTCGGTCGCACAGCGAATCGAGGCGCAACTGAACCTGAAGCCGCTGGTCGTAGTGCGTTAGCAGCGCCCTTATAATGCGACTCTTTTCAGCGCTCCCAGTGCAAAAAATTCTTGCCGCGCTCCTGTGTCTGTTCGCCGCCGCCGCGCAGGCTGCCGCCCCGCAGCCGCCTACCGTGGTCGGCCGCTCCTGGATGGTCGGCGATCTGTCGAGCGGGCAGCTGCTCGCCGCGCACCAGCCCGACGAGCGCATAGAGCCCGCCTCGCTTACCAAGATCATGACCGCGTACGTCGTGTTCCAGGCGCTGCGCGAGAAGCGGCTCGCCCTCGGGCAGCAGGTGAACGTCTCCGGGCGCGCATGGCGCGCGCCCGGCTCGCGCATGTTCATCGAGCCGCGCCGGCCGGTCACGGTCGAAGAGCTGGTCCGCGGCATGGTGGTGCAGTCGGGCAACGACGCCTGCATCGCTCTGGCGGAGGCGATCGCGGGCAGCGAGGAAGTGTTCGCCCAGATGATGAACCGCGAGGCGGCGCGCCTCGGCCTGAAGAACACCCACTACGTGAACTCGACCGGGCTGCCCGACTCGAAGCACCACACCACGGCGCAGGATCTTTACCTGCTCACTGCGGCCCTCGTGCGCGATTTCCCGGACGAATACGCGCAGTACTACTCGCAGAAGGAGTTCCGCTACAACAACATCTCGCAGCCCAACCGCAACCGGCTGCTGTGGCTGGACCCGAGCGTGGACGGCGTGAAGACCGGCCGCACCGAGGCGGCCGGCTACTGCCTGATCGCTTCGTCCAACCGCGGCGGCCGGCGGCTGCTCTCGGTGCTGCTGGGCTCCACCTCCGAGTCCACTCGCGCGCAGGAATCGCAGAAGCTGTTGAACTGGGGATTCCAGTTCTTCGACAGCGTCAAGCTGCACAAGGGGAACGAGCTGGTGAAGGCGATCGACGTGTGGAAGGGCGCGGCGGACGAGGTGAACGCCGGCTTCCAGGGCGACATCATCGTGACCGTGCCCAAGGGCGACGCGGACAAGCTCAAGGCGGAGCTGCTTTCGCAGCAGCCGCTGGTGGCGCCCGTGGCGCAGGGCCAGCGCGTGGGCACGCTGCGCGTCAGCTACGACGGCAAGCAGGTGGCGGAGTATCCGCTGGTCGCGCTCGAAGCCGTGGGCATGGCGGGCATCTTCGGGCGCGCCTGGGATACACTGCGGCTGTGGCTCAAGTAGCGGGGCGCGCATGGTGTACCTGAACGGCAGCTTCCTCCCCATCGAGGAGGCGAAAGTCCCGGTGCTCGACCGCGGGTTCATCTTCGGCGACGGGGTTTACGAGCTCGTCCCGGTGTATTCGCGCGTGCCCTTCCGGCTCGACGAGCACCTGGGGCGCCTGGAGCGCAGCCTCGCCGAGGTGAAAATCCGCAATCCGCATTCGCGCGCCCAATGGCGCGATCTCCTCTACCGCCTGGTCGACGCGCAGCCGTTCGACGACCAGGGGCTGTACTTGCAGGTGACGCGCGGCGTCGCCAAGCGCGACCATTCGTTCCCCAAAGGCGCCGAGCCCACGGTGTTCATGATGTCCAACCCGCTGGTGACGCCGCCGCCCGAGCTGGTGGAGAAGGGTGCCGCCGCGCTGAGTGCGCAGGACAACCGCTGGCTGCGCTGCGACATCAAGTCGATTTCTCTTATCGGCAACTGCCTCCTGCGCCAGCTTTCGGCCGAGGCGGCCGCTGCCGAGACCATCCTGTTTCGCGACGGCAAGCTCACCGAGGCTTCCGCCTCCAACGTGTTCGTGGTGAAGCGCGGCTCGATCCTCACGCCGGCGAAGAGCCACCTGATCCTTCCCGGCATCACCTACGACGTGGTGGTCGAGCTGGCGCAGGCGAACGGCCTGCCGCTCGAATTCAGGGAGGTGGAGGAGAAGGAAGTTCGCGCCGCGGATGAGCTCTGGCTCACCTCCTCGTCGAAGGAGGTGCTGGCGGTCGTATCGCTCGACGGCGCAAGCGTCGGCGACGGCCGCCCGGGCCCCGTTTTTGCGCGCATGTATCAGCTCTACCAGGAGTTCAGGCAGAAAGTGATGCGCGCTGGAAAGCGCGAGGCGGTCTCTGCCTGAATCGCCGCTAGCCTTCCCCTGCGACTTTCCGATCAAGGTGATGGGCAGGAAAGAGCGCGGCTTTGCCCAGACCGTCACCGACATCGTGCTCAAGCACGCCATCGACTTCGATCCGGCCACCGTGGAGATGCGGCCCAGCCGCCAGGGCAAGTACTTGAGCATCACCTGCGTGGTGCGCGCCACCTCGCGCGAGCAGCTCGACGCGCTCTACCGCGAGCTCTGCGACCACCCGGCCGTGGTCATGGTTCTATGATTTCGCTCGAGGAAGTCCTTGTCCGCAGGCTGGGCCGGCTCGACTACGCCGCCGCGCTGGAGGCTATGCGCGGCTTCACTGCCTCGAGGAACGAGGCGACCCCCGACGAGCTGTGGCTGCTGGAGCATCCGCCCGCCTATACCCTGGGCCAGGGGGCAAGCCATCCCGGCGTGCCCAACGGCATTGCGCTCATCAAGAGCGATCGCGGGGGCGACATTACCTACCACGGCCCGGGGCAGGTGGTGCTCTATGCGCTGGTCGACCTCGCGCGGCGCGGCATCCAGGTGAAGCCGTTCGTCGCGCTGCTCGAGCAGGCGGTGATCGATCTGCTCGGCGGACGCGGCGAGCGCCGGCCCGGCGCGCCCGGCGTGTACGTCGACGGCGCGAAGATCGCCGCGCTCGGAATCCGGGTGCGCCAGGGCAGGTCCTACCACGGGCTTGCGCTCAACGTCGACATGGACCTCTCGCCGTTCCACGCCATCGATCCCTGCGGCTATCCCGGCCTCGCCGTGACGCAGATGAGGGATCTCGGAATGCAGCATGATCCTTGCGTGGTCGGCGACAGGCTGGCCAGGCACTTTATCGAGAGGCTCGACCATGCGTGAAGCGGGGGTTAAGGAAAAAGGCGCACGCAAGACCATTAGGATCGTGCCGCGCGCGCCGCTGCCCAAGCCGCCCTGGATCCGCGTGCGCGCCGCGAGTCCCAACTCGCGCTTCTACGAGATCAAGGACATCCTGCGGGCGCAGAGCCTGCACACGGTGTGCGAGGAGGCGTCCTGCCCCAACATCGCGGAGTGCTTCGGCAAGGGCACGGCGACCTTCATGATCCTGGGCGACATCTGCACGCGGCGCTGCCCGTTCTGCGACGTGGCGCACGGCCGGCCGCTCGCCCCCGACGCCGAGGAGCCGCGCCACCTCGCCGAGACGATACGCAGGCTGAATCTGTCCTATGTCGTGATCACCAGCGTCGACCGCGACGACCTCAAGGACGGCGGCGCCCGGCATTTCGTCGACTGCATCTCGGAAATCAGGAAAACCTCTCCGGGAACGAGGCTCGAGGTCCTCGTGCCGGACTTCCGGGGCCGCATGGAGCGCGCGCTGGAAATCCTTGCCGCGGCGCCGCCCGACGTGATGAACCACAACCTGGAGACCGTGCCGCGCCTGTACCGCAGGGCCCGCCCGGGCGGAGATTACGCGCACTCGCTCGAGCTTCTTCGGCAGTTCAAAGGCCTTCATCCCGCGCTGCCGACCAAGTCCGGCCTGATGGTGGGACTGGGCGAATCGGACGAGGAAATAGTGCAGGTGATGCGCGACTTGCGGGCGAATGACGTCGACATGCTGACCATCGGGCAGTACCTGCAGCCCTCGCCGCATCACCTGCCGGTGGAGCGCTACGTCGAGCCGGATGCCTTCAGGTTCTTCCAGGGCGAAGCCGAGAACCTGGGCTTCAAGCACGCCGCCATCGGGCCGATGGTTCGTTCGTCCTATCACGCCGATCAGCAGGCGCATGAAGCAGGAATCGCCTGAAGAACTGTCCTGACTACGATTTGCGGGCCGTGTCCGGCCCCGACGGGCATTAGTTAACAGCCATACCCGCGGGTTTTTCGTACCCTGATGCTCAGTCGAGTCCGCGGGGAGCGGCGGGCATGAGAGCGAATGCCACGTTGGTGATCAACTCAAAGGGAGGGGCGGGCAAGACCACCGTCGCCACCAACCTCGCCAGTTACTTTGCCGTCAACGGCGTGCCGACGGCGATCATGGACTACGACGCGCAAGGCTCCTCGCTCAACTGGCTGGGGCTGCGCGCTTCGCATGCCGCCAAGATCCATGGCGCCAATGGTGCGCCGCAAAAGGCCGGCCTGCGCAGCCTCGGCATGCACGTGCCCGGGCAGGTTCGCCAGCTGATCATCGACGCCCCCGCCGGCGCCACGGGACTGCTGCTGCAGGAGCTGCTGTCGAGGACGCATTGCATCCTGGTGCCGGTACAGCCCTCGTCCATCGACATTCATGCGACCGCCAACTTCGTGCGCGACCTGCTGCTGAACGGCCGGCTGCGGGCCCGCAACATCCGGCTCGCCGTGGTGGCCAACCGCGTTCGCAGGGCTTCGCCGGTGTACCAGCCGCTCGAGCGCTTTCTCGCC
>CAZJJC010000218.1:0-5925 GCA_964546195.1 uncultured Enterobacteriaceae bacterium | reverse complement strand
TGGAGCAGTACGGCGCGCCGATCTACGTGCGCCACGAGATCGTCCACAACAAGTTCGTGGTCGAGGACCTGCGCGCCAAGGGCGCGGTGTTCGTCGAGGAGCTGGACGAGGTGCCGCGCGGCAGCACGGTGATCTTCAGCGCGCACGGCGTGTCGAAGGAGGTGCGCAGCGACGCCGAGCGCCGCGGGCTGAAGGTGTTCGACGCCACCTGTCCCCTCGTGACCAAGGTGCACGTCGAGGTGGCCAAGATGCTGCGCGAGGGCCACGAGATCGTGATGATCGGCCACCGCGGCCACCCGGAAGCCGAGGGCACCATGGGGCAGGCGACCCGGGGCATGCACCTGGTCGAGACGGTGGCGGACGGGGCGCGGCTCGAGCCGGGCTCGGGCAAGCTCTCCTACGTCACGCAGACCACGCTGTCGGTCGACGACGCCGCGGCCATCATCGCCGCGCTCAAGGCCCGCTTTCCGCGCATCCGCGGGCCCAAGAAGGACGACATCTGCTATGCGACCCAGAACCGCCAGGACGCGGTGAAGTTCATGGCGCCGCAGTGCGAGGTGGTGATCGTGGTCGGCTCGCCGAACAGCTCCAACTCGAACCGCCTGCGCGAGGTGGCCGAGCACATGGGGGCGCAGGCCTACATGGTGGATCGGGCCGAGGACCTGCGCCCGGAATGGATCGCGGGCAAGCGGCGCGTGGGCATCACTGCGGGCGCCTCCGCGCCGGAAGTCCTGGTGAACGAGCTCATCGCCCGGCTGAAGGCGCTGGGCGCGGGCAGCGTGCACAGCCTGGAAGGCATCCGGGAGCGCGTGGTGTTCACGCTGCCCCGCGAGCTGTCGGCTCAGCGCCGCGGCGCGTAAGGCCCGCGCGCAGCGGGCGCTTCTTCCGGCTCGTCCTCGAGCGGCTCTCCGGGCTTGGGCTGCGTCTGGTTGCGGGGCGGCACGCTGCCCGCCTTCGGGTAGCCTGCCGCGTCGAGGGCGCGGTGGTAGAGGCCTTGCTCGTATCCCTTTTGGACCTTGCTTCCGACCACCAAGGTCGGAACCGAAGCGCTGCCGACGGTGTTCTTGAGCTCGGCGATGGACGCCTCGTCCTCCACGTTGACTTCTCTGAACGGCACGCCGCGCGCATTCAGCAACTCGCGCGCCGAGTCGCACGCCTCGCAAGCGCCGGTGGAATACAGCTTCACCGGCGCGTTCTTGCGCGCAAGCCGCAAACCGTAAGGCTCGTCGCTGCCAGCGGTATTGCCCCCTTTGTCGCTGCGCTGCTCCACGTCCCTGGCTGAGGCCGGCGGCAGGGTATCGGAGTAGTGGATCTTTCCCGAAGCATCGGTCCACCGGTACATCTGGGCACCGGCGGACAACGACGCTGCCAGCAGCAGCATTCCAATGATTAGCCGCATGTCAGTCACCCTTTCTATACCAATAGGTGCGCACCCGGGACTGCAGCTTCAGGCCGCCCGGATTCGTGCACTGCACGCCCGAGCACACGGTTTGAAAGTACTTGCCGTCGATCTGCACGACGACCGGCACCGGCGTGGGCAGGTAGCCGCCGCCGGCGAACGTGGCGGATCGGCCGTCGCCCGAGACATACTGTGCGGGCATGCCCTCGAAAAGATTCATCGCCGTGGCGTCCCGGTAGTTGACGCCGTACTGGCGCGCCGTGCCAAGGGCCGAAGTGCACACGCCCTCGGTTCCGGTAATGCCGTCGTCCTTCGGCTCGTGCGTATTGAAAATCACCGTCCCCGCGGCGGTAGTGGCCGCAGCGACCGTCTTCTCGCCGGTGAGCGAGTAGTCCATCTTCCAGCCGTCCGCGTTCGTCAAATCCGTCCGGGCGCCGTCCTGCGTCTGGCCGGACTCGCAGTTGGCTGCATCCTGGAGGCAGTTGTTCGTCACGTTGAACAGATCCGTGCTCGAGCTCGTGTCGACGATGACGCCGGCCGGCGGGATGGGCTGCGAGCCGAGCGGTACCTCGAGCTCGGTCAGCGAGCCGATGTTGCGGTCCTTGAACATGTAGAAGCGGTTGCGGACCACCATGTCGAACGGGTGCTCGCGGTCGCCGCTGCCCAGAAGCACCGCGTCGTAAAGGGCGCCGCTCGTATCGGTCCCGTAAACCACGTCGGGCGAGAACAGGAACTTGCGGTAGTCCTTCGCCGCATGCTCGCCGCCTTGCGGGGGTACCGCAATCGAAGCGAGCTGGGTGACGACGAACTTCGGCGCGTCGCCGCTGGCGCCGCTTGCGTCGGAGACGTCGAAGCGCCAGACCGTGCCCCCGGTGTCGGCGGCATAGATGCGGTCGAGGTAGCCGATCGGCACGTTCTCGAAGCCGATGTCGGTGGCGCGGTTCGCGGTGTTGTTGCGGTTGCGCAGCACGGCGAGGTCGCCCGGCATCGCATAGGTCATGCTCGCGACCTGGCGCTTTGCCGAGGCTTCGGGGCCGGCGCGCCACAGGATGTCGCCGGTGAGCGCGTTCAGAATGAAGATTCCACTGCCCATGGTGCGGTTAGTGGTCTTGTTTGTGCCGCCCAAGGCCTGGCAGGTGGTCGCGTTCATCGGCAGCGGCGGCACTACGCCGGTCTTGTAGGTGACGCCGGTCGCGTTCCAGCCCGTGACGTAGCAGGCCTGCGGATCCTCGACCGGGGCGTCGTACCCGCCGGCGAAGATCACGGCCAGCGTGTCGGGCCATTTGCGCAGGTAGCCCAGCTTGGGTTCCGACCAGGTCTGGCCGATCTCGCCGAAGCCGACATCGCAGCCGCCGCTGCCCGCCGCGGTACCGTTGCCGGTCGCTTCCCGGCAGCCGCGCTTCCACATGAACTTCGGGTCGGTCGGAATGCTGATGTCGAGCGCGTACACCATGCGGCCGCCGCGCCGCATGGTGATGAAGAGGTAGACCTTGTCGCCGTCGGTATGGACCAGCTTGCCGTCCTTGTTGGCGTCGAGCGTGTACACCCCCATCGGGCCGTCGAAGGAGTAGTCGCGCGGGGTCAACGAAGAGATCGCCGGGGTCTGCTCGCGCAGGCGCTTGAGCTTGCCGAAGAACTCCGACGGGATGAAGGCCCACTCCTCCTTGCCGCCGCCGCTGCCGGTGCTGCCGCCCTTGATCGCATGCAGCAGGCCGTCGTTGGCGCCGTAGAACACGAATATGTCGTTTTCGTCGCCGTTGCGGTTGTAGTTCACCACCGCGGGGCGCGAGTGCAGCACGTCGCCGTGCACCCCGGCGCGGATGTCGGTGGGGTCATTGTTCTTGTTCTCGTCGTCGCGGTTGTCCAGGCCGCGCACCCAGTTGATGACGTTGTCGCGCTCCGCGGGATCGCCGCTGCTGGCAAGCGCGGCGGTGATCGTGCCGGTGGCCACCGCGCCGCTGCTGATCGAGGTGACCTTGGTCGTGAGGTCGCCGGTCTTGGTGGCAAAGATCGTTCCGGTGGCGGTGACCGTGGCTTCACCCGCCACGAGCGTATTGATGGTGACCGCCTTGGAGAAGGTCGGGCTGCTCGCCGAGGCCGACCACACCAGGGTGTTGCCGGGGCTGTTGATGGTGAACGAGGCGACCTGGTTGCCGGCGCCAAAGGTCACCGTCACGCCGGAGTTGTTCGCGGCGGTGACCGTGGCAGTGAAGCTCGTTGCGCCGGCCGTCGTGCCGCTATGGCAGGCGATGACGTTGCCGTTGCTGCGCCGGCAGATCAGGTTGTTGACCGTGATCGTATCGCCGGCGACGAACGGATGCGCGAGCTGTCCCGGGACCAGGTTCGTCATGTTGGTGAGCGTCAGCGTGATGGCGCTGCTCGCGACCGAGGCGCCGCTGATGGTCCAGGTATTGGCGTCGGTCACCGAGATGCGCTCAGCCGTGAAAACCCCTACCGGCGAGCCGGCCACCGAGCCGCTGGTCGCGTAGGTGAACGTAGTGCCGCTCACATCGGTGATGTTGGCGCCGCCCGGCGCCGGGGTCGTCGCGGTGTTGAAGTTGGACGCGCCGCCGTTGGTGACGCGCACCCGGTCGCCCGCATTCCAGACGAACGGATTGCTCCCGGTGTTCGGGTCCGCGGTGGTCGCCACCGCGGTGGTCACCGTGGCACCGACCGGAAAGCCGTTGGGCGCGTAGGTGAACGTGTGGTTGTCGACCTTGGTGATGAAGCCGCTCGAAAACGCGCCGGGCACGTTGAACTCGGCCTCGTTCGCTCCCGAGATGGTGATCACATCCCCGCTGCTGTAGCCATGGTTGGGCAGCGTGGCCGTGACTTCGAACGTGGTGCTGCTCCACTTCAGGTTGCCGGCCGCGAAGCGGCGGTGCCCGGTGACGGTATAGCCCGAAGCGGCCGAGGTCGGCGAACCCGAGATCGGGTAGGCGAACTGATTGACGTTGCCGATCACGGCTTCCACATTGGCGTTGGCCACGTTGTACTCGACCGGCGTGGCACCGGTCACGGTGACCTGGTCGGTGCCCGGCACCAGCGTGTAGCCCGGCTGCGTGGCATAGGCGCGGGTCGCATCGGGGGCCGGAGAGACGGTGTAGCTGAAAGTGGTGGCGGTCGGCGCCGGAGTGCCGAGGACGGTAAAGGTGCCGTTGTAAAGGTTCGGCACCGCGCCGGCCACCACCACGATGTCACCAGCGACGAAGGTGTTGCCGCCGGCCACGGTCGCGCTCGCCGTGGCGCCCGACGCCGTGAGCGCGGTGACGCTCTTGGCGGCGAAAGTGCCGAGCTGCTGCGGTGTGATGTCGGCGTTGGCGGTGGTGAAGGGGAAATCCTTCAGCTGGCTGCCCGCATTGCAGGCCCCGGTACAGGTGTAGAGCTTGCGGGTCTGCGCCGCGCTGGCGTCGGGAAAGTCGTACACCTGGCGGATCTTCTGCGCCGCGCCGCCCTTTTCGACCTGATCGCCGTCGGGCGCGTCGGATTCCTCGCCGACGTCGGTCGGCTCGAACGGGGTGCGGAAAGACCAGAAGGTCGAGTCCTGCGTCCAGATGCTGGTGGCGGTATTGAAGATGAATCCGCGCTGCAGGTTGACGGCGGGCACGTCGTTGGCATCGCGCAGCTCGAGCTGGCCCTTATCGGCATCCTTCACGCCGAGCTTGTAATGCTTCAGGTTACCCAGCCAGCGGGGGCTGAGGTTGCCGTCGGGCCGGAATACGCCGATGTAGACCTGGTTCAGGTTGGTGCCGCGCACGTTGATCGACACCGGAAGCGTGGTCGCCGCGAACACGGTGTTCACCGCCTGCACCTTCTGGAAGATCTCCTTCAGCGCGGCCTCGATCTGCGAAAAATCGGTGGTCTTGTAGTAGGTGCCGTTGCTCACGTTCGCCATGCTCTTGAGCAGCGTCGCCTGGTTCGCTTCGCAGCCGTCCCTGCAGACGTCCAGCGTATAGGTGCTGATGCTGCGATAGACGCCGTCGCTTACCTTGACGCCATACTGGAACAGGAAGCGTGACCAGATATCGGTGTTCACGCCGGTGTTCTGCAGTACCGTCTTGTTGACCACCACGTTGCTGTCGTTGAGCAGCGCCGCCGCGGAATCGATCGCCGGGCTGATCGCTACCGGGTTGGGGAAGCCGTTGCCGACGAAGATGATGTAGTCGTTGCCGCAGACGTTGTTCGGGTTCGCCACCAGCTTGAAGTTGGTGTTCCCCGCGGTGGTATAGGCGGTTCCGTCTGCCATTGCCGAGGCCGCATTCGCGCCGCCCATCGTGGCGAAGCTGTTGAAGTAGCGGTAGGCGTCGTTCATCGGGTTGTCGTAGCTCGAGTTCGACGCCGTCTTGTCGTTCGAATCGTTACTGTCGATCTGCGCCAGGAGGTTCTGAAACGCTGTGCGGTTGGCGTTGTTCATCGACTTGATCGGGAAGCGCACATACGCGCCTTTGTCCTGGTCGTTGAACATCATCAGCCCGACGTTCACCTGCTCGGTGAGGTTGCCGATCACCTTGTAAATCGCGCACACC
>CAZJJC010000217.1:0-3748 GCA_964546195.1 uncultured Enterobacteriaceae bacterium | reverse complement strand
AATGCGCGACATGGAGCTGGCGCTTCTAGGTCGGGTCTTGGCCGACCTCCGACGCTAGATACGCCATAGCAATTGACGCCCAACCCGTCGATGCACCGGACCCGCTACAGCGGGCTTCGCCCGCTTCCGCGGGCCGGTGATTATCTTTATCGTTAGAGCGCGAGAATCGCGCGGTAGTCATTGACGTTGGTGCGAGTGGGGCCGGTCGCCACCAGGTCGCCCAGTGCGCTGAAGAAGCCGTAGCTGTCGTGCTTTGCGAGCAAGGCCCTGGCGTCGCGGCCGCGCTTCATGCTGCCCGGCGAGAGGATGGCGCCGGCGTTGTCCTCGGAGCCGTCGATGCCGTCGGTGTCGGCGGCGATCGCCCACACGCCGCCGGTTTCGATCCCGAGCGACAGCAGGAACTCCGAGCAGCGCCCGCCGCGCCCGCTTTCGCCGCGGATGGTGACGGTGCACTCGCCGCCGGAGATGAGCGCGACCGGCGGCTTCCAAGGCGACCGGTGCTTCTGAATCTCCTTCACCAACGATGCGAAGACCTTCGCCGCCTCCGCGGCTTCGCCGGTAATGGTGTCGCCGAGGATCACCGGCGTGATCTGGTTCCGCTTGAACACCTCGGCTGCAGCCTCGAGCGAGCGGTGCGCGCTGGCGATCACCTTGTTCTGCACCCTGGCGAAGACCGGGTCACCGGGCTTGGGGGTTTCATCCTCGCCGCGCTCCAGCCGCTGCCGGATGCTCGGCGGCGGCTTCACTTCGTACCGTCTCAGGATCTCCAAGGCATCGGCATAGGTAGTGGGATCGGGCGCGCAGGGCCCGGAGGCGATATGCGTAGGATCGTCGCCGGTGACATCGGAGATGATCAGCGCCACAACCGGCGCGCGCGAGGCGGCCGCGAGCCGCCCGCCATGGACTGCGGAAAGGTGCTTGCGCACGGCGTTCATCTCCTGGATCGCGGCGCCGCTCTTCAGGAGCTGCTGCGTGACCGCCTTCAGGTCCGCCATCGGGATGTCCGCAGCGGGCAGGGAGAGCAGGCTCGAGCCGCCGCCCGAGAGCAGGGCCAGCAACAGGTCGTCCTCCCCTAATTCGCGGACTTTGTCGAGAATCTCGCGCGCGGCCGCCTCGCCAGCCTCGTCCGGCACCGGATGGCCGGCTTCCACCACCCGGATTCGCTCTGTCGGCAGGCCGTGCCCGTAGCGGGTGATGGCGATGCCTTCGACTGCAGAAGGAAAGTGCCTTTCCACGGCAACGGCCATCGAAGCGGCGGCCTTGCCGGCGGCGGCGACGAAAGTGCGCCCCTTCGGCGCAGGCGGGAGATGCGGCGCAAGGATCTGCAGAGGATCCGCGGCCGCCACCGCGGCGCGGAAGCTTTCCTCGAGCAGCGCACGCATCAGGCGGGTACGAAGCTTTCCTTCTGCGCGTCGGGTCCGAGGTTGTAGTACTTGGGATAGGTCACCTGGAACACCCGCTTGATCTCCTCGGCCGGGACGTCGGCGTAGCTGCCGCGGTCGCGCACGTACTCCATATGACGCCGGTCGTCCTCGTCGAACGGGTGGAATATCGAATCCGCACTGCCGTCGAACTCCAGCGGCTTGACGCGGAACCTGGTGCACAGGCTCAGGTTGAACGCCGGCGTCGCCTTGACCCATTTCCCCTCGAGGAGCAGTTCGGCGTAGCCGTGGAACACGAACAGATCGGTACCCATCTTCGCGGTAAGCGCCGGCGTGGTGAGGTGGTTCTTCACGTCGGCGTAGCCGACGCGAGCCGGGATGCCGGCGGCTCGGGCGCAGGCGGCGAGCAGCGCCGCCTTGGGCACGCACCAGCCTTCGCCGCGCGCCAGGCAGGCGGAGCCGCGGTAGGCGTCATCGAGCAGGAAGTTCTGGAAAGGGTTGTAGCGGATGCCGTCGCGGATCGCGTAGTAAAGCGAAACGGCTTTGTCCCGGTTTTTGCCCTTTCCGGAATTCTCTTCTGCAAAAGCGACGACGGCGGGATGGGCGCTGTCGACGAAGCGCCCGGGCTTCAGGAACTCGTTCATTTGTCGAGCTTCATGAGCCGGCGCGCGCCGGCGAAGAGCGCGCTCTTCTGATCCGCCAGGCCGTCGAGCACGGAAAAGTGCTGCCGGCCGGGCATGGGGATGTCGCCCGCGAAAGCGGCGCGCCAGCGCTCGGCGATCATCGCGTTCTGACGGTGGAATTCGCTGGATTCGTCGCCGCCGACGCAGGTCATGACCGGCGCGCGCGTCGACGGCGTCATGAAGCCCGGCGACACGCGCAGCGCGGCTGCCTCGTCCAGGCGCAGGTCCGGCTGGAGGAAATCCAGCTGCACCAGCGGACGCAGGTCGTAAAGGCCGCTGATCGCGAGCCCGCCTTTCCAGAGATCCCTGGGCAGCGCGCGGTCGAACACCGGCCACAGGGCGCACATCAGCATCGCGGTGAGGTGCCCGCCGGCCGAATGGCCGCCGACGTAGAGCCGGTCCTGGTCCATGCCGTAGTCCTCGGCGTGCAGCCACAGCCAGCGGCTCGCGCGCAGCATCTGCTGCACGATTTCCTCTCGCGTCACCTTCGGGCACAGATCGTAGTTCACGACGGCCAGCGACACGCCGGCGTCGACCCAGGCCGGGGCGAGGAAGGAGTGGTCCTTCTTGTCGAGCGCGCGCCAGTAACCGCCGTGGATGAACATCATGCAGCTGCCGTCGCCCTTGCGCGCCGGGAAGATGTCCATCGTTTCCCCCGGCATGTCACCGTAGCGCTGGTCAAGGTGGCAGGTCATCGTGCTGCGCGCGCGCACCGAGGCCTCCCCCCAGCGCGCGAAATACTGCCCGTGGTCCGGCACCAGCTCCCGGTTGTTGTATTCGCGGCTGAGAAATGTCTTGTCCGGGGCGTTCATCCGCGCTGCTCTCTCCACAATCCCATCGCTTCCTGCCCCGGACGGTCGGAAAACGAGAACAGCACCGTCTCGTTCTGCGCCTCCAGGGATATCGGGGTCCAGGAGGGCACGACGAAGGTATCGCGCGGCTCGAACTCGAAGACCTCATCGGCTATCTTTGCTTTCCCGCGGCCTTCCACGACGGAGAAGATCGTGCCGTCGGTCGAGCGGTAGGCCTGCGTGCGCAAGCCCTTCGGCAGGAGCTGGATGAACGCCGCGATGGTCGGCATCGCGTGGCCGCCGGTGAGCGGGTTCGTGAACTGCATTTTCCAGCCGTGGCAGGCATCGGCGTCCTGGTCCTTGGACAGCATATGGAGCGCTTCGCGGCTGCGCGCGTACGGGTAGTTGAAGATGGGCGAGGTTTTGCCGAACGGCGGCCTCGCCTGAAGCGGCACGAGGCCGCTGCCGAAGCGCGCGGCTGCGGCGCCTTCGCTGCGCGATACCGGCTGCACCTCCTGCGGAAACACTTCGTGGAACTGCGCGCCGAAGGTCTGCACGATGCGGATGTCGAGGCCGTCCATCCAGATCACCGGCTCGTTTCCCGGATTGCCGTGGTCGTGGTAGGTCCACGACGGCGTGATGATGAAGTCGCCCGGATGCATGGCGGTGCGCTCGCCGTCGACCGCGGTGTAGGCGCCCGAGCCCTCGACGATGAAGCGCAGCGCCGATTGCGAATGGCGATGGCTGGGCGCGATCTCGCCGGGCAGGATGAGCTGCAGCCCCGCGTACAGGCTTTGGGTGATGCACGACTCGCCGCGCATGCCGGGGTTCTCCAGGATCAGCACGCGGCGGATGGCCTCCTTCGCCGTTATCAGCTTGCCGGCCTCCATGA
>CAZJJC010000216.1:0-2173 GCA_964546195.1 uncultured Enterobacteriaceae bacterium | reverse complement strand
GACGGATAGACGGTGAAGCGCGCCATCGGGTGCTGCACGCGGCCGGTGAGCGGGTCGAACACCTCCAGTTTTTCGATTTCATCGTCAAACAGGGAAATTCGGATGGCGTGCTCGGCATGCTCGGCCGGGAAGACGTCGATCACGTCGCCGCGCACGCGGAAGCTGCCGCGCCGGAAGTCGAGCTCGTTCCTCTCGTACTGCATCGCCACCAGGCGCGCGATCACGTCGCGCTGCGCCATCTTCTCGCCCTGGCGCAGGTGCAGGATCATGCCGTGGTACTCGGAGGGGTCGCCGATGCCGTAGATCGCCGACACCGTCGCCACGATCACCACGTCGCGCCGCTCGAGCAGCGATTTGGTGGCCGACAGGCGCATCTGCTCGATGTGCTCGTTGATCGAGGAGTCCTTCTCGATGTAGAGGTCGCGCGCCGGCACGTAGGCTTCCGGCTGGTAGTAGTCGTAGTAGGAGACGAAGTACTCGATCGCGTTGTCGGGCAGGAACTCGCGGAACTCGGCGTAGAGCTGCGCCGCGAGCGTCTTGTTCGGCGCGAGCACGAGCGCGGGCCTGCCCAGGCGCGCGATGACGTTCGCCATCGTGTAGGTCTTGCCCGACCCGGTGACGCCGAGCAGCGTCTGGAAGGCGAGCCCGTCGTCGATGCCCTCGGCGAGCTTGTCGATCGCCTCGGGCTGGTCGCCCGAGGGCGCGAACATCCGGTTGAGGCGGAAAGGACTGTCGGGGAAGGTGACGACCACGTAGAATTCCGCCTGGCGCAAACCCTCGATTTTACTCCGCGAATTGAATCCGATGAATGCCCCGCAATTCCCCTCGCTCCTCGCCGCCGTGCCGATGGCGCCGGGCGATCCGATCATCGGCGTCACCGAGGCCTTCCTCGCCGACCCGAGCCCGAGGAAGGTGAACCTGGGGGTCGGCGTGTATTACGACGACGAGGGCAAGATTCCGCTGCTCGAGTGCGTGCGGCATGCCGAGAGCGAGCGTTTGAAGAGCTCGCCGCATCGCGGCTACCTGCCGATAGACGGCCTCGCCGCCTACGCGAGCGCGGTGCAGGGCCTGGTGTTCGGCAAGGAAGACAAAAGAATCGTCACCGTGCAGGCGCTCGGCGGCACCGGGGGCCTCAAGGTCGGCGCCGATTTCCTGCGCCGCGTGGCGCCGCAGTCGGAAGTGTGGATCAGCGAGCCGAGCTGGGAGAACCACCGGCAGCTGTTCGAGGCGGCCGGCTTCGGCGTGAAGTCCTACGCCTATTACGATGCGGCGACCAAGGGCCTGGACTTCGAGGCCATGCGGCGCGCGCTGGAGGCGCTTCCCGCCGGCGCCATCGTCGTGCTGCATGCCTGCTGCCACAACCCCACCGGCGCGGACCTCAGCCAGGAGCAATGGCACGCCGTGCTCGAGATCGTGCGCTCGCGCGGCCTGGTCCCCTTCCTCGACCTCGCCTACCAGGGATTCGCCGACGGGCTGGACGCCGACGCCTACCCTGCGCGCCTCTTCGCCGAGGCGATGACGCCGGTGTTCCTGGCGAGCTCGTTCTCCAAGTCGTTCTCGCTCTACGGCGAGCGCGTCGGCGCGCTGAGCGTGGTCACCGCGAGCGCCGAAGAGGCCGCGCGCGTGCTCTCCAACGTGAAGCGCGTGGTGCGCGCGATCTACTCCAACCCGCCGACGCACGGCAGCCAGATCGTGGCCACGGTGCTCACCAATCCCCCGCTGCGCGCCCTGTGGGACCGCGAGCTCGGCGTCATGCGCGAGCGCATCAAGGGCATGCGCAAGCGCCTGGTGGAGCAGGTCCAGGCGCGCGCGCCCGGCACGGAC
The DNA here is from genome assembly GCA_964546195.1 of uncultured Enterobacteriaceae bacterium. GTDB lineage: Bacteria > Pseudomonadota > Gammaproteobacteria > Burkholderiales > SG8-39 > SCGC-AG-212-J23. The sequence goes on along the minus strand of CAZJJC010000216.1, from coordinate 349 downwards.
CTCGGCTTCGTGCTCCGGCAGCGCGGCATGTTCTCCTACTCGGGCCTCACCCGCGAGCAGGTGCGCCGGCTGCGCGAGGAATACTCGATCTACGCCATCGACAGCGGCCGCATCTGCGTCGCCGCGCTCAACACCAAGAACGTGGACTACGTCGCGGGCGCCATCGCGAAGGTCATCGGTTAGCTACCTGCAGCCCGGCGAGACGCCTTCGAGCCGGCTGCCGGCCGAGGCGCCGAGCGTGGTGCCGATCCCCGGCAGCAGCATGGTGCCGATCACCGCGCCGATCACGTAGCCCTTCGAGGGCGTGAGCGAAGGCGCGGCGGTCGTGCCGCCGAGCGACACCGGCACG
>CAZJJC010000215.1:0-2276 GCA_964546195.1 uncultured Enterobacteriaceae bacterium | reverse complement strand
CAAAGGCAAGTTTTGGCATCTGGACGACGTGCACCTCATGCCGCGCATGGTGCAGAAGCCGCATCCGCCGATCTGGATCGCCGCCATCTCGAGCGAGGAGTCCTTCGTCTACGCGGCGAAGAACGGCTTCAACCTGATGATCGTGCCTTACGCCGGCAAGCCGGGGCAGCTGCAGGAGTACGTGAAGCTCTACCGCCGCCTGTGGGCCGAGTCGGGCCACCCGCGCGGCGCCGAGCAGATCCAGGTGGCGCAGTTCTGCTATGTCGCCGAGAAGCCCGACGAGGCGCGCCGCGGCTTCGAGCGCATCTGCAAGCGCTACCTGGAGACCTTCGCCGACGCGGTGGCGTCGTGGAAGGGGCGCAACGAGGCCGACTACCCGGGCTACGACAAGATGGTGGCCAGCATCCTCGCCACCACGCCCGACAAGATCGTCGCGCAGGGCGGCGCCTTCGTCGGCTCGCCCGACGACGTGGCCGGACAGGTGCAGCGCTGCATGGAGTCCTTCGACGGCCCGATCGAGCCGTCGATGCAGATCAACTTCGGCGGCTCGAGCGACGACGAGGCGTTCCGCACGGTGGAGCTGCTGGCATCGAAGGTGATGCCGAGATTCGCCTAATCAGCCCCGAGGGGGCGGCGGGGGAGGCGTTCCGGGCGGCGGAGGCGGCGGCGCCGCCTCGCGATAGGAAGACGGCCTGCGGTCGTAGCGGCTCGCCGCCATCGGGATCTTGTGCCCCTTGGCGTACATGCACTGCTGGTAGCCCATGTCGTAGCGATGCTGCGCGCTGTGGCTGCTTTGCGCGGCCGCGCCGGTTCCGGCTACCGCGCCGGTAGCAAGGCCGAGGCCGGCGCCCACGCCCGCGCCGCGGCTGCCGCCCAGAGCCGCGCCGGCGACCGTGCCGACCGCGGCGCCGACCGCAGCGCTCGCCACACCGCTGTTGGCGGCGGCCTGGTTGGGTCCGTCGCCGCCGGATTGCAGGACCGCGTACTGGCGGCATTCGTGATCGTCGAAGCGGAACTGGTCGAAGCTCTTGCCGCTGCCGGGGAGCACCATGACGTTCGGCCCGGTGGGCGTGGAGGCGCAGGCCGCCAGCAGAAGCAAAGGGGCAATCTTGATGATCATTCGCTGGGCCGAGCCGGGACCCGCTGCCAGCCGCCCGGGCACTGCTTGACGTAGGGGTAGTAGGCGTTCGATTCCCGGCAGAAATACCAGCTCGCGGCGCCTTCGGGCACGACGTCGCTGCGCTCGACGAAAACGGTGGGCGCGGGCGGCTGAACGACCAGCGGCGCGGACGGGTAGTAATAGACCGGCGGCGGAGCGTAATGCCAAGGGTGATACCAGCCCAGCGGGACGCCGAAGTGGAAGCCCAGGCTGATGCGGCCATGGCCATGATGCCGGCCGCCGGCGAGCGCTGAGCCGCTGGCGAGGACCAGGATCAAGGCGAGGATGACCCGCTTCATAGCGATACAGCCTACACGCGGCCCGCGGCGCAATCCGTAACGGATTGTTACTGGGCCTATTTCGGCTGGGGGACGATGCGCAGGTAGGGCTTGGGCGCCTTCCAGCCGCCCGGGTACTGCTTCTTCGCCTCCTCGTCGTTGACCGAGCCGGCGATGATCACGTCCTGCCCGGGCTTCCAGTTGGCCGGCGTCGCCACCTTGTATTTCGCCGTGAGCTGGATCGAATCGAGCACGCGCAGCACTTCGTCGAAATTGCGGCCGGTGGTCATCGGGTAGTACAGGATCAGCTTGATTTTCTTGTCGGGCCCGATCACGAATACCGTGCGCACGGTGGCGTTGTCCGCCGCGGTGCGCTTTCCGGGGGTGGCTTCCGCGGGAAGCATGTCGTAGAGCTTGGAAACCTTCAGCTCGGGATCGCCGATCAGCGGGTAGTTGGGCGCGGTGCCCTGCGTCTCCTCGATGTCCTTCGCCCAGCGCTGGTGGTCGTCGACCGGGTCGACGCTCAAGCCGATGATCTTGGTGTTGCGCTTGTCGAAGTCCGATTTCATCTTGGCCATGGTGCCCAGCTCGGTGGTGCACACCGGGGTGAAATCCTTGGGATGCGAGAACAGCACCGCGTAGCCCGAGCCGATCCACTGGTGGAAGTCGATCGGGCCTTCGGTGGTCTGGACCTGGAAATTGGGGGCTTCGTCGCCGATACGCAGGGACATGGGTTTTCTCCTGAATGGATGTGCCAATCCTAGCGCTGCTCAAACCCTTTGCGCCACAGGGACTTTGAAGTATGCCTTGCGCAGCCTGCCCGGCCGAGCGACAGCGAG
>CAZJJC010000214.1:0-3277 GCA_964546195.1 uncultured Enterobacteriaceae bacterium | reverse complement strand
GGGTTTCGTCGGGCCGCGCACCGTGTTCGAGGGCACGCACGGGCTGTACCACGGCTTTGCGCGCAGCGCGCAAGGCGACTGGGCGAAGCTGGTCGAGGGCTTCGGCCAGCGCTGGGTCTCGCAGACGCTGGCGTTCAAGGTTTATGCCTGCGGCACGATGACCCATCCGTACATCGATTGTGCGCGCCGGCTTTCAAAGAAAGTCGACCTGCAGGATGTCGTCGAAATCATCTGCGAGGTAGCCGAAGGCACGGTGCACCGCCTGTGGGAGCCGCTCGCGGCGAAGCGGCGCCCGCCCAACGCCTACGCCGCCAAGTTCAGCCAGCCCTACTGCATCGCCGCCGGCCTGGTGCTCGGCCACGCCGGCCTGGAAGCCTTTACCGAGGAGCGCGTGCGCGACCCGCATCTCCTCGCCCTCGCGGCCAAGGTGGGCTACGAGATCGACCCGGACAATCCCTACCCGGATGAGTTCACCGGGCATGTCAGGGTGGTGCTCAGGGACGGCGCCGGCGTGGAAGAGCGCCAGGCGCATTTTCGCGGCGGTGCCCACGAGCCGCTCGCGCGCGCCGACCTGGAGGAGAAGTTCCGGCGCAATGGCGCGCACGGCGGCTGGCCGAGGGAGCGCGGCGAAGCCTTCCTCGGCTGGGCGAAAGCCGCCTTCAGCGCCCCGCTCGATCTGTCGTTGCTGCGTCCCTGAAAAATTCGATCAGTGCGTCCAGGGTCGCGTCGGGCGCCTCCACCATCAGCGTATGGCCGGAAAGATCGACGATCACGGTTCTCGACCTAATCGCTTCGGTCAGCGCGCTTGCCGCGCGCGGCGGGGTCATGACGTCGCGCCCGCCCAGCACGAAAAGCGCCGGGCAGCGCAGCTTGGCGGCGCTCTGGGCGCCCGCCGCGTAGTCGTTGCAGGCCTTGAGGTCGTTGTACAGCACGCCCGGCGCGAGCCGCTCCAGCCGTGCGAGCGTGTCGCCGTACATCCACATGCCCGGATTGGCGTCGCGGCCGAGCGGCGCCTGCGGTGCGTGCCCCCAGATGGTGTGCATGTCGAAAGCCGCGTAATCGTCGCGCTTGGCCGCGTCGAGGAACGCCGCGGCCACCTTCATCGGATAGGCGGTGGCGATCAGCGCGACGCGCTCGACGCGCTCGGGGTGCCGGGCGGCGCATTCCAGCACCGCGAGCGAGCCCATCGAATGACCCACGAGGCCCGCCTTTGCGAGGCCAACCGCGTCCAGCAGCTGGACGATCCAGTCGGCCATGGCCTCGACCGTCGGCAGCGCTGGACCCTCGGAGCGGCCGTGGCCCGGCAGATCGACGGCGAGCACGTTGCGGCCGTGGTAGCCGAAATAGCGGCTTTGCAGGCCGAAGGAGGAATGCTCGAGGCCCGCGCCGTGCACGAAGACAATCGTGGGTTTCGCCGGATCGAGCGCGTGGGCAGCGGTGTAGGCGAAGACCTCCCTGCCCTCGACCCCGAGCTTCACCTGGCGGCGGCCTTGAGCGCGCGCTCCAGGTCCGCGAACAGGTCGGCGCTGTCCTCGAGGCCGATGGACAGGCGCACGGTGCCGGGGGTGATGCCGGATTTCGCCAGGTCGGCATCGCTCATGCGGTAGTGCGTGGTGGTGGCCGGGTGGATGACCAGCGATTTCGCGTCGCCGACGTTGGCGAGGTGCGAGAACACGCGCAGCGCCTCGATGAACTTGCGGCCCGCGGCGCGCCCGCCTTTCAGCTCGAAGGGAAACACCGCGCCGCAGCCGCGCGGCAGGAGCTTGCGCGCGAGCGCGTGGTCGGGATGATCCGGCAGCTCAGGATAAATCACTTTCTGGATGCCGGGGTGCGAAGAAAGAAACTGCACAACCTTGCGGGTGTTCTCGACATGGCGCGGCATGCGCAGGTGCAGGGTCTCGATGCCCTGCAGGATATGGAACGCGGTCATCGGCGCCATGCAGGCGCCGAAATCGCGCAGGCCCTCGCGCCGCGCGCGCAGCAGAAACGCGCGCGTGCCCGACTCCTCTTCGAAGTCCATGCCGTGGAAGCCCTCGTAGGGCGCGGTGAGCGTGGCGAACTTGCCCGAGGCCTCCCAGTCGAAGCGCCCGGAATCGACCAGCACGCCGCCGATCGCCACGCCATGCCCGCCAAGGAACTTGGTGGCCGAGTGGTAGAGCAGATCCGCGCCGAGCTCGAAGGGCCGCATCAGGTAGGGCGTGGTGAAGGTGGCGTCGACCAGCAGGGGCACCTTGGCTTCGTGCGCGATCGCCGCGACCGCGGGGATGTCGAGGACATCGAGACCGGGATTGCCGAGCGTTTCGCCAAACAGCAGCCGGGTGTTCGGCCGGATGGCTTGCTTCCACGCATCCAAGCTTCTTGGATTTATGAAAGTCGTATCGATGCCGAAGCGCTTCAGCGTATAGCCGAGCAGGTTGTGCGAGCCGCCGTAGAGCGAGCTCGACGCCACGATGTGCTCGCCCGCGCCCATCAGCGTGGCCACGGCGAGATGCAGCGCGGCCTGGCCCGAGGCCGCCGCGATGGCGCCTACCCCGCCCTCGAGCGCCGCGACCCGCTCTTCGAGAACGGCGACGGTGGGGTTGGAGATGCGCGAGTACACATGCCCCGCGCGCTCCATGTTGAAGAGCGACGCCGCGTGCTCGCTGTCGCGGAAGACGTACGAGGTGGTCTGGTAAACCGGGACCGCGCGCGAGCCGGTCGCCGGGTCCGGCGACTGCCCGGCGTGCAGGGCTAGCGTGTCAAAACCGGGGTATTTCGGACCCGCCACTGAAAATCAATGCAGATTTTTTCTCGAAGGGCGGGTGTAGGTTTCGAACGCGCGCTCGGTCTTCTTCTGCTTGGAGGCCTTTTCCTTCCAGTCGCGATCGAACATCTCGTTCACCAGCGCGCTCACCTGCGCCAGCTCGTTCTTGTCGAACTGGCGGCCGAGGATGGCGGCGACGTCCTCGACCATGCAGCGGCGCTGCGCCTCGTGGATCGCCTGCGCCGTGGGGCCGACGAACATGAGGCGCGATTCCTGCTCGCCGTTCTCCAGGTACAGGGTGACGTCGACCTCCACCGCCTCGTAGCAGTAGGGGCCGAGGTTGTCGAGCACCGCTTCCAGCGCGCCGTGGAAGCTGCGGCCGACCTCGCCGGTCCAGCAGACGTAGAGGATCAGCTCCTTCTCGTCGTACTTGATGCCGGGCTCGTCGGGCTCGAGGCTCTTGACGTCCGAGAGGTTGTCGGCGTCCAGGTACTCGAGCAGCGGCGCGAACGCCTGCTCCAGCTGCCGCTTGGA
>CAZJJC010000213.1:0-2787 GCA_964546195.1 uncultured Enterobacteriaceae bacterium | reverse complement strand
TACGGCGCGCTGCTGCGCCGGCTGGGGCGCGCAGCCGAGGCGCAGGCGGTATTCCGCAGGATGCTGCGCAACGGCGAGCGCATGCCGGCGCATTACCGCGAGGCGCAACGCGGCTGGCTGGAGCTCGCGCGCGAGCACATGCAGGCCTAGATGAACCCCTACGCGCCGCCCGAAGCCGCGGTCAGGGACCTGCCCGCGAAAGCCGGCTCGGCGTTCAAGGCCGTGGCATTCGGACTGGCGGCGGACATAGGCGGGACGTTCCTCGCAGGCATAGTGCTCGCCCTGGTGTACGGCGTCGTGCTGGGCGCATCCGGCGCGAGCACCGAAGAGATCGTCGCGAGCACGCGGGCGATCGGGACCGATTCATGGCTGTTCTATGCCGGCACGCTGGTCGGCCTCGCGTGTTCGGTGCTCGGCGGCTATGTCTGCGCGCGCATTGCGCGCCGCGACGAGATGAAGCTCGGCGCCATCCTGGCGGCCTTGACGGCGCTCATCGGCGTTTTTTTCTCGGGCGAGGCCTACCAGCTCGGAACGCTGATAAGCCTGACCCTCGCCGGCATCGGCGCCGTGATGATCGGCGCGCGGCTGGGATACGCGAAGAACCGCGGCACCAAATAGCGCCCTCGCGCGTCGTCTGGCGCCTTAGCCGGGACTAGTCGACCTTGGCGCCGGTGTCCTTGACCACCTGCGCCCACTTCACGAGCTCCGAGCGCAGGTAGTCGGCGGTCTGGCGCAGCGGCGCGGCGGTGGCCTCGAAGCCGGCGGTGTCGAGCCGCTCGCGGAAGGTGGCTCCCTGCACCGCCCGCAGCACCGCGTCGTTCAGCTTTTGCGCAATGGCCTCGGGCGTGCCGGCGGGGGCGAATACGCCGATCCAGGTGTAGTCCTCCATGCCGGCGAAGCCGAGCTCGGTAAGGGTCGGCACGTCGGGAAGCGAGGGCAGGCGGGCGCTCGAGGACACGGCAAGCGCGCGCAGCTTTCCGGACCTGATGTGCGGCATGGGGCCGGCACCCGCGGCCGAGCCGATCGGCGGCTGTCCGCCCAGCATCGCGGCCATCATGGGGCCCGCGCCCTTGTAGGGCACATGCGTGATGTCCACCTTGGCCTTGACCCTGAACAGGTTCTCCGCGGTGAGATGGGGCGTCGTGCCGCTCGAGGGCGAGGCGTAGGCGAGCTTCTCGCGCTTGGCGAGGGTAAGCAGCTCGCCGAGCGTCTTCGCCGGAAAGTCGGCGTGCACGATGATGAAGTTGGGCTGCGAGGCGACGATGGAAATCGGCCGGAAATCCTTTTGCGGGTCGTACCCCGCGTTCGACGATAGCGCCGGATTGACGGCGAAACCCGACGAATGCACGAGCAGGGTGTAGCCGTCGGGCTCCGCCTTGGCCACGCGCGCGGTGGCGATGTTGCCGCCGGCGCCGGCCACGTTCTCGACCACCAGCGGCTGGCCGAGCGCGTCGAGGTGCGCCGAAAGCAGGCGCGCGATGATGTCGGTCGGGCCGCCCGGCGGGAACGCCACCGTGACGCGGATGGGCTTGGCGGGATAGGCCTGCGCGAGTGCGAACGAAGAAAACAGCGCCGCAACGATTGCGAGAAGCAGCTTCTTCATAGTTCCCCCTACTTGATGGCCAGCGGGTTGGTGGGAGAGCCGACCGCGCCCGTGATGGGCAGCGCCGGCGCGACGAACAGGAACTCGTAGACGCCGTCGGCCGCGCAGTCCTGCGCGAGCTCGGCGACGTAGAAGATCTCGCCCATGGTCATGCCCATGATCGGGATCGTAATCCAGTGCCAGGGCTGGTTGATGCCGGCCTCGCTCTCGTTCGGGCGCACCTCGCAGCCCCAGGTGTCGCTTGCGAGCGCGGCGAGCTCGGTGCGCTGGATCCAGCCCAGCGTCTCGAACGCGAACCCGGGCGCGTCGCCGCCGGGATAGCCGTCCCAGCTCCCGGCGGCGAGCTTGGCGTCCATCTGGCCGGTGCGGACGATGACGAAATCGCCTTTTTTTAGAGAGATTTTTTGTTTTTCAGCGGTAAGGTCCAACTCCTTGCTGGTAATCGCATGCCCATCGGGGAGCACGTCCAGGCCGAGGGCGCGCGGCACGTCGAGGAACACGCCGCGGCCGACCATGCGGTTCTTGGTCTTCTCGATGCCGCACTTCTGCGCGCCGGCCGAGGTGACCTCGCGGCAGTCGTAGCCGTTCCACATGTGGTTCTCGTAGAAGACATGGCCCAGGCCGTCCCATTGCGTGCCGCACTGCAGAGGCATCACCACCATGTCGTCGGCGGCGCGGATGCCGCGCTTGTCGAGCACGCCGGCGTAGGCGTCGGTGCCGGTGCGCAGCATCGTGTGCACCGGGTTGATGCGGCCCATCGAGGGGTACTTGCTCTTCGCGCCTTGCGGGCCGTTCTGGTCGAAGTTGAGCGCGAGGGAGATCACCTTGCCTTTGCGCACGAGGCGCGCGGCCGCCACGATGTCCTGCGGCCGGGTGTGGTTCAGCGTGCCGATCTCGTCTTGCGGGCCCCAGCGGCCCCAGTTCTTGAATTTCTCGGCGGCTTCGCGCAGGTCCTGGCGGGTAAGCTTGCGGGCGGTCATGGGTGTTCACCGGAAGATGAGGCGGATAGCCTATCAGGCAGCGGCCCTCGCCGTCGCGCTGCTTGTGGCCTGGTATTTCGTCCACAACACGGCGGCCAACCTCGAGGAGCGCCGCATCGCGAGCGGCTTCGGCTTTCTCGAGCGCGAGGCCGGCTTCGAGATCGGCGAGTCGGCCTTCCTGCGCTACGACGCCTCCGACAGCTA
>CAZJJC010000212.1:0-2538 GCA_964546195.1 uncultured Enterobacteriaceae bacterium | reverse complement strand
CGTTCTGGTTCACGTAAACGATGCGGGTCATAGGAACGGCATTGTTCCGATCTCGACGGGCGAGATCATCCGCGAGGCAGAAATTCACTTTGCGCCACTACGAACAATCGTCACTTGCTCTGTCGGCCGGGGGGCCGGGGGTACTGATGGGGGGTATCTGCATCCAGCGATGCGTCCAAGTCCGTCCAGAATAAGCCAAGGACGGCCGATAATCGATTCCCGCCGCCTCCACCACAAATACAAGCAGTTGCCTTAATCTGGGGCGAAACTGTGGCGAACGAGGATCCCCTTGGGCCCCGGCCCACCGCCGCGCTCGATACCGAGCGCGGGATGAAGGTGATGGGGCTGCTGCGCCGCGTGGCGCGTGACGCCGCCGCAGCCCGGCCGCGTCCGTCAGAGCGCGTTGACCGGGATCTTCAGGCAGGTCGTGCCGTTCGGCTCGGGCGGCGGCAGCTCGCCCGCGCGGATGTTCACTTGGATCGCTGGAAGGATGAGCGTGGGCATGGCGAGCGTGCGGTCGCGCGCGGTGCGCATCGCCACGAACTCATCCTCGCTCACGCCGTCGCGGATGTGGATGTCCGGCGCGCTGCGCGGCGACGGTCGTTTCCCAGCGGCGTCTGGGCCTTCGGGCGGGTAGTCGTGGCACATGAAAAGGCGCGTCTCGCCGGGAAGGTCCAGCACCCGGCGCACCGAGCGGTACAGCGTGCGCGCATCGCCGCCCGGGAAGTCGCAACGCGCGGTACCGAGCTCTACGGCGTAAGCACGGTGCGGCAACACCCTCATCGGCGTGGTGGAGGGTAAGCCGGAGAGTTGCGCTTCAGGCTCTTCACGCTGTGCGGGCGGTAGGAGATGCGGTAGTGAACGCCGGTGCCGATCGTCACGACAATGCGCGCTGCGGCCCTATTTCTCCTGACGTGTGATATTTGACTGATCCGTTCGGCACATCGCGCGAGTTCATTAATCTCCCGTTAATCTGCGGCCCCTAGGATCGCGGGCGATGCTTGCAACCGCCCGATCCGGTCTTTCGTTTGCCGACGTTCCCGAGCAGCGCGCGGCGCTCGAGCGATTCATCGCCGAGCGCTTCCGCCTGGTGCACGGCGCATGTATCAGCCACTTCTGCGCGCATCTGCTCGGCATGCGCGACGCGCTCGGCCGCTGGCAGGCCGGCGCCGGTTATACGGCCGCCGTATCGGGAAAGCTGTTTCTGGAGCAGTACCTCGACCGGCCGGTGGAGGAGCTGCTGGCAGGCGTGGCCGGCCAGCGCGTCGCCCGCGAGCGCGTGGCCGAGGTCGGCAACCTCGCCGCCGCCGCGCCGGGCATGGTGCGCACGCTCATCCCCGCCATCGGCCGCCATCTGCACCATCTGGGCTACCGCTGGGTGGTTTTCACAGCGACGCGCGAGTTGAGGAACGCGTTCCGGCGCCTGCATCTCGAGCCGCTGCAGCTTGCGCCCGCGCTGCCGGCGCGGCTGCCCGACGCCGGCGTGGCCTGGGGTAGCTACTATGCGCACGACCCCGCGATCATGGGGGGGCGCCTCGCATATTGCCTCGAGAAGCGATGACGGTCATCGGCCGCGGGGCGCTCGATACGCGGGTGGAACGGCTCGCCGCTGCGCTCTGCGCGGCGCGACCGAGGCCGCGCGTGCTCGGCGTGCTCGCCGACAACGGCGCCGGCTGGGTGGCGATCGACCTTGCCGCGCAGAAGGCCGGCGTCGTTCTCGTGCCGCTGCCGGGGTTCTTCACCATTGGGCAGTGCGCGCATGCCGTCTGCGCCACGGGGATGGACAGCCTGTTCAGCGACGCCGCGCCGGTCGCGCGGACGCTCGGGTTCGACCCGGCCGGCGACCTGGAGGGCTTGTCATGGTTTCGGCGCGCGGGCCAGGCGGTGGCGCTGCCGCCTAAAGTGTCCAAGATCACTTTCACCTCCGGCACGACCGGCACGCCGAAAGGCGTGCAGCTGAGCGCCGCGCAGCAATGGGAAGTGGCGCGCGCGCTCGCGGACGCGACCAGGGCGCTGGAGATCCGGCGTCACCTCTGCCTCCTTCCGCTGCCCGTGCTGCTTGAGAACGTCGCCGGCGTATATGCCGCGCAGCTCGCCGGCGCGGACTGCTGCCTGCCGCCGCTCGCCGAAACCGGCGTCGGGGGCGCGGCACGCTTCGACCCGCTTGGCTGCCTGGCGGCGATCGCTCGCTGGGAGCCGCACAGCCTCATCCTGCTGCCACAGATGCTGCTCGCGCTGGCCGCGGCGCTTGAGAACGGCGCACCCGCGCCGCGCTCGCTCAAGCTCGTGGCGGTCGGCGGCGCCAAGGTGTCGCTTGCACTTGTCGCCCGCGCCCGCGCGCTCGGCTTGCCGGCGTACGAAGGCTACGGGCTGTCGGAATGCGCCTCGGTCGTGGCGTTGAACCTGCCTGGCGCCGAGCGCGCCGGCAGCGTCGGCCGGCCATTGCCGCATGCAGAAGTCAAGGTGAACGAGGGCGAGATACATGTAAGAGATTCGGACGCCGCGTGGCTCGCCACCGGCGATCTCGGGCGCCTGGAC
>CAZJJC010000211.1:0-23951 GCA_964546195.1 uncultured Enterobacteriaceae bacterium | reverse complement strand
GGCGCCCGGACCTGCAGGTCCAGGTGCTCGGATCGCTCTTCTTCCGCAACAAGGGCGCCTACATCGTCGGGCGCATCATCAACGCGCAGCGCGAGCTGGCGTTCGCGGTGCCGATCCTGCAGAACGAGCGCGGCGAGCTCTACCTCGATGCGCTGCTCACCGGCGAGGACCAGCTGCTCATCCTCTTCTCCTTCGCCCGCGCCTACTTCTTCGTCGACATGGAGGTCCCCGCGGCGTACGTCTCGTTCCTGCGCTGGCTCATGCCGCGCAAGCCGCGCGCGGAGCTCTACATGGCGGTCGGGCTGGCGAAGCAGGGCAAGACGCTCTTCTACCGCGACCTGCACTACCACCTCGCGCATTCCACCGACCGCTTCGTGGTCGCCCCCGGCATCAAGGGCATGGTGATGCTGGTGTTCACGCTGCCCTCCTTTCCGTACGTGTTCAAGCTGATCCGCGACCGCTTCGCCCCGCCCAAGGACATCGACCGCCAGACGGTCAAGGACAAATACCTGATGGTGAAGCTGCACGACCGCGTCGGGCGGATGGCCGACACGCTGGAGTACTCGCTGGTGGCGCTGCCGCTGGCGCGCTTCGAGCCGGCGCTGGTGCAGGAGCTCGAGCGCGAATGCGGCTCGATGGTCGAGTTCGACGGCGAGGAGCTGGTGATCGGCCATGTCTACATCGAGCGGCGCATGCAGCCGCTCAACCTGCATGTGGAGCAGCTGCGCCGCGACGGCGACCAGGCCCACCTGCGCCTGGCGCTGCGCGAGTACGGCAACGCCATCAAGGAGCTGGCCGGCGCCGGCATCTTCCCCGGCGACATGCTGCTCAAGAATTTCGGCGTCACGCGGCACGAGCGCGTGGTGTTCTACGACAACGACGAGATCCAGCCGATGGACGAGGTCAGCTTCCGGGCCATCCCCGCGGCGCGCAGCTACGAGGAGGAGCTCTCGGCAGAACCGTATTGGCGCATCGGCGAGGGCGACGTGTTCCCCGAGCAGTTCGAGCACTTCCTGGTGTCGGATCCGGCGGCGCGGGCGATGTTCTACGAGCACCACCGCGATCTCCTCGACCCGGCCTTCTGGCAGGGCAAGCAGGCGCGGCTCGCCGCCGGCATCCAGGACGATGTCTTTCCCTACCCGGAAGAGACGCGCTTCCCCAGGACGTAGGGGCTCTCCCGATGGGCATTGTTATTGCATAGACGCACGGAATGCCCGCGCCCTCGGACCACAAACCTGACAGCTCAGACAAGGAGAACTCCCGAGACGCCGCAGAGGTTCGCCGCGATAGCGCTGAACACGCACGGGCAGATGCCGAGGAACACCGCTCTCGAGACGAGGCTCAGCGCGAAGACGCGGAGTGGGCCAGACGCGCGACCGAGCGCAGCAGGGTAACGGCCGAACATGCCCGCGAGATCGCCGAAGAGGCCCGGCGGGTAGCCGAGGAAGCGAGGCAGGTAACCGAGGAATTGCGGAAGGAGCTGGCTCTGCTGCGCAAGCAAATGCGCGATTCGAAATAGCCAGGGCCGATCTAGCTGCTGTTCGCGTCAGTCATCGATGATCACGCGCTTTTGGCGAGATTTCAGCCCGGACGCAATCCTCACCCTGCTTTTGGCGACATGGAAGTGCCCGGCGAGGAACTCGACCAGCGCCTGGTTCGCCTTGCCGTCGACCGCCCGCGCCGCAAGGCGCACCTTGAGTCGCCCGCCGTGCTTGCCGGCGAACTCCGAGCGCGAAGCGCCCGGCTGCACGTGCAGCTCGAGGATCAAAGCCCGGCCACCGAGGGGCGCAGGTGCCACACCACGATCAGCACCACCTGGACCAGAACCACCAGCACCAGCGGCGTGAGATCGATGTTGCCCAGCAGGGGCACGAAGCGGCGCAGCGGGCGCAGGAAAGGCCGCGTCAGCGCGTCGAGCACCGGCGCCGCCGGGGTGTAGGGATTGAGCCAGGAGAACACCACCTGGATGATCACCGCGCCGATGAGGATGTAGAGGCTGTAGCGCAGCAGGTCCACCAGCGCCACCAGCGCGACGGCCGCCAGGGTGGGATCCCTGCCGGCAATCCAGGCCAGGGTCCACTCGCCGAGCCCCTGGACCGCCCAGGCGAGGACAAGGGTGGCGAGGTCCAGCCCCTTCAGGCCGGGAATCACACGGCGCGCCGGCAGGACGATCCAGCCGGTGCTGCGCAGCACGAATTCGCCGACCTGGTTGCGGAAAGGCACCCGCAGCCACTGGAAGTGAAAGCGCAGGAGCAGCAGGAACACGAAAAACGTGATCGCCGTGTCGACCAGGAAGCTCGCGATCTGCCCCAGCATCTCAGTCCTCGCCCAGCTCGTCGCCGAGTTGCGCGCCGCGCCGGCTGGCCGCCTCCAGCGCTCGCGCCAAGCGCTCCGCCATGCGTTCCTCGTCGAACACCTTGAGCGCCGCCTCGGTCGTCCCGCCCTTGGAGGTGACCTGCTTTCTCAGCGCGGAAGGCGCCTGGTCGGAAGCTGCGGCGAGCTTGGCCGCGCCGAGCACGGTGTGCAATGCGAGCTTCAATGAAACCTCCCGGGACAGACCGAGCTTGCGGCCCGATTCCGCGAGCTGCTCGATGAACCAGAACACGTAGGCCGGGCCGCTGGCGGACACCGCCGTCACCGGATCGAGCAGGCGCTCGTCTTCCACCCAGACCACCTCGCCCACCGCGCGGAGGATCGCTTCTGCGCTCTTTCTTTCCTCCATGCCCACTTCGGGCGCGGCATAAAGGGCGGTAATGCCCGCGCCGATGAGCGCAGGGGTATTGGGCATGCAGCGCACCAGGCGGCGGTGGCCCTGCAGCCAGCGCGACAGGGCGGCGATGCGCACGCCGGCCGCGATGCTGACGACCAGCTTGCCGCGCGCGCTGCCGGCGAGCGATGCCAGCGCCGCTTTCATGTCCTGCGGCTTGACCGCGACCACCAGCGTCTGCGCCTCGAGCGTCGCCGCGTCGGGTGCGCTGCTTGCGCGCACGCCGTGCTGCGCGGCGAGCTTCTCGCGCGCGACGGGGCTCACTTCGATTACCGAGATGTCGCGCGCGTCGTAACCTTTGGCGAGCAGGCCGCCGATGAGCGCGCCGGCCATGTTGCCGCCGCCAAGGAAGGCGATCTTCATGCAGGGGACTCCGTCTTTCGCCGGCCGAAGATGGCGGTGCCGATGCGCACCATCGTCGCGCCGTGGGCGATGGCCGCTTCCAGCTCGTCGGACATGCCCATCGAGAGCGTGTCGAAGCCGAATTGCGCCTTGAGCCGTTCGTATAGCGCCTGCATCTCGGAAAACTGCGCCGCCGTGTCGCTCTCGGGCCGTGGCACCGCCATCAGGCCGCGCAGGCGCATACGCGGCAGCGCGACGACGGCTTCGGCGAGCGCGGCCGCCTCTGCGGGAACGACGCCGCTCTTGCTCGCTTCGCCCGATATGTTGACCTGGATGAGGACATTGAGCGGCGGCCGATCAGCGGGCCGCTGGTCCGACAGACGGCGTGCGATTTTTTCCCTGTCCACGGTCTGGACCCAGTCAAAGTTCTCGGCGGCCACGCGCGTTTTGTTGCTCTGCACGGCGCCGATGAGGTGCCACTCGAGATGCGGCAGGGCGGAGATCTTCGGCAGCGCATCCTGCACGTAATTCTCGCCGAAAGCGTTCTGCCCCGCGGCGTGCGCCTGCTCGATGCGGTCCACCGCATGCGTCTTGGAAACTGCCAACAAAGTCACTCCCGCGGGGTCGCGGCGCGCTGCCTGCGCGGCGCTTGCGATGCGTGCTCTCACTGCTTGCACGTTTTCTAGAATTGTTGTCATAATGCGTTGAACAAGCGAAGAAAAAACACTTCGCACAGCACCCCGGGAGGGATTGTAATGGATCTCACAGAACTGCTCGCCTTCGTGGTCAAGAACAAGGCGTCGGACCTGCATCTGTCCTCCGGCCTGCCCCCCATGATCCGGGTGCATGGCGACGTGCGGCGCATCAACGTGCCGGCGATGGAGCACAAGGAAGTGCACGCCATGATCTACGACATCATGAACGACGGGCAGAGGAAGTTCTACGAGGAAAACCTCGAGTGCGACTTCTCGTTCGCGGTGCCGAACCTCGCGCGCTTCCGCGTCAACGCCTTCGTGCAGCAGCGCGGCGCCGCCGCCGTGATGCGGACCATTCCCTCGAAGATCCTGTCGCTCGACGACCTCAAGGCGCCCAAGATCTTTGCCGAGATCGCCGACCAGCCGCGCGGCATCGTGCTGGTGACCGGTCCGACCGGCTCGGGCAAGTCCACCACGCTGGCGGCGATGGTGAACCACATCAACGAAAACGAGCACGGCCACATCCTCACCATCGAGGACCCGATCGAGTTCGTGCACGAGTCGAAGAAGTGCCTGATCAACCAGCGCGAGGTCGGGCCGCACACGCTGTCGTTCTCCAACGCCCTCAGGAGCGCGCTGCGCGAGGACCCGGACGTGATCCTGGTGGGCGAGATGCGCGACCTCGAGACCATCCGCCTGGCGCTGTCGGGCGCCGAGACCGGCCACCTCGTGTTCGGCACCCTGCATACCTCGTCGGCCGCCAAGACCATCGACCGGATCGTCGATGTGTTCCCCGCCGCCGAAAAGGAGATGGTGCGCGCCATGCTTTCGGAGTCGATCCGCGCGGTGATCTCGCAGACGCTGCTCAAGACCAAGGACGGCTCGGGGCGCGTCGCGGCGCACGAGATCATGATCGGCACCCCGGCGATCCGCAACCTGATCCGCGAGAACAAGATCGCGCAGATGTACTCGTCGATCCAGACCGGGCGCCAGATCGGCATGCAGACGCTCGACCAGAACCTGCAGGAGATGGTCAGCCGCAACATCATTTCATCGGCCGAGGCGCGCAGCAAGGCCGCCAACAAGGACAATTTCGCGGGGTAACAGGAGAGATTCGGCCTATGGAACGCGAACAAGCAACCAAGTTCATCTACGATCTCCTGCGTGCGCTGGTGGCGCGCAAGGGCTCGGATCTGTTCCTCACCGCGGGCTTCCCCCCGGCGATGAAGGTCGACAGCAAGATGACCCCGGTGTCGCAGCAGGCGCTCAGCCAGCAGCACACCGCGATGCTGGTGCGCTCGATCATGAACGACCGGCAGGCCGCCGAGTTCGAGTCCACCAAGGAGTGCAACTTCGCCATCGCCCCGGCCGGCATCGGCCGCTTCCGGGTGAACTGCTTCGTGCAGCAGGGCGCGGTGGGCGCGGTGCTGCGGGTCATCACCACGACCATCCCGAACTTCGAGGAGCTCAAGCTGCCGCCGGTGCTGAAGGACGTCGCGATGACCAAGCGCGGCCTGGTGCTGTTCGTCGGCGCCACCGGCTCGGGCAAGTCGACCTCGCTCGCGGCGATGATCGGCGACCGCAACGAGAACTCCCACGGCCACATCGTCACCATCGAGGACCCGGTCGAGTTCGTGCACCCGCACAAGAACTGCATGATCACCCAGCGCGAGGTCGGGGTGGACACCGACTCCTGGGAAGCGGCATTGAAGAACACCCTGCGCCAGGCGCCCGACGTCATCCTGATCGGCGAGATCCGCGACCGCGAGGTGATGGAGCACGCCATCGCCTTCTCCGAGACCGGCCACCTGTGCCTGGGCACGCTGCACGCCAACAACTCCAACCAGGCGATGGACCGGATCATCAACTTCTTCCCGGAGGAGCGCCGCCAGCAGCTGCTGATGGACCTGTCGCTCAACCTCAAGGCGGTCATCTCGCAGCGTCTGATCCCGGTGAAGGAAGGCAAGGGGCGCGCCGCGGCGGTGGAGATTCTCCTCAACTCGCCGCTCATCTCGGATCTCATCTTCAAGGGCGAGGTGCACGAGATCAAGGAGATCATGAAGAAGTCGCGCGAGCTGGGCATGCAGACCTTCGACCAGGCCCTGTTCGACCTGTACGAGGCCGGCCGCATCAGCTACGAGGACGCGCTGCGCTTCGCCGACTCCACCAACGAGGTGCGCCTCAACATCAAGCTGCACGGCAGGGAATCGAAGGACAAGGACATGACCAAGGGCATCCAGCACCTGGACATCGTGTAGCCGCACATGGCGCGGCGCGTCTAGGACTTCTTCGGGTCGGGGGCGAGGAACTCGACCGCTGCGCCGCCCATGCGCGCTTCGACCAGGCCGGCGATCTCTTCAGGCTCGACGTTCTCCTTCGGCCGCAGCTTGTCGTCGATGTGCAGCTCGAATCCGGTCCATTCGATCTGCAGGCGCCTGCCGCGCCGCGTGGGAAGCACCGCGAGGCGCTCCCGGTTCTCCTGCCACTTCTCCAGGTATTCGAGCAGGCGAGCGCGCTCGGCCTCGGTAACGAGCACCACGTCCAGCTCGCCGTCGCCGGGTTGGCTGTCGGGGGCAAGGAACAGGTTGGGCCCGACATAGCGCAGGTTGACCACCTCGAGCAGCAGATAGCGGCCCGAAATGTCCTTGCCGTCCAGCGCGGCCACGAGCTCCACCGGCTCGCAGCGTGCCGCCGCTTCCTTCAGCCGGCGCAGCGCGCCTTCGACGACATTCGTCGAATTCTTTTTCTTGCGCTTGGGCCGTGACAGCAGGCTCGCGAAAAGCCCGACTCCCACGCCCTCGACGAAATAGCGCTCGCCCCAGGGCCCCTCGGCGATGCCCACGTCGAGCTTGACGCGCCGCGCATCCTGCCAGCCGCGCACCAGCTCCTCGAACGGCCGCCCAACCGGCCCGAGGGTGCGCGCAATATTGTTTGCCGTGCCTGATGGCAGGAGCGCCACCGGAACGCCGCGGCCGACCATGCGCCGGGTGACCCGCGCCACCGTGCCATCGCCGCCGGCCACCACCATCAGGTCGGCGGGCTTGCGCAGCGCGTCTTTCCAGTCCTCGTCTTTCGCCGACTGGTAGCGCACGGCATGGCCGGCGGCCTCGATGAGCTTGACCAGCCGGGGGGCATCGCCGCCGGCCTGGCTGCCGGCGCCGGGGTTGTGGATCAGCGTGACGCGCACGTTAATTGCTCGATTTTGGTCATCATGCGCATCCTCATTACCAACGACGACGGCGTCTATAGCCCCGGCATAGCCGCCTTGGCGCAGGTGGCTTCCCGATTCGGCGAGGTGCGGATCGTGGCGCCCGACGTGGAAATGTCATCGGCCAGCCATTCGATCACGGCCTCGCGCCCGGTGAGCTACAAGCGCACGCCGCTGCCGCATGTCGAGGCTTACCGCGTGAACGGCACGCCGGGGGACTGCGTCATGCTGGGCACGACGCTGTGGGAGCACGTCGACCTCGTGCTCTCGGGCATCAATATCGGCGCCAACCTGGGCAATGCGCTGTGGCATTCGGGCACGCTCGCCGGCGCCAAGCAGGGGGCGCTGCTCGGCCTGCGCGGCATCGCCCTGAGCGCGCCCGCGACCGACCGCGAGCAGCCGGACTTCGAGATGCTCAAGCCCTGGGCGGCGAAGGTGCTCGAGATGCTGCTCGAAGTGCCCGACCTGCCGCTGGTGAACGTGAATTTTCCCGCCAAGCCGCCGCGCGGCACGCTGTGGACCCGCCAGTCGGTGAGGCATTACGACGGCAAGGTGGTTCCCTCGAAGGATCCGATGGGGCGCACGCACTACTGGTTCACCGTCGTGCCGGTCGAGGCCACCGAGGAAGGCTCGGACCGCTGGGCGATCGAGCAGGGCTACGTCTCCATGACTCCGCTCACGCTCGACCTCACCGAGCATGAGGCGCTCGAGCGCGTGCGCAAGCTCGAGGCCTGGCAAAAGCTGAAGTTCGCGTAGCGCTTGCCCGTGATCCGCGTCGGCGTCTCCGGCTGGCGCTACGAGCCCTGGCGCGGGGTGGCGCTAGACTTGGGTCGTGACGGCGACGGTCCAGTGTTGCGTGGCCGGCGGCGGCCCGGCCGGAATGATGCTCGGGCTGCTTCTCGCGCGCGCCGGCGTGCGCGTAGTGGTGCTGGAGAAGCACCGCGACTTCCTGCGCGACTTCCGCGGCGACACCATCCACCCCTCGACCCTGGAGCTGCTGCACGAGCTCGGCCTGCTCGAGGCGTTCCTGCGGCTGCCGCACCAGAAAGTCGGCGAAATCCGGGCGCAAATCGGCGAGACACTGCTGCCCGTCGCCGACTTCAGCCGCCTGCCAGTGCGCTGCCCCTACATCGCAATGATCCCGCAGTGGGACTTCCTCGACTTCCTTGCCCGGGGCGCAGCCTGCTACCGGGGCTTCGAGCTGCGCATGCAGGCGGAGGTCACCGGGCTGATGGTGGAAAACGGCAGGATCGCCGGCGTGGAGTGCGGCACCGAACGCATCCGCTCGGACCTCGTGGTCGGCGCCGACGGCCGGCATTCGATGGTCCGCGCACGCGCCGGCCTTCCTCTCATCGACCTGGGTGCCCCGATCGATGTCCTGTGGTTCCGCCTTTCCCGCAAGCCAGGCGATCCGCAGGCGACGATGGGCAGATTCGAGCGCGGCAGCGCCGCCGTCATGCTCAACCGCGGCGACTATTGGCAATGCGCCTTCGTCATCGGCAAGGGCTCCCTCGCCATGGTGCAGGAGCGGGGACTGGAGGCGCTTCGCACCCGCATCGCGGGCGCGCTCGGCTTTTCGCCGGAGCGCACGCTCGAGATCGCGACCTGGGACCACGTGAAGCTGCTGACGGTGCAGGTCAATCGCCTGGCGCGGTGGGCGCGGGAAGGCCTGCTTTGCATCGGTGACGCGGCGCACGCCATGTCGCCCGTCGGCGGCGTGGGTATCAACCTCGCCATCCAGGACGCGGTCGCGGCAGCCAACCGCCTGCACGGGGAGTTTCGCGCCGGAGGACCCTCGCTCGAGGCGCTGGCCGACGTCCAGCGCCGGCGCGAGTTTCCGACGCGCGTGACGCAGCGCTTCCAGGTGCTCGTCCAGAGCAATATCCTGCAGCGCGTGCTCGAAGACGACCCTGCCGCGACCGGACGGCCGATGCGGCCCCCCTTCGCTGTCCGGATGCTCGGCCGCTATCCGCTGCTCAGGCGCATCCCGGCGCGCATGATCGGCATGGGCGTGCGACCGGAGCACGTCGCGTCGCCGGCCGCCTCACCTCCTGTTGCTGCCTGAGACGATCCCGAACTCGTAGAGACGGCACTCCAGGGCGCCGTTCCAGAGCGGCGTGCGCGCCGAAGGCTGCAGGCGGATGAGCTTAGGCAGGCGCAGGTCCGCGGTAAAGAAGTAGCAGCGCCAGCCGGCGAAGCGCTGCTTCAGCGCGTCGCCCAGCTTCGGATAGAAGCGCGCCAGCTCCTCCGGGCTGCCGATGCGCTCGCCGTAGGGCGGGTTGGCCACCATCACGCCGGCCGGCGCCGGCGCGGCGCGCTCCAGGATGTCGCTGCGCTCCAACTGCACCCAGCGCTCGATGCCGGCTTCGGCCAGATTGCGCCGCGCCGCGTTAAGGGCTTTGGAGTCGGTGTCGCTTCCGAACAGTTGCAGGTTCGGCTTCTTCTCCGGCTTGTCGGCCCTTACGGCTTCCCACGCCTGCGGGTCGAAGACCGATAGCTTCTCGAAGCCGAAGCTGCGGCGCGCGCCCGGGGCGCGGCCGCGCGCCATCGCCGCGGCCTCGACCAGCAGCGTGGCGCCGCCGCACATCGGATCGAGCAGCGGCTCCTCCGGCTGCCAGCCGGTCAACATGATGATCCCCGCGGCCAGGTTCTCGCGCAGCGGCGCATCGGCCACGCCGTGGCGCCAGCCGCGCTTGAAAAGCGGCTCGCCCGAGGTATCGAGGTACAGCGTGGCACGCGCGCCTTCGAGGAACGCGTGTATCCGGACGTCCGGATCCGCGCGCTCGACGTCCGGCCGGCGCCCGAGCTTGTCGCGGAACCGGTCGCAGACCGCGTCCTTGACGCGCAGCGTGGCGAACTCCAGGCTCTTCAGCGGGCTCTTCTGCGCCGTCACGTTGACGCGCAGCGTCCGCTCCACCGTGAAGTAGCGCAGCCAGTCGACGGTTTTGGCGCCGGCGTAGATGTCGTGCTCGCTCTTGTAATCAAAGGAGCCGATGCGCCACAGCACGCGCGAGGCGATGCGCGACCAGAAATTGACGCGGTAGCAGGTGCTCCAGTCGCCCGAGAACGCCACGCCGCCTGGAACCGCTGCTGCATCAGACCCTCCCAGGGAGGAAATCTCCCCAAGAAGCAAATGCTCCAAGCCGCGCGGCGCGCTGGCGAAAAAAGATTCAGAACGGCTTGAGGACAACCAGCAGCACCGTGGCGATGAGAATTACGACCGGGACTTCGTTGAACCAGCGCAGCCACACGTGGCTCTTGCGGTTGCGCTCGGCGGCGAAGGCGCGCAGCAGCGCGCCGCACCAGACATGGTAGGCAATCAGGACAATGACGAGGGCGAGCTTGGCGTGCAGCCAGCCCGAGGCGTCCCGGAACCAGCCGAGCCAGAGCCAGGTACCGAAGGCGAGGGTCAGCACCGCGCCCGGCGTCATGATGCCCCAGTAGAGCTTGCGCTCCATGACCTTGAAGCGCTCGACGGAGATCCGGTCCTCGGCGGTGGCGTGGTAGACGAACAGGCGCGGCAGGTAGAACAGCCCCGCGAACCAGGTGACCATGAAGACGATGTGCAGCGCCTTGACCCAGAGCATGGTGCCTACTCGGCGAACCTCCTGCGCGCGAAGCGGATGGCGAGAAAATAGCCGGCCGCAGCATAGCTTAGGAGCACCAGCAGGTGCAGCGCGATCGCCTCGGGCAGGCGCCCGGCGATCAGCGGACGCACCAGCTCGACGCCGTGATACAGGGGAAGCGCTTGCGCCACCGCCAGCATCGGCGCCGGCAGGCGCTCGGCGGGGAAGAACACCCCCGAGATCATCATCATGGGCGTCATCACGAGCGTCATGTAGAAGCTGAAGAAGTCCCAGCCGCGCGCGAGCACCGTCATGATCAGGCCGACGGCGGAAAACGCCAGGCCCACGAGGAACGCCACCGGCAGCGCGAGCAGGGCAAGCAGCGGCGCCTCGGCCAGCCCGAACACCAGCACCACGCCGAGGATGGTCGACCCGGTGAGCCAGGCCTTGCTGGCGGCCCACATGATCTCCCCCGCCACCACGTCGTCGATGAGCAGCGGTGCGTACAGGATCGCGTCCCAGGTCTTCTGGCCGTGCATGCGCGAGAAGCCCGAGAACATCGACTCGAACGACGCGGTGAACATGGTGGCGGTGCACAGCTGCCCGGCCGCGAAGAACATGATGTAGGACATGCCTTCGATGGACGGCATGAGCGCGCCCAGCCCGTAGCCCAGGCCGAACAGCATGATCAGCGGATCGGCGAGGTTGGTCAGCACCGAGGCGGCGAAGAGCTTGCGCCACACCAGCATGTTCCTGCGCCACACCGGGATCCACCTCATGTCAATCGCGCAGGTCGCGCCCGGTCAGCTTCAGGAAGACGTCCTCGAGGCTCGCCTGCCGGTGGAGGTAGGCGAGCTGCGTTTCGCCGGCGAGCGCCCTCAGGACGGGGTCGATGTCGTCGGCATACACGAACACCGTGTCGCCGGCGCGCTCTACGCGCGGCGCAAGCGCTCTCGCGCGCTCCATCCAGGCCTCGTAGCCGTTGCCGTGCACCTCCACCACCTGCGGCTCGATGTGCTCGGCGATCAGCGAGCGCGGCGAGCCCTGCGCGATGATGCGGCCGTGATCCATGATGGCGAGGCGCTGGCACAGGCGTTCTGCCTCCTCCATGAAATGCGTCGTCAGCACCAGCGTCCTGCCCTCCTGCGTAAGTCGGCGCAGGCGCTCCCAGATGAGATGCCGCGCCTGCGGATCGAGTCCGGTGGTCGGCTCGTCCATGAAGAGGAGCTGCGGATCGTTCACCAGCGCGCGCGCCAGCGTGAGGCGGCGCTTCATGCCGCCCGACAGCGCGCTGATCTTCGCCTCGCCGCGCCCGGCGAGGCCGGCAAACTCGAGCAGCCCCGGCACGCGCGCCTCGACCTCGCGCGGCCGCATGCCGAAATAGCGCCCGAAGACCCGCAGGTTCTCGGCCACGGTGAAGTCCGGGTCGAGGTTGTCGAACTGCGGCACCACCCCGACGCGGGCGCGCGCCTCGCGCGCGCGCCGCGGCACCGGCTCGCCCAGCAGCTCGATCTCGCCCGCGTCGGGCTCGATAAGGCCCAGGCACAGCTTGAGCGTAGTCGTCTTGCCCGCGCCGTTGGGGCCGAGCAGGCCGAAGCACTCGCCCGGCGCGACCGCCAGGTCCACACCGCACACCACCTGCGCCGCGCCGTAGGACTTGCGCAGCCCCTTTGCGGTCAGCGCGTTCATTTCCAGTTGGACTGGACGATCGCGCGCAGCACCTGCAGCTTGCGGTGGAAGAAGTGATCCGCGCCGGGCACCAGCACCACCGGCAGGTCCTGGGGCCGCGCCCAGTCGAGCACCGCCGCGAGCGGCACGGTGTCGTCGTTCTCGCCGTGGATGACCAGCGTATCGGCCGGCACGTTCGGCACCGCAAGCCGGGTCACCCCGAGGCCGACCAGCACCATGCGTTCCGGCTTGACGCGCTCGGCCAGCCGTCCCACCACTGCGGCGCCGAAGGAGAAGCCCGCAAGGACAAGACTTCGAGCATTTAGGAATTTCACTATTGCATGCAAATCCTCGAGCTCGCCCCGGCCCTCGTCATGCACGCCCTCGGTACGCCCGACACCGCGGAAGTTCGGGCGCCAGGTCTCATAGCCGAGCTCGACGAAAGCGCGGGCGAGCGTTTGCACCACCTTGTTGTCGAGCGTGCCGCCGAACAGCGGATGCGGATGCGCGATGAGCGCCACCCCCCTCATGGGTCCGGCGGGATCGTCTACGGCACACTCGATGCGGCCCGCCGGGCCGGCGACCAACTCGCGACGCGTACTGGCCCGCATTACATCCTCAGGCGCTCGACCACCCGTCCGTTCTGCAGATGCTCTTCGATGATCTCGTCGATGTCCGCCTGGTCGACATAGGTGTACCAGACGGCGTCAGGGTAGACGACCACGCAAGGCCCTTCCTCGCAGCGGTCGAGGCAGCCCGCCTGGTTGATGCGCACCTTGCCCGGTCCGGAAAGGCCGAGCGCCTTCACCTGGCCCTTGGCATAGTCGCGCATCCGCGAGGCGCCCTTGTCGTTGCAGCAGGTGCGGCCGCCGTCGCGCTGGTTGCAGCAGAAAAAAACATGCCGCTCGTAGTAGGCCATGAGGGGGGGCATTTTAAGGGTTCGGGGGCCGGCGCGCGGCGAGGAACATCAAATACCCCAGCGCGGCGAAGGGCCACAACGCGCTCACCAGCCGCGTAAGCCCGTTGAAGTTGAGGAAGTGTCCCTGCTGCCAGACTTTGAGCGAGGCGATCAGATAAGGATTGGGCGGGGCGAGATTCACGAGCACCGTCGCCGCCATGATGAGCACCGCGGCAATCGCCAGCTGCGCGGCGCGCGGCAGCGCCACCGCGCCGAGCGCGACGGCGAGCCCGGCCACCAGGCCGATCTGCGCCCCCGGCGTCAGCCAGGCGAGCACGTCCTCCGCGCGCATCAGGACGGCAAACGCCGCCGTCTTCACGGCCAGGGCCACCGGCACCAGCATGAGAAGGCTGAGACGCACGAGCCCTGCCGGCGCGGTAAGCAATGAAAGCAGCAGGGCGACCGCGATGAGGTTCGCTGCTGCCGTCGCGGCCTCGACCACGACGAAGAACTGCGGCGGATACACGCGCAGCTCGCGGGCATCGAGGTAGCCGTCCAGGTCACCTGCACCAAACAGCAGCGTGGTGGGATCGAGCTGGATGAACAGCCACAGGCCGATCACCACCAGGCCGGCATCGATCCCGGTGCCGGAAAGGAACGCACGCCGCCGGATTCGGCCGACTTCCACCAGCAGCCGCGGCACGAAACGTAGCGCGAGCGCGGCGCCGAGCGCGGCGCCCAGGAGATTGCACAGCGCGTCGAGGTTCGAAGCGAAGCGCGCCGGCAGGTAGCTTTGCAGGGCCTCCAGGCTCAGGCTCAGGGCCATTGCCGACGCGGTGGCCACGGCGAAGGCCGGCACGCCTCGCAGGCGCGGGTGCAGCGCCGCGACCGCCAGAAAGCCGAACGGGACATAGCCCAGCACGTTGACCGCGAGGTCGAAGCGCGTGACGTAGCGCGGCCACGGCGCGCTGAGATAGGCGAACGCCGAGAGCCCGGGATCGCGCCAGCCTTGCATCGGGTAGAGGGTGGCATACACCGTAAGCACGGCGTAGACGGCGAGCAGGAGGCGGGCGAGCGGGGAGGCGCGCATCCCCGATTGTACTTAGCGCCGAATGAACAGCGACCCGAGCACCATGCCGGCGAACGAGCACCCGAGCCCGACCAGCTGCGGCGGAATGAGCGCTTCCGGCGCAAGAGCTTCCATCACGAGCCAGCTGCCCAGCCCCGCGACGACCGCGAGCAGCGCGCCCGCGGTGGTCGAGCGCTTCCAGTACAGCCCGAGCACGAGCGGGGCGAATGCCGAGACCAGCGTCACCTTGTAGGCGTTCTGCACCATCTGGTAGATGCTCGCCTCGCTCGCCAGCGCGAACACCATGACGCCGAGCCCGAACAGGATCAGCACCCCGCGCATGATGAGCAGGAACTGCCGGTCGCTCATCCTGGGCACGAATGGGCGCAGCACGTTCTCGGTGAACAGCGTCGTCGGCGCGAGCAAGGCGCCCGAGGCCGACGACATGATCGCCGACAGGAGGGCGCCGAAGAACAGGACTTGCGCGAACAGCGGGGTATGGCCGGCGATCAGGTAGGGCAGGATGAGCTGGTTCTCGTTGGCGTCGCCGGCGAGCAGCGGCCCAACCATCGCCGGGTCGATCAGGAGCGCCGAGTACGCGAGGTAGATGGGCACGAACGCCATGCAGAAGTACAGCAGGCCGCCGAGCAGGGCGCCCCGCACCGCGGTATCGGCGTCCTTTGCCGCGGTCACGCGCTGGAAGACGTCCTGCTGCGGGATCGAGCCCAGCGCCGCGGTCAGGAACGCCGCGACGAACGCGAGGCCGTCGCGCAATTCGAGCTTGGGCCAGAACTCGAACCTGCCCGCCTCGGCGGCATGCGCGGCGATGCGCTCGAAGCCGCCGGCCGCGCCGCCCAGCAGGAAGGCAAGGTAGAGCAGACCCAGGATGATCACCACGCTCTGGAACAGATCCGTATAGGCGATCGACCACATGCCGCCGAACAGGGTGTAGATCACCACCACGCCGGCACCCAGCGCGATGCCCCACTCGAGCGGGATTGCTCCTCCCGAGAGGGTGTGGAAGACCAGGCCCAGGGCAGTGAACTGGGCCGAGGTCCAGCCGAGGTAGGACAGCACGATGCACACGCTGGTGGCGACCTCCACCGGCTTGTTGTAGCGCTGCCGGTAGAAGTCGCCGATCGTGAGCAGGTTCAGGCGGTAGAACGCGCGCGCGAAGAACAGAGCCACGATGACCAGGCAGAAGGAAAAGCCGAAAGGATCGGCGACCACGCCGCGCATTCCCTCCTTGAGGAAGGTGGCCGAAACGCCCAGCACGGTTTCGGCGCCGAACCAGGTGGCGAACACCAGGGCGGTGCTCATGTAGAGCGGCAGGCTGCGGCCGGCGACGACGTAATCCCGGGAATTGTGGACGCGCCTGGCCGCCCACAGGCCGATCGCGACCGTCACGACGAGGTACAGCGCGACGAACGCGATCAGCATTGGGCCGCAATCATACGGCGACGAACGCGAACAGCACCAAGGCGATGGCCGCAATCAGGAGAAAGCCGACCAGGACGTCGTTGCGGCGGGCGTTCTCGTCGGCGAGGCGCTGCACCGCGTCGTGCAGCATGCCGAGGCGGTCCTCGGCGAGCGCGCGGTGCGCGAGGCGGGGCAGCTGGGGCAGGGTCGCGGACCAGAACGGCGCTTCCTGGCGCAGCGTGCGCAGCAGGCCGCGCCAGCCCAGCTGCTCCCCCATCCAGCGCTCGAGATAGGGCTTCGCGGTGGCCCAGAGGTCGAGCTCGGGGTCGAGCTCGCGCCCCAGGCCTTCGATGTTGAGCAGCGTCTTCTGCAGCATGACGAGCTGCGGCTGCACCTGCACGTTGAAGCGGCGCGAGGTCTGGAACAGGCGCAGCAGGAGCTTGCCGAAGTAGATGTCCTTCAGCGGCCGCGCGAAGACCGGCTCGCACACCGCGCGGATGGCAGTCTCGAAGGCATCGATGCGCGTCCCGGGCGGCACCCAGCCGGCGTCCAGGTGCGCCTGCGCCACCCGCCGGTAGTCGCGATTGAAGAAGGCGAGGAAGTTCTGCGCGAGATAGTTCTTGTCCCCCTCGCTCAGCGTTCCCATGATGCCGAAGTCGAGCGCGATATAGCGGCCGCGCATTTCTCCCTCGGTGGCCACCAGGATGTTGCCGGGATGCATGTCGGCGTGAAAGAAGCCGTCGCGGAACACCTGCGTGAAAAAAATCTCCACTCCCGCCCTCGCGAGCGCAGGCAGGTCGATGTCCTTCTCTTTGAGAAGCCCTACCTGCGATACCGGCGTGCCGCGCATGCGCTCCATCACCATCACGCGCTGCGCGCACAGGTCCCAGTGCACCTGCGGCACGAGCAGCAGCGGCGAGCCCTGGAAATTGCGTCGCAACTGGCTGGCGTTGGCCGCCTCGCGCATGAGATCCAGCTCTTCCTCCAGATGGCGCGCGAACTCCGCCACCACTTCGCGCGGCCTCAGCCTGCGCCCGTCGGCCCACACGCGTTCCACCTGGGCGGCCGCCGTGTCGAGCAGCGCGAGGTCCCGGGCGATCGCCTCCTCCACTCCGGGCCGCAGCACCTTGACCGCCACCTCGCGCCCGTCGTTCAGCGTGGCGAGATGGACCTGGGCGATCGAGGCGCTGGCAACGGGGGTGGCGTCGAATGAGGCGAACAGCCGGTCGATCGAGCTGCCCAGGGAGGTCTCGATCTGCGCGATGGCGAGCTCCGAGGGAAAGGGCGGCACCCGATCCTGCAGCCGCGCCAGCTCGTCGGCGATGTCCAGCGGAATGAGGTCGCGCCGCGTCGACAGCAGCTGCCCGAACTTGACGTAGATCGGCCCCAGGGTCTCCAGCGCCTCGCGCAGCCGTTGCGCGCGCGGCTCGGCGGTACGGCGCGCCGCGATGCGCAGGAACGGGTTCTTCGCGTATTTCGGAACGAACTCGTGCAGCCCGAAGCGCAGCCCGATGGCGAAGATGCGCAGCAGCCGCGCCAGCCTAGCCAAGGCGCCGCACCCGCTTCTCGAGCCGCTCCACCGCGTCGCGCAACCGCGCGACCTCCGAGGAGAAATGCGCCAACTCCCGCCCTGCGACCAGGAGGCGCTGCTCCTCGACGGCATAGTCCGCCAACGCCCCGGCCAGGCGGCGCGCGGCGTCGACCTGCCAGGCGGCGAAGTCGCGCGCCAGGCCCGCCAGGCGGTGCGCCGCGACGTCGCCCACCAGCTTGGCGAGATCCTCCTCCGCGTCCCAGCGCAGGTGGCGCAGCAGCACCATCACCTCGGAGGCGAGGCGCGCGTCGCCGGCCACCTCTACCGAGCGCATGAAGTGCTCTTCGCCCCTCATCCATGCCGCTGCGGCCTCGGGCCTCAGTGTAATCACCAGCGCCGGCGCGTCGCCGCCGGCCTCGATGCGCCCGCCCGGGAGGATGACGAAGCGCAAGCGAGGCAAGGGGGCCGCGCGCAACTCCACCGTTTCGCCCGCGAAGGGCGCAAGGCGCCCGCGCGCCTGGGGGTCGGCGTCGAGCAGGCGGTTCAGCGCGAATGAAAAAGGCCACCCAAGGGTGGCCTGCGAAATAGGAGTCAGGGCCCGATTCAATGCATCTGCTGGATGCCGGCGAGAAGCCAGCCGCTGGAGCCGTCGACCGGCTTCGCGAGGTTCCAGACCTCGCCAAAAGCGACGGCCTCGCTGCCGGGCGTCTCGCGCACCAGCCCTGAAAAGCGCACGCTCGCCCAGTGCCTGTCGCGCTCGGTAGCGACGTCGAGCAGCTCGGCCTCGAGGGACACGACCTCGGTCTGCTGGCCCGCCACGCCCCGCTCCCGGCTCAGCTCGGCGAACACCTCGTCGGTGGTGAACTCGCGAATCTCGTCGAATTGCTCCGCGTCGTTCGCCAGCTGCAGCCTGATGAAGTTGGTCTTGGCGCCGCGCAGGAAAGCCTCGGCATCGAACCCGGCCGGCAGCCGCATCTTCTGCCCGGAGGACTGCGCGGGCGGCGCGAGCACCGTCTCGCTGCCCAGGCCGGCGTACTGCATGCGCTGCGGCGCCGGGGCGCGGCGCTGCGCGATCAGGCGAAAGGCCATGACGGCGGCGAAGGCGAGCAGCCCGAGCAGCAGGATGCCGGCGAGGCCGTTGCCCGAAAAGAGGTAGGCGAGGATGCCGCCGAGAGCGAGCCCGCCCAGGATGGGCCCCCACTTGCTGCCGGCGGCTGGAGCGGCCTGCTGCGGTTGCGCCGGCTTGGCCGGGGTCGCGGCAGGCGGCGCCTTTTGCACGTTGCGCTGCACGCCGATGGAACGGCCGCCGCCGAAGCGCCGCGCCTCCGCCTCGGGAACGGCGAGCACCACGCCCAGGACCAGCACGCAAAGTCCGAATAGCCATTTCATGAGGTCACCCATTTGCGGTTCTCTACGGCCCATCGTATCAAATCCTGTACCCGCGATGCAGCGCGACTACGCCCGCCGCAAGATTGAATACCTCGACGCGGGAAAGGCCTGCCTGCTCCAGCATGGCTGCCAGCGCCCCCTGGTCCGGATGCAGGCGTATGGACTCGGCGAGGTAACGGTAGGCGGCCGCGTCGCCGGCCACCCGCTGCCCCAGCCACGGCAATACCTTGAGCGAGTACAGCTCGTAGGCCGCCTCGAGCGGCTTCCAGACCTTCGAGAACTCCAGGACGATGAGACGGCCCCCCGGCTTCAGCACGCGCGCCATCTCGGCGAGGGCTGCATCCTTATGCGTCATGTTGCGCAAGCCGAACGCCACGGTCACGCAGTCGAAATACGCCGCGGGAAACGGTAGCCGCTCGGCATCGCACTGTACTGCGGGCGCGAGCACCCCGCGGTCGGCGACCCGGTCCCGTCCGCGCTGCAGCATGCTTCGATTCACATCGCTCAGCCATACCTCGCCGCCCGGGAGAACTTTCCGGCCCACCGACAGGGCAAGGTCGCCGCTGCCGGTGGCGACGTCCAGCACTTTTTCGCCCGGCCGCGGGCGGGCGATGGTCACGGCGAAGGCCTTCCAGACCCGGTGCAGGCCGAGCGACATGAGATCGTTCATCACGTCGTAGCGCTCGGCGACCCGGTCGAACACCGCCCCTACCCGCCGGGCTTTGTCGGCTTCCGGGATCTCTTCGTAACCGAAGTGCGTCTTCCGGCTCAAGTGAGCGACTACTCTCGGGTTGCGCCGGCGGCAGCCAGCTTCTTCAGGTACGCCGACCAGAGCGCTTCCTGGCCTTCACCCAGCTCGTAGAGATGGTCCCAGGAGTAGATGCCGGTGCTGTGCCCGTCGGAAAAGACCGGCTGCACGGCGTAGGAACCTACCGGCTCGAGCGAGCGGATCTCCACGGCGCGCTTGCCCGTCTGCAGAACCTCCTGGCCGGGTCCATGACCGCGCACCTCCGCCGACGGGGAATGGACCCGCAGAAATTCATACGGCAGGCGAAACTCGCGCCCGTCCGAGAACACGATCTCCATCACGCGCGATTTCTGGTGCAGCTTGATCTCGGTAGGCAAGCGCTCGTCGGCCATGGGAGCCGGATCATACTAAGCCGGCTCGTAAGCCACACGCTCGAAGTCGGCCCCGCGTTCGATGAGCGCGGTGACGC
Source organism: uncultured Enterobacteriaceae bacterium (assembly GCA_964546195.1). Lineage (GTDB taxonomy): Bacteria > Pseudomonadota > Gammaproteobacteria > Burkholderiales > SG8-39 > SCGC-AG-212-J23. Next base: position 4,182 of record CAZJJC010000211.1, on the reverse strand, counting down.
GCAGGCTGCTGGGTTTTTCTCCTTGCACCCCGAATACCCGCGCGGGCTTGAACGACCCGGTGGGCAGAACCAGGGAGGGCGGCGCCTCGAGGGCCGGGACCGCTCCCAGCGCCAGCCCGTAGAGCGAGCGCTCGGTCTTCTCGTTAAGGCCGGTGGGACGCAACGCGATGGGTGCCGGGGCGCCGGGTATCAGCTTGATGCCGGCGCGCAGTTCGCCCTCGGCCGTGCCGATAAGCCAGCGTACCTGGCCCAGGAAGAAGCTTGTGCCCTCGGTCGGCCGCACCGCCATGAGCTGGCCGTGCGCATAGCGCTTGCCGGCCGCGGCCGGCGCGCGGCGCATGCGCAGCTCCTGCGGGGCGCGTTCTTCGATCAGCCAGTCTTCCAGCAGGAAGCCGTGCTCGCTGCTGTAGTCCTCGTCCGGTGTGGTGCGGATGCGCCCCAGGGTCTCCAGTTCCTGACGCTGCTGCGGGGTGAGCTTGGTATGGTCCACTACCCGCGGGCGCACCGCGCCGCCCGAGACGTAGTGATGGATCGCCGCGACTTCGGTGCAGGCCTGCGCCGGCTGCGCGGCGCCGCGGCGCCCGAGGGCGTTCGCCGGCTTCATCTGACACCACTGGCGGAAGAGGTAGACCAGCAGCTGCTCGCACGAGGGCTGCACGCAGTCCTCGCCCAGCGCGAGCTTGGCCGGCGACTCGCCGTTGCGCAGCAGCGCGACGCGGTTGCGCAGGCTCTTGGCGAGCTTGCGGGTGTCCAGAAAGCGCGGCTCGACGATCTTGACGGCGCGCGGATCGGTGCGCTCCGGGCAGCGCTCGCCCGCCAGGTCGGCCGCGAGCGGCAGCAGGCCTTTTTCCTCGATCACCGGGTTTGCCGACACCTCGAGCTTCGACGCCCAGCGCTCCAGGAGGAAGGCAGCGAAGGTGAGCTGGCGCTGGACCAGCTCCTGCGGCCTGCTCATGCCCATCAGTACCGCGCGGGCGTACGCAATGCGCGGCGAGGTGTCGTGGATGTCGCGGTTCAGGTAGTCCTTCACCGCCTCCTCGGCCACGCCCAGGCGCTCGGCATGGGCGTAGGCCTCGTGCAGCGAGCGCCAGTCGGGCGGCGGCACGTCGCGGTAGGCGCGGTGGTGGTGGAACATCTTGAGACCGACGTAGGCGGCCAGGCGCTGGCAGACGAGCGCCGCCTGCGCCCGCAGGGCCGCGTCGCCGGCGAGCGCTGCCTGCAGGCAGCGCAGGTAGCCCAGCCGCATCTGCTCCCACAGCGCTATCGTGGCGTCGAACGCGGCGCACTCCGCCTCGGCCATCGGCAGCGGGCGGTTCATGAAGCGCTTGGCCTGCTCGATCTGCACGAAGTTGACCGCTTCGCGCAGCGCCTCCATGACGCCGAGCCGATTGGCCGCCGCGGTCGGGAAGCAGTTGAACTCCTCCAGCTCGGCGAGCAGGTCCTGCTGCGCGGCGCCCACGTTGGCGAGCGGCAGGCGTTCCAGCCAGCCCTTGCAGGCGGCGGCGTCGACGAACTGCGGTGCGGCGGTAGCCGAAAGCTCCGGAAGCTTCATCGTTTCTCGACTCCGAAGACGTCGCGGTAGCTTACATAAAAACTCGCGAACAGCGTCGGCAGCATGAGCAGCAGCAGCGGGAATACCAGCGATGCAACGGCGACCCCGAGGTCGGCACCGCCGAAGGCCCTCAGCGCGAGCAGCGCGGCGAGCGGCAGCGCCATCATCATCAGCGCCACGGCCGCGCCGTAGGCGAGGAAGGCGCGCCAGTTCATGACGCAGGCGACGAAGCTGAAAAAAAGCGCCTTGAGCGCGCCGGTGGAATGCCAGGCGGCGAGCGGCGGGGCGAACCAGAACATCATCAGCACCGGCACGTAGGAGAGCGCGAACACCGCGAGCGGAAGGACGATGTCGGCTAGCGCGAGCTCGCCGGCCGGTGCGCGTCCGCCGAGCATCGCGCGCAGCTTGCCTTCCTGGTCGGCCAGCGCCGTTGCGCCGAACACCAGCGTGGAGGAGAGGAAATAGATCGCGCCGAGGCCGAGCTGCGCGCGCGCCCCGGCCTGAAATCCCTCCGCGAGCATGCGCACATTCGGCTGGCCGCCGTGCGAGGCCGCCCGCGCGGCGGCCATCATGCCGACGGTCAGCGCCGGCACCATCATCAGCGCGGCGACGAACCCGATCACCGGCACCAGCGCGAGGACGTTGGTGCCGAGCAAGTACACGCAGGCGAGCGCCAGCCAGCCCAGGGGCGCGGTGCGGAAAAGCTGCCAGCCTTCCCCCAGCCAGCGGGCGCCTTGCGCCGGGCGCACGATGCGAGCCTGCATGCTCAGTCCATCCAGGGGGCAGCCGCGCGCACCCTGAGCTCGAGGATCTCGCCGAAATGCCCGGGGTCGTGGGCATGCACCATCATGCCGGGACGCGGCCGGTGGAAATCGTAAAGGCGCGACAGCCAGAAGCGCAGCGCGGCGGCGCGCAGCATGATCGGCCAGGCTGCGCGCTCGAGCAGGCCGAACGGCCGCACCGCGTGGTAGGCCGCGAGCAGCGCAGCGGTGCGGCTTGCGTCGAGCTCCAGGCTGCCCGCGGGATCGCGCAGGCACCAGTCGTTCGCGCACACCGCCACGTCGTAGAGAAAGGTGTCGACCCCAGCGAAGTAGAAATCGACCACGCCGCAGATGCGCCCATGCTCGAACAAGGCGTTGTCGCGGAATAGATCGGCGTGCACCGGCCCGCGCGGCAGATCGGGGAAGCGGTGCCCGGCCTGGAAGGCAAGCTCGTTTTCCAGAAGGGATCTGTTCGGCTGATCCAAGAACGAAGCAACCGCCTTGGCGGCGAAACGCCACCACTTCGGGCCGCGCGGGTTTTCCAGGTAGGACGCATAGGAGCGCGCCGCGAGATGCATGCGCGCGAGCAGCGCGCCCAGCTCGGCGCACTCCGCGGCTGCGGGGCGCTCGACCGATTCTCCCGCCAGCCGCGTCACCAGCGCCGCCGGCTTGCCGTTCAGGCGCTGCAGGTACTGGTCGGAGAGATCGGCGATCGGCGCCGGGCAGGGAATGCCGTGGCGCGCGAGGTGCGCCATGAGGTTGACGTAGAACGGCAGCTCCTCGGCCGGCAGCCGCTCGAACAGCGTCAGGACGTAGCGCCCCTGGGTGGTGGTGACGAAGTAATTGGTGTTCTCGATGCCTGCCTTGATCGGCTCGCAGGACTCGAGCCGGCCGACCGAGTAGCTGCCGAGCCAGGCGGCGAGCTCGGATTCGGAAACTGGCGTGTAGACCGACAAGTCAGTCGAATTCGTGAATGGGAAACATCGGCACGGCGAGGCCGGTGTCGAGCGAGTCGCGGCGCATCCAGTTGCCGTTGCCGGTGGTGTCGATCAGGAAGTACGGCCTGCCGCCGGGCGGCGTGACTTTCACGGCAACCACCACGGCGCCGCGGCGCACCGGCTCTATCCTGTCGCCCTCCTGCACCGGGATGCGCACGCGCGGCTCGTCGGCGGCGGCGCCGCCGGAGAGCGGCGGCGCCGGGGGCGGCTCGGGCAGCGGCTCGAGCTTGGGCGGGGCGGCCTGTGCCGATGCCGCGAAGGAGAGCGTCAAGAGCACGATGAAAACCCCGCGGCGCACCCGGCGATTTTACAGGTTCGATGCATAACCACAGGCTCGAAGCACAACTACAGGTTGAGCAACACCTCGCGCTCGGCCGGCGAGGGCTCGAAGCCGCGCTTCTCGTAGAAGGCGAAGATCGCGTCGACGACCTCCTGCGGCCTGTCGCACACCTGCAGCAGGTCGAGCTCGTTCGTGTCGATCATGCCCTCGGCCGCCAGGCGCTCGCGCATCCACTCGAGCAGCCCGCGCCAGAAAGGCTCGTGCACCAGGATGATCGGCATCTGGCGCGTCTTGCCGGTCTGTACCAGCGTGAGCGCCTCGAACAGCTCGTCGAGCGTGCCGTAGCCGCCCGGCAGCACGATGTACGCGGTGGCCACCTTCGCGAACATCACCTTGCGCGTGAAGAAGTGCTTGAAGCGCAGGCTCACGTCCTGGAAGCGGTTGCCGAACTGCTCGCGCGGCAGCTCGATGTTGAGGCCCACCGCCAGGCCGTCGCCCTCGAAGGCGCCCTTGTTGGTCGCCTCCATCAGTCCCGGGCCGCCGCCGCTCACCACGGCGAAGCCCGAGTCCGAGAGCAGCCGCGCCGTCTCC
>CAZJJC010000210.1:0-1942 GCA_964546195.1 uncultured Enterobacteriaceae bacterium | reverse complement strand
CGCGCCGAAGGCATGGCCGATTCCGATCCGGTCGCGCCGAACGACACGGAAGAAAACCGCAGGAAGAACCGTCGCGTGATGGTGATCCTCAAGGTGGCGGGCTAGGCAGGAATCATGAAAAAGATCCGGGAGCTCGTTTTCAATCGCTGGGTACTGGGCGCGGCTGTAGTGCTGGCGCTTTCCCTCGTCGTGCTGCTGGTGGGCGATGCGGTCGCGGTGTTCGACCATCGCCCGCTCGAATCGGCGCTGTCGCGCTGGATCGGGGTGCTCGCCATCGTCCTCGCCTGGGTGGCGTGGGAGCTGATTCGTGCATGGCGCGTGCGCCGCGCCAACCGGATCATGCTCCAGGGCATCGCCTCGGAGGCCGATGCCGAGTCCTCCGCCCGCTCCGCGCAGGAGATCGCAACCCTGCAGGCCCGCTTCAAGGAGGCGATGGGGGTCTTGCGCAAGGCCCGCTTCAAGGGCCGCGCAGGCGAAAAGCAGTACCTGTACCAGCTGCCCTGGTACGTGTTCATCGGCGCGCCCGGGTCGGGAAAAACCACCGCGCTGGTGAATTCGGGCCTCAAGTTCCCGCTGGAGGAATCGGGCTCGGGGCAGTCCATCAAGGGCGTGGGGGGCACGCGCAACTGCGACTGGTGGTTCACCGACGAGGCGGTCCTGCTCGATACCGCGGGCCGCTATGTCACGCAGGACAGCGAGCAGCGCGTGGACGCGAGCGCCTGGCTGGGATTTCTCGATCTGCTGAAGCGCTTCCGGCCGCGCCAGCCGTTGAACGGCGCGATCATCACGGTGAGCATCTCCGACCTGCTTTATCAAACCGATGCGCAACGCGAGCGCTACGCGAAAGACGTGCGCCAGCGCGTGCAGGAGCTCTACGAGCGCCTCGGGCTGCGCTTCCCGGTCTACGTGATGGTCACCAAGGTCGATCTGCTCGCCGGTTTCACGGAATTCTTCGGCGACATGTCGCGCGAGGAGCGCTCGCAGGTCTGGGGCAGCACTTTTTCGCTCAACGCCCCGGGCACGAGCGTCAACTACGCGGGCCAGTTCGGCGCGGAATTCGAGGGCCTGGAGCGCAGGCTGCACGCCCGCGTGCTCAGGCGGCTGCACGGCGAGCGCGACCTGCAGCGCAGGTGCGCGATGTACAGCTTTCCGCAGCAGTTCAGCGCGTTGCGGCCGCTGCTGTCGGAATTTCTCGAAAAGGCGTTCGGCGGATCGCGCTTCGGCGAGCAGCCCCTGGTGCGCGGGGTGTATTTCACCAGCGGCACCCAGGAAGGCAGCCCGATCGACCGGGTGCTCGGCACCCTGTCGCGCACCTTCAGCCTGGAGCGCAAGATCCTGCCCCCGGCGGCCTCGAGCGGCAAGAGCTTCTTCATCAACCGCCTGCTTCACGACGTGATTTTCATGGAGGCCGGCCTCGGCGGCGGCAACGAGAAGAAGGAGCGGCAGCACAAATGGCTCACCATCGGCGCGCTCGGCACCACCGCGGCGCTGACCGCAGGGCTCCTCACGGCGTGGACGCTGAGCTATTTCAACAACGGCGCCCTGATCGAGGACGCGATGAAGAAGGTGGCGGCCGCCAAGGGAAGCGTCGAGGCGCTGCCGCCTGCGCAGGCGGCCGACATCGCGGCGGTGCTGCCGGTCCTCACCGGGCTGCGCGACCTGCCCTCCGGCTACGCGAGCCGGGATGCCGCGGTCCCGGTGACGTATCGTTTCGGGCTCTACCAGGGCGACGGCATCGGCGAGCGCTCGGTGGGCACTTACCGGCGCGCCCTCGGCGATGTGCTGCTCACTCGAGTGTCGTTGCGCCTCGAGGACATCCTTGCGAGGCCGGGCGATCTGGAGCAGCTCTACGTCGCGCTGCGCGGTTACCTCATGCTGCACCAGGACAAGCACCTCGATCCGGCGGACCTCGCCCGGCTGATGCTGTTCACATGGAGCGCAG
>CAZJJC010000209.1:0-5118 GCA_964546195.1 uncultured Enterobacteriaceae bacterium | reverse complement strand
ATGATGCCCAGCTCGCCCATTTCTCCCGGAAAGACCTCATTCAATTTTTTGTCCTTGATGAAGCGAACGGCGGCGGGCCAGCGCACGTCGATCTTGTGCTTCTCCTGCGCATAGGTCGCGGGCGGCAGGCAGATCTTGCCGTAGTCGAACTCGGGGTTCTCGATCCAGGCTTTCTTGGAGAACTGCGGCGTAACATTCGCCTTCGTCTTGAAGCTGCCCTGGACGTGGCAGGCGCGGATGCGCAGCTCGAGCATTACCGGCGTGCTCGAGGCCTCGGAGAGCTCGAAGCCCTGCTCCACCATCTCGACGATCTTCGGCAGGTTGGGGCGCGGGTCGAGCAGCCAGATCTGCGACTTCATGGCGAAGGCGTGGCTGCGCTCCTGGATGATCGAGGCGCCCTCGCCGTAGTCCTCGCCCAGCACGATGACCGTGCCGCCCTTGACCCCGGCCGAGGCAAGGTTGGAAAGCGCATCCGAGGCGACGTTGGTGCCGACCGTGGACTTGAACGCCACCGCGCCGCGCATCGGATAGTTGATCGAGGCGCCGAGCATCGCCGCTGCGCCGGCCTCGTTGGCGTTGGTCTCGACGTGCACGCCGAGCTCGTCGAGGATGTCGCGCGCGTCGTTCAGCACATCCATCACATGCGACACCGGCGCGCCCTGGTAGCCGCCGACGTACGACACCCCCGACTGCAGCAGCGCCTTGGTCACCGCGAGGATCGCCTCGCCGTGGAAGGTTTCGCCTTCGCCGAGCTTGAGCTTGGCGACCTCCTCCTTGAAAGACCGCTCCATAAGGGGCAATGCTCGGCCTTGTGCCCATCATTTGTCAAATTGATGATGGTCATGATATGAATCACTAGCATGAATGTCAGAGACCTCGATCTCAACCTGCTGCGCGTGTTCGATGCGGTGCTACGGGGGCGCAGCGTGACGGCGGCCGCCGCACAGCTCGGCCTGACTCAGCCGGCCGTCTCGAACGCGCTCGCGCGGCTGCGCGCCGCCTTCGGCGGCGATGCCCTTTTTCTGCGTACCTCACAGGGCATGGAGCCAACCCCGTTCGCGCGCGCGCTCGCCGAGCCGGTGCGCCAGGCGCTGGCGCTGCTCGACTCGGCGCTCGCCCACGGGCCGGGATTCGATCCGGCGACCTCGGATCGCAGCTTTCGCTTCTACATGTCGGACCTGGGCCAGATCGAATTCCTCCCGCCGCTGGTGGAGCGGGTGCGCAAGCGGGCGCCGGGCGTGCGTCTGGAAGCGGTGGGGCTCGAGCTGGAGGACATCGCCGATGCGCTCGCCGTGGGCAACCTGGACATCGCCATGGGGTTCCTCCGCGGCCTGGGGCCGCCCGTGGCGCGCAAGGCGCTGTTCCGGGACCCGTACGTCTGCCTGCTGCGCGCCGACCACCCGATCAGGACGCTGACGAAAAGAGAGTTCGTCGAGGCCTCGCACGTCCTGGTCACTTACCGCGGCGGGCACCATGTGGTGGAAGAGGCGCTTGAGCGCGCCGGCCTCGCGCGCCGCATCGTGCTGCGGGTGCCGCACTTCACCGTGGTGCCGATGGTGCTCGAGCGCAGCGACCTTATCCTCACCCTGCCGGCGCGCGTGGCGCGTGTCTTCGAGCGCCAGGGCGCATTCCGTTCGCTGGCGCCGCCGCTGCCCATCCCGCCTGCCGAAGTCGCGGTGCACTGGCACGAGCGCTTCGACGGTGATCCGGGCAACCGCTGGCTGCGCGAGCAGCTGGTGGAGCTGTTCGCCGGTTGAATGGCGTTAGCATCCAGCCATGAAGATCGCCGTGCTGGGCGGCGGCAACGGCGCCTATGCCTGCGCCGCCGACCTGACCGAGAAGGGCCACGAGGTGCGCTGGTGGCGGCGCAACGCCGCCGCTCTGCCCGGCGACGGCGTTGTGACCTTGAAAGATGCGGACGGCGAGCGTTCGGTAAAAATCGCGCGCCTGTGCAAGGACATCGGCGAGGCGGTGCGCGGCGCAGAGCTGCTGGTCATGCCCGATCCGGCCTTCGCGCAGGAGGACAACGCCGCGCGGCTGGCGCCGCATCTGGGCGATGGCCAGGTCGTGTTCCTGCCGCCCGGCAGCTTCGGCTCGTATGTCATGTCTCGCATCATCCGGGAAAGCGGCAACCGCGCCGAATTCGCGTTCGCCGAAACCGGTACGCTCCCCTGGCTGACCCGCAAGCACGGCCCGGGCACTGCGGCGATCACCGCCCGCGCCACGCGTCTTCCTACGGGGGTGTTCCCCAACAAGAACCGTGATCTGGGGTTTTCCGTGCTGCGAAAGGCATTCTCGAGCATCGAGCCGGTCGAAGATGCTCTCTCGGCGGCGCTGATGAACGCCGGACCGATCATCCATCCGCCGCTCATCCTCATGAACGCCGGGCCGCTCGAGCACTTCGAGCGCTGGGACATCCACAACGAGGGCACGCAGCCGTCGATCCGGCGCGTGACCGATGCACTCGACGCCGAGCGCATCGCGGCGCGAGCGGCGCTCGGCTATGCGGCGCCGCATTTCCCGCTCGCCGATCACTACCGCGCGGACGGCGACGAATGGATGTACGGGCGGCGCGTGCACAAGAAGCTCACCGACTCCAAGGACTGGCGCGAGCGTATCGTGCTCACCGAGCACCGCTACATGCGCGAGGACGTGGAACACGGGCTCGCGTTCCTGGTCTCCGTATGCGAATGGGCGGGCGTGCCTTGCCCGGTGGCGCGCGGCCTGCTCGCGCTCGGCTCGGCGGTGCTCGGGCGCGACCTGCGTGCGACAGGGCGGACCTTGGAGAGCCTGCAACTTGACCACCTCACCCGGGCGCAAATGCAAGCGCTCCTCAAATGAGAATTGCGGCACTGGGCGCCGGGCGCATGGGCCGCGGCATCGGGCATGTGTTCGCCTATGCCGGCTACCCGGTCGACATTGTCGACTTCAAGCCGCGCCCCGCCTTGGAAAGCGCGCGGCTGCGCGACGCGGCGCTCGGCGAGATCGCGGCCAATCTCGCGCTGCTGGGCGAGTTCGGCGTCCTTAACGAAAGGCAAAAGGAGGCGATCCTCGGGCGGGTTCGGGTGGTTTCCCGGGATGAGGCGTCGCAGGCGCTGGCCGCCGCGGACGTGCTGTTCGAGGGCGTGACCGAAACGCTCGAGGCCAAGCGCGACGCGCTGGGCCGGGCCTGCGAGTCGCTGCGCCCGGACGCGATCGTCGCATCCACGACTTCCTCGTTTCTCGCCGACACGCTCGCCGCGCTGGTGACGCATCCGCGGCGTTTCATCAACACGCATTTCCTCAACCCGGCCTATCTGATACCGCTGGTCGAGGTCAGCCCCGCGCGCCTCACGGAGGAAAAGACTTTCGCAGCGATGAAAGCCTTGCTCGAATCCGCCGGCAAAGTGGTGGTGCGCTGCGCGGCATCGCCGGGGTTCATCGTGCCGCGGCTGCAGGCTGCGGCGATGAACGAGGCGGCGCGGCTGGTGGAGGAGGGCGTGGCGACGCCGGAGGACGTGGACAAGGCGGTGCGCGCCGGGTTCGGCCCGCGCTACGCGGCCATGGGGTTGTGCGAGTTCATCGACTACGGCGGCCTCGACATCCTCTATTACGCCTCCAGCTCGATGGCGCGTGCGCTCGACGCACCGCGCTATGAGCCGCCGGAGATCGTGCGGCGCCTCATGCAAGAGGGCAAGCGCGGCGCACGCGAAGGGCAGGGCCTCTACGACTGGCGCGGCCGCGACCTGCAGGTCTACCAGCGCGAGCTGGTGGGACGCTATGTCGAGCTGTTCCGCCACCTGAAGCTGTTGCCCCCGCCCGGGACAATTCGATAGACTGCAATGCTCTTAGGAGGAGGGGACGTGAACCATAAAGCCGGATTCATCCTGGGCGCCTCGGCGCTCGCATTGGCCTCGCTCGCGCCAGCTGCCGGCGCCGCCGAGGAGAAGCTCAAGGCCGCCGCCTTCCTGCCGGTCAAGGCCGTGTATGTGCAGCAGTTCGCGCGCTTCACGGGCGAAGTCAACAAGCGCTGCGCCGGCAAGGTGAGCATCAGCACCGTCGGCCCGGAGGCGATCAAGTCGCTCGAGCAGTGGAACGCGCTCAAGAACGGCGTGGTGGACATGCACTATGGGCCGCCCAACTACTACGTCGGCGCGGTGCCGGAAGGCGACGTGATCAGCCTGGCGCGCAACGAGTCGGCCGAGCAGCGCAAGAACGGCGCCTGGAAGCTGATCAACGAGGTGCATAACCAGAAACTGAATGCCTGGTACCTCACGCACCTGATGAACGGCGTGCGCTTCCATATCTACACCAGCAAGCCTGCGCAGGGCGGCAAGTTCGACGGTTTCCGCCTGCGCTCGACGCCGATCTACGATGCGTTCTTCAAGTCGCTGGGCGCGCTGCCGGTGCGCATGGCACCGCCCGAGGTGTATACGGGCCTCGAGCGCGGCGCGGTCGACGGCTACGGCTGGCCGCTATGGGGCATCGCCGACTTCGGCTGGCACAAGTACACCAAGTACCGCCATGGCCCGGGCTTCATCAGCGCCGCGGTGGCGATTTTGGTGAACCTGGACAAATGGAAGGGGCTGGACAACGCCCAGCGCCAGTGCCTCACCGACGTCGCCATGTGGGCCGAATCTCAATGGCCCAAGTGGCGCGCGGCCGAGGACGGTGCGCAGCAGGCGGTGCAGGACAAGGCGGGCATCAAGTACGTCGATCTCGGCCCGGCCTTCGCGCAAAAGGCGGAAGAGCTCTACTGGGAGGTCCTCGCCAAGGGCGATCCCGCGTTCGTGAGGAAAGTCCGGCCGCTGCTGAGTGGCCAGTAAGCGGTCGCGGCTCGACGCGCTGATCGACGCGCTGGCGGTCGTCGCCGCGGCGCTGCTGTGCACCCTGGTGGTGCTCATCCTCGTCGACGTGGCGGCGCGCTACCTGCGCCTGTTCACGCTCTCGTGGGGGCTGGAGGCCTCGGAGTACATCCTCTACGCCATCACCTTCCTCGGCGCGCCGTGGGTGCTGCGCGAGGAAGGCCACATTGCGATCGAGCTGGTGGTCGAGCGCCTCGCGCCCGCGGCGCGGCGCACGGCGCGGCGCATCGCCGACCTGCTGGGCGCCTCCGTGTGCGTGCTGCTGTTCTACTTC
>CAZJJC010000208.1:0-1518 GCA_964546195.1 uncultured Enterobacteriaceae bacterium | reverse complement strand
CTCTATCTGATTCTCAATAAGACCCGATGGGGCGTGCTGGTGCGCGCCGCGACGCAGGACCGCGACATGGCGGCGGCGCTCGGCGTGGATCAGCGGCTGCTCTTCACCGCGGTGTTCGCGCTGGGCGCGCTGCTCGCCGGGCTGGGCGGCGCGCTCGCCATCCCGCGCGAGCCGGCGAGCCTGGAGGTCGACCTCGCGCTGATCGCCGACGCTTTCGTCGTGGTGGTGGTGGGCGGCCTGGGCTCGATCCCCGGGGCCTTCCTCGCTGCGCTCCTGATCGGCGAGATCAAGGCCTTCTGCATCGGCCTCGGCTACTCGAAGATCACCCTGGCGGTCGAGTTCATGGTGAGGGCGGTGGTGCTGGTGCTGCGCCCCTGGGGGCTGCTCGGCCGTGCCGCCGGGGCGGTGCGCGGCGCCGCGGCGCTCGAGCCGCTGCTCGAGCAGGCCACTCGCAAAGACAGGCTCGCGCTTGCGCTCGGCGTGCTGCTCCTCGCCGCGCTGCCGCTCGCTTTCAGCGGCTACACGCTGGTGCTGCTCATCGACATCCTGGTGTTCGCCCTGTTCGCCGCGAGCCTGCACTTCCTCATGGGCCCGGGCGGGATGCTGTCGTTCGGCCATGCCGCCTATTTCGGCCTCGGCGCCTACGGCGCGGCGCTCCTCTCCCTGCAGCTCGGCCTGCCGATGGCGGCGGCGCTCCTCCTCGGTCCGCTCGCCGCGGTGCTCGCCGCTCTCGTCTTCGGCTGGTTCTGCGTGCGCCTGTCGGGGGTCTACCTCGCCATGCTGACGCTCGCCTTCGCGCAGATCGTCTGGTCGGTGGTGTTCCAGTGGGACCGCGTCACCGGCGGCTCCAACGGCCTGATCGGCGTCTGGCCCACCGGCCTTTTTTCCTCCAGGACCGCTTTCTACTACCTCGCGCTCGCGGTCTGCGGGCTGGGCATCCTGTTCCTGTGGAAGGCGATCTATGCGCCTTTCGGCTATGCGCTGCGCGCCGGGCGCGATTCGCCGCTGCGGGCTGAAGCGATCGGCATCGATGTGCGCCGCATGCAATGGGCCGGCTTCGTGCTGGCCGGGGCCCTCGCCGGCGTCGCCGGCGCGCTGTATGCGTTCTCCAAGGGCTCGATCTCGCCGGAAACGCTGTCGGTGCCGCGCTCGGTGGACGGCCTGGTCATGGTGCTGCTCGGCGGGCTGCAGACCCTCACCGGCCCGGTGTGGGGCGCAGCGCTCTTCACCTGGCTGGAGGATTCGGTGTCGCGCGAGATCGCCTACTGGCGCGCGGCGATCGGCGCGGTGATCCTGCTCCTGGTGCTCGGCTTTCCGCAGGGAATTGCCGGCGCGGTAAGAAGATGGCGACGCTTTCGGTAAAAAACCTGTCGAAGTCCTACGGCGGCGTGCAGGCGCTGCGCGAGGTGAGCTTCGACGTGGACGCGGGCGAGCTGGTCGCCCTGATCGGCCCGAACGGCGCCGGCAAGACCACCTGCTTCAACATCCTGAACGGGCAGCTCTCCCCCGACTCGGGCG
>CAZJJC010000207.1:0-3200 GCA_964546195.1 uncultured Enterobacteriaceae bacterium | reverse complement strand
AACACGCCGAGCAGATCGTAGGAGAGCAGGATCTGCCCGTCGGTGCCGGCGCCCGCGCCGATGCCGATGGTGGGCATGTCGAGCTGCTCGGAGATGGTCCTGGCGATCTTCCAGGGCACCGCCTCGAACTCCAGCATGAAGCAGCCCGCGTCCTGGATGGCGAGCGCGTCCTCGAGGATCTTCATCGCGGCTTCGGCGGTGCGGCCCTGGATGCGGAAGCCGCCGAACATGGCGATGGTGTGCGGCGTGAGGCCGATGTGCGAGGCGGTCGGGATGCCGGCGTCGACCAGCGCCTTCAGGATGTGCGCCTGCGATCTTCCGCCCTGCGGCTTCACCGCGTCGCAGCCCGCCTCCTGCATGAAGCGCGTCGCGTTCGCGAGCGCGCGGTCCACGGTGTGGTAGCTCTGGTAGGGCATGCAGCCCAGCACGAAGGTGTGCGGCGCGCCGCGGCGCACCGCCTGCGAGTGCAGCACCATCATCTCCATGGTCGCCGGGATGGTGTTGGGATGGCCGTGGCAGGTCATCGCCAGCGAGTCGCCCACTACGCACACGTCGACCCCGGCCGCCTCGGCCCACTTGGCCGACGTGTAGTCGAGCACCGAGGTGTACACCATCTTGTCGCCGGTCTTCTTCGAATCGCGGATCTCGGTGATCGTGCGCTTCTTGCGTTCAGTGCCGGCGGCTGCCATGCCCCCTCCAGATATTCCGCTGATATGTTACCGCCTTACATGTAAAAATCGGGGTTTTGAGCGGGAGTGCCATGCCAATCACCGAACTCAACCACTACCTCCTCGTCGCCAAGGACCTGGAGCGCACCAAGGACTTCTACCAGCGCGTGCTCGGCCTGGAGCTCGCCGAGCGGCCGGATTTCGGCTTCCCGGGCTACTGGCTGAAGACCGGCGAGGACATCTGCGTGCACCTCGCCTCCCAGGAGCCGAACGAGACGCGCGACATGTTCCTGCTGAAGAAGCATCCCAAGGGCACCGCCGGCTCGGGTTCGGTGGACCATATCGCCTTCCTCGCCAGGGATCCGCAGGAGGTGCGCAACCGCATCCAGAAGAACGACGTCGAGATGCACTTTCGCAGCTTCCCGGACGCGAAGCTGTTCCAGATCTTCCTCAAGGATCCCGACGACGTCACCATCGAGCTCAATTTCCTCGGCGAGGTGGTCGATCCGAAGCAATGGGAAGGCAAGGGCTCGGCCTCGGCCGTCACCCTTGATAGATCTTCCGGGAACACTACGGTATCCAAGAAAAACTAGCGAGATGCGCGGCGCGGTTTTCCTGGGCAACCGGCAGGTCGAGCTGCGCACGTTTCCCGACCCCTCGCCCGGGCCGGGCGAGGTGGTGATCGAGATGAAGGCCTCGGGCATGTGCGGCTCGGACCTCAAGTTCTACCGCTCGCCGCCGGGCGAGGCGCAGAAGGCCCTGGGCCTGGGCGGCAATGCCGAGCCGTTCATCGCCGGCCACGAGCCCTGCGGCGTCGTGGTCGCGCTCGGCGCCGGCGTCGCCGAGCGCGAGGCGCCGATCGGCCAGCGGGTCATGGATCATCATTACGCCGGCTGCGGCGTCTGCCCGCATTGCCGCGTGGGCTGGTCGCAGCTGTGCCGCGCCGGGATCACCGTCTACGGCGTGACGGCGCACGGCGGCCACGCGGAGTTCCTGAAAGTGCCCGTAAGAACCCTGGTGCCGCTGCCGGAAGAATTGAGCTTCGCCGAAGGCGCGGCGGTGGCCTGCGGCACGGGCACCGCGTACGGCGCGTTGCGGCGCATGCATCTCGCAGGCGGCGACACCCTCGCCGTCTTCGGCCAGGGGCCCGTCGGCCTGAGCGCCACCGTGCTCGGCACGGCCATGGGCGCCCGGGTCATCGCGGTGGAGACATCAGCGGAAAGATTGAAGCTGGCGAAGGCATTCGGCGCCGATGCGCTGATCGATTCCTCGCGTGAGGATCCCGTAAAAATCATTCTCGGGTTGACCCGAGGGCAAGGCGCCGCGCTCGCCCTGGATTGCACCGGCGCCGCAGCCGCACGCAGGGCCGCCGTCCAATGCGTCAGGACCTGGGGCACGGCCTGCTACGTCGGCGAGGGCGGCGAGGTCACGCTCGACGTGAGCCCGGACCTCCTGCGCCGGCAGGTCACGCTCATCGGCTCCTGGACCTTCAGCGCGATGGGCATGCTGGAATGCGCGCGCTTCATAGCGGACAACAAGATCAATCTGGAAAGCATTTTTTCCCATCGCTGGCGCCTCGAGCAGGCCGGCGAGGCCTATCGCAGCTTCGACACCCAGAGCACCGGCAAAGGCGTCTTCCTGCTGTAGCAAATCGGCTACCGCCGTTTAGATAAAAGGGGACTTGTCTCCACCGCCGCGCTGCTACAAAGATGCCACCCACCTGGGGAAAACCCTAGGCGGCCAAGCCCCCACAATGTGGCATCCATCGGCGCGCGCACCGGGCCTGAACGTCCTGCGGCGCGCTCGCGGCGGGTATTGGTCGTCGAGGACCACCTCGACACGCTCCACAGCCTGACCTACCTGCTGCGCAAGGAAGGTCATAAGGTGGAGTTCGCCATCAACGGCTATGCCGCGCTCGAGGCCGCGCGCTTGTTCCGCCCCGAAGTCATATTCCTCGATCTCGGCCTGCCGGGAATGGACGGCTTCGAGGTATGCAGGCAACTGAAAAGCGAGCCGGGTTTCGAAGCGGCCCGCGTCATTGCAGTCACCGGCTATGGCCACGAGGATCACCGCATCCGGGCCCATGCCGCCGGCTGCGAGTTGCACATCGTCAAGCCCGCGGACCCGCTGCTGCTGCTCAAGCTGCTCGAGTCCTAGGGCGTCAGCCGGCCGGCGACGGCAAAGCGTCGCTCGCCCTGCGGCGTCACGATTACCAGCTCACCGGTGCCCGGCGAAACGCCGGTAAGCGCGAGGATGGTCGAGCCGTGCGAAACCAGCACCAGGTTGGCAGCTTTGCGCGGCTCGCTCACCATGGCTTGCATTTCGCGAACCTGCCGCTCGCGGTTCTCGTAACGCCCGAAGAGGTTGCTGAGCGGCTGGGACGGCTCCGCCTTGCCGAAGGCGAGGCGCGCTGTTTCCAGGCAGCGGCACCAGGGACTCGACAGCACGCGCTCCACCGGAATCTGCCTTTTGCGGAACTCCTCGCCGATGCGCCGCGCGTGCTGGCGGCCTTCATCCGAGAGGTTGCGCTGC
>CAZJJC010000206.1:0-14039 GCA_964546195.1 uncultured Enterobacteriaceae bacterium | reverse complement strand
AAGTTCCAGGCGCACATCAACAACCCGGCGCGCATGGCCGAGCTCACCGCGCGCGCCTTCGACCGCGCCATCCTCGAGATGGGGCCGGCGCAGGTCAACATCCCGCGCGACTTCTTCTACGGCGAGATCGAGTGCGAGGTGCCGCAGCCGATCCGCATCGAGCGCGGCCCCGGCGGCTCGCGCGACCTCGACGCCGCGGCCGAGGCGCTTGCGCGGGCGAAGTTCCCGGTGATCATCGCCGGCGGCGGCGTCATCCAGGCGAACGGCGTGGAAGCCTGCGTCAAGCTCGCCGAGGCGCTCGGCGCGCCGGTGGTGAACTCCTACCTGCACAACGACAGCTTCCCGGCGAGCCACCCGCTCGCCTGCGGGCCGCTGGGCTACCACGGGTCCAAGGCGGCGATGAAGGTGATCAACAAGGCCGATGTCGTGCTCGCGCTCGGCTCGCGCCTCGGGCCGTTCGGCACCCTGCCGCAGTACGACTTCGACTACTGGCCGAAGAACGCCAAGCTGGTGCAGATCGACGCCGACGCCAAGGTGCTCGGGCTGGTGAAGAAGACCTCCGTCGCGGTCTGCGGCGATGCGAGGGAAGCGGCAGAAGCTTTGGTTTCGAGATTAAAAGGGAAATCTCTTGCGGCAAACCGCGCCGAAATCGCCAAAGCCGTGGAAAACGAGAAAAAGGCGTGGCGCGAGGAGCTGGCGAGCTGGGACCACGAGAAGGACGAGTGGAGCCTGGAGGTGGCGAAGGGCTCGAAGTACATGCACCCGCGCCAGGTGCTGCGCGAGCTGGAGAAGGCGATGCCGGCGGACGCGATGGTCTCCACCGACATCGGCAACATCTGCCAGATCGCCAACAGCTACCTCAAGTTCGAGCGCCCGCGCAGCATGTTCGGCGCGATGATGTTCGGCAACTGCGGCTACGCCTTCCCGACCATGATCGGCTGCAAGGTGGCGGCGCCCGATCGCGCCGCGGTCGCCTACGTCGGCGACGGCGCCTGGGGCATGAGCTTCGGCGAGATCCTCACCTGCGTGCGCGAGAAGATCCCGGTCACCGCGGTGGTGTTCAACAACGAGCAGTGGGGCGCGGAGAAGAAGAACCATGTCGACTTCTACTCGAACCGCTTCCTCGGCGTGAACCTCGAGAACCCGAGCTTTGCCGCGATAGCCAAGGCGATGGGAGCAGAAGGTTCAAGAATTGAAACCCTGTCGGACGTGGGGCCGGCGCTGCGCGACGCCTGCAAGGCGCAGAAGGACGGCAAGACGACGATCGTGGAGCTCATGTGCACGCGCGAGCTCGGCGACCCGTTCCGGCGCGACGCGCTGAAGCTGCCCAGGCGGCTGCTCGAAAAATACAAGGCATACTCGACGAACTGAACCAAACCTCAAGGAGGAGGAGATGACCATGTCGAAGCGAATCGTGATTGCGGCGCTCGCGTGCGCCGGGATCGGCCTGGCGCCGGCGCTGGGCGCCCAGGACAGGATGGAAAAGCCCCGCGGCTTCCCCGAGCGGCCGCTGACGATCGTGGTGCCCTATGGCCCGGGGGGCGGCTCCGACCAGGTGTCGCGGGCAATTGCGCCGGCGATGCAGAAGTTCATCGGCCAGCCGCTGCAGGTGGTCAACAAGCCCGGCGCCGCCGGCCTCGCCGCGGTGCCCGACTTCATGGCCGCGCCCGCCGACGGCTACACCATCATCCAGCACATCGACGACGCCATCACGCACTTCGCCGCCGGCAAGCTGAGGGAAGACCCGACCGAGGACTGGATTCCGCTCGGCATCTCGCAGATCACCTTCAGCCAGCTCTACATCCGCAGCGAGGAGAAGCGCTTCAGCGACTGGGCGTCGCTGGTCAAGCACATGCAGGCGAACCCGGGCAAGGTGAGCGTCGCCAACGTTTCGGGTGACGGCACCATGGAGCGGGTGCAGATGAGCCTGCTCGAGAAGGCGCTGGGCATCAAGACCAACCAGATCAGCTACGACAAGCCCTCGGAGCGCTATGCCTCGCTGATCGGCGGCCACGTCGACGTGATGTTCGAGCAGCCCGGCGACGTGCGGCAGTTCCTCGAGGCGAAGCAGATGAGGCCGGTGCTGACGTTCCTCAAGGAGCGTCCGGCCGCGTTCGGCGACGTGCCGGCGATCGGCGAGATCGCGCCCAACGTGCCCTCGCTCCTGCGCTTTCGCGGTTTCTTCGTCAAGAAGGGGATGCCCGCGGACCGCCTGAAATACCTCGAGTGGGCGTTCGCGCAGGCCTACCGCACGCCCGAGTACCAGAAGTTCAACAAGGACAACTTCATGGACGTCATCGACAGCTTCCGCGACCGCAGGGGGGCGATCCGGTTGATGAAGGAGACCGCCGCGACCTACAAGAAGGCGTACCAGGAACTCGGCATCAAGTAGCGCGACCCAGTGTGGCGGGGTAAGCAGCATGTATGGGGGGAGCTGCTCGTCTGGCTCGCGCTGATCGGCGGCGCCTACGCGCTGTCGTTCGAGTTCGACCGGCCGGTGGGCAGCTACCGCTTCGGCGCGACCGGCTGGCCCCGGACGATCCTCGCCCTCATCCTGGTGGTCGCGCTCGTGCAGTTCGCGCTGCGCTTCGCGCGCGCGAGCCGCGAGGCGCAGCCGGGCCCGGGCTTCTGGAGCCAGTTCTTCCGTTCGGGCGCGCGCGCGAACGTCACGGTCGGGCTCGCCTTCGGGCTGCCGGTCCTTTACGCGGCGCTGTTGCCCGGGGCGGGGTTCTACGTCACGACCCCGGTCTTTCTCATGGCCTACCTCTACCTGCTGGGCGAGCGGCGCTGGCGCTACCTGGTGGGGGTGGCGCTTTTCATCTACGGCCTGATGGTGCTCATCTTCACCACGATCTTCTACGTCGCCCTGCCGGTCGGCAACTGGCCGGTGTTCTACGACATCAATAACTGGCTGGTCCAGGCGTACCGCTGATGCTCTGGGACTTCATCAACAGCACCATCCATCTTTTCACCGACCCGGTCACGCTCGCCATCTTCGTGGGCGGGCTGCTCGGCGGCATGCTGTTCGGCGCGATCCCCGGCGTGAACATGCTGACGCTGTGCGCGGTGATCCTGCCGTTCACGGCGCACATGAGCGCCACCAACGCCATCATGCTGTACTCGGTGATCTATTGCGCCGGCGTGTTCGGCGGCGCGATCACCGCCATCCTGTTCAACATCCCGGGGGCGCCGGAGAACGCGCCGACGGCGCTCGACGGCTACCCCATGACGCAGAAGGGGCAGGCCGGCAAGGCGGTCGGGGCCGCCGTGGCCTGCTCGGCGCTGGGCGGACTCGCCTCGGCGATGCTGATGATCGTCGCCACGCCGCTCATCGCCTCGTGGGCGGTGCGCCAGTTCGGCCCGCCGGAGGTGTTTGCGCTCATCTTTTTCGGCCTCACGGTGGCCGCCTCGGTGGGCGCGGGCACGCTGTGGAAAGGCTGGCTGTCGGTGCTCCTGGGCCTGCTGATCGCGACCGTCGGCACCGATCCCGCCGGCGGCTACGCGCGCTTCTCGTTCGGCACTTACTACCTCCTGGCCGGCATCAGCTTCATTCCCATGGTGCTCGGCTTCTTCGCCATCTCGGAGGTGTTCATCCAGGGGGAGAAGATGGTCACCGGGACGCGCAAGGCGCCGAAGGTGTCGCTCGACTTCCCGAGCTTCGCGGAGTTCTGGCGCCTCAAGCTCGCGGTGGTACGCTCCATGGCGATCGGCTTTTTTGCCGGCATCCTCCCCGGCATCGGTGCCGTGCTCGCCGCCTTCATGAGCTACAGCGTGGCGGTGCGCTGGTCGCGCCATCCGGAGCGCTTCGGCAAGGGCGAGCTCGAAGGCGTGGTGGCCTCGGAAACCGGCAACAACTCCGCCACCGGCGCCGCCATGATTCCGCTGCTCGCGCTCGGCCTGCCCGGCGGCGCGCTCACGGCGATGATGCTGGGCGTGTTCCAGATCCACGGCATGGAGCCCGGCCCGCTGATCTTCATCACCAGCAAGGATCTGGTGTGGACGACCTTCGCCGCCATGTTCTTTGCCAACATCGCGATCCTGGGCCTGGGCTGGCTGCAGACGAAGACGGTGGTCCACCTGCTCGCCGTGCCGTTCCGCTTCCTCTCGCCGGCGATCCTGCTGCTCGCCACGATCGGCGCCTACGCGCTGCGCAACCTGATCGTCGACGTGTGGGTGATGTTCATCGCCGGCATCGTCGGCTACTTCCTGCGCCGCTCGGGGTACTCGGTCGCCGGCATCGTGCTCGGCCTCGTGCTCGGCGACCTCGGCGAGGCGGCGTTCGTGAAGACCATGCAGCTCACCGGCTACAGCCTCACCGCTTTCCTCAGCCGGCCGGTTTGCGGGGTGCTGGTGGGCGTGGGCGTGCTCACCCTGCTCTGGAATTTCTACGGGGAGCTGCGCCGCAAGTCCCCGGCGCCGGCGTGAGGCTTCAGGCCGCCCAGGTGTCGGGCAGCAGCTTCGCCACCGGCTCGGCGATCTCGTAGACGCTCGCGACGGCGAGGTCGGGTCCGTACGGTACGCGCTCGCGCTCGGCGCGCTTGCGCAGCCGCTCCTCGTGCACTTCCAGCACCTCGCGCGGGAAGGGCATCCCGCCGGCGTCGAGGATGCGCAGGCAGCCGTCGACGTCGCGCGCCGGCAGCACGCGGCTCTTCACGTGGCGGTTGGGCGACCAGGGGATGTCGAGCACGCCCGCCTCGAAGGCGCGCACCGTGCCCGCCGCGGCGTCGCCCTCGCCCATCTCGAGCACCTTGTCGACGATGGCGCGCACCTCGCGCCGGATGAGGTCCTTCTCCGCTTCGAACGCGGCGAGGCCGTCGAGGCGGATGCCGCGCGCGAGGTAGATCGCCATGCGCGTGGTGCGCAGGCCTTCGGCGTTCGCCTTGGGCGTGGGGATGCCGTAGGCCTCGTGCGTGGACTTGGTGGTGACGCTCGCCGCGCCGGCGATGGCGGCGAGCGTGCCGCCGTAGCTGATGAGCGCGGCGGCCTGCGCCT
This sequence comes from uncultured Enterobacteriaceae bacterium, assembly GCA_964546195.1. Classification (GTDB taxonomy): domain Bacteria; phylum Pseudomonadota; class Gammaproteobacteria; order Burkholderiales; family SG8-39; genus SCGC-AG-212-J23. Next base: position 9,047 of record CAZJJC010000206.1, on the reverse strand, counting down.
CGTCCTGCGGCCAGGCGCCCATCCAGTGCAGCAGCGTCACCGGCGTGAAGACGTCGCGGTAGCCCTTCTTCGCGAGGTACTCCTGGCACATCTCCTTGCACACCACGGTCGCGGCGGCGTCCTGCACGAGGTGCAGCGTCTGGCCCATCTCGAGGCCGTAGTTGCGCACGCCCTGGCCGGCGGCGAGCAGGCAGTCGAGCACCGCGGTGATGATGGCGATCGAGGGCGGGATGTTGGTGCCGGTGAGGAAGCCGGGCTGGCGCCGGTGCAGCTCCACGCCCGCCTCCTGGTACATCGCCACGAGGCGATCGAGGTACTGGTAGTTGCGGATGCCCTCCTCGATGGAGAGCTCCTTGATGTAGGAGACGGTATAGGCGATGCCCGAGCCGAGGTAGCCCGAATAGCCCGCGGCGTAGCCGATCTCGCCGGTGAGCTTCGGCATCGAGGTGCCGGTGAGCATGATCGCGGGCTTGTCGATCGCGTCGATGAGTTGCCGCGCGCAGTCGACGCCGTAGTTCACCATCGGGTAGCCGTTCAGCATCGAGCGGCCCATGCGCTCGCTCTCCTCGATGCCCTTCTGCGCGAGCTCCCACTGCTCGTTGCGCGTGTAGCTGTCGGTGGTGGTGGGGACGATGTCCGCGTGGCCGTCGCGGTCGAGCGCCTGCATGAGCGCCTTCTGCAGCTCGAAGGTGCCGAAGCCCCCGCGCGGCTGGGTAAGGCAGCGGCCCTCGGCCTGCGCCGCGCGCAGCACCGCCGCGAGCTGCTTGTGGCGCGGCAGCGACTTGTGCCGCTCCACGGCGGCGGCGAAGTCGACGTCCTTCCCGGTCGGCCAGCGCGCGAGGTTCTCGCGGCGCAGCTCGGCGAACGCGTCAGCGGGGATGCGCGCTTCCGAGAGCGGCATCAGGGGCGGTCTCGCGGCCGAGGTCGTCGAGGTGCGCGAGCGCAAGCTCGAGGGCGGCATGGGCGTCCACGCTCTGAAGGAGCCCGCAAGCATACAGCAGGTACTCGCGGTCGAGCAGCAGCCGCGGCGCCTGCGGCTTGAGCGCGAGCGGCTCGCGCACATCGGCGAGCGCGCGCGAAAGAATCGCGCGCGCATCCGCGCTCGCCGCGAGCACGCCGCCGGTGCCGATCACCGCCTCGACGCGCCGCAGGTCCTTGCCGTGCTGCACCGTCACGGGGCCGGTCGGCGTGTAGACCGTCTTCAGCGTGCCGCAATGGCGCTGCACCGCGATTCCCACCGCAGCGCGTGCGAGTGCCTGGTCGAAGGATTTTTCCTGGGAAGATCGAGGAAGATGCTCGGCCTTCAAGTTCTCGAGAAGCTTTTTCACCTCCTCCTCCTCGAGTCCCGCATCCGCCGCGATCGCCGCGAGGCCGGCAGCCTCGACCACCGCGGCGGCGTTGTGGCGCATGCCGAGGTCGCCCTCGACGGTGCGCTTCACGCGCGGCTCGGGCAGCCCCTGCGGGACGACGCCCGGCGCCGGCTCGCCGGGCGCCACGGAGTGCACATCCGTGGTGGCCCCTCCCGGGTCGACGACCAACACCGAACCGAGCGCGCCGTCGGCGAGCGCTCGCGCCCCCTCGAGCACCGCGGCGGGCGTGGGCATCACCACCGCGTCGAACCCGGCCGCGGCGCGGTCGATGCCCTTCGCGTGCACGATGCGCTCGATGAACACGCTGCGGATCGCGCCGCGGGCCGGATCGATGTTCAGCTCGTTGAATTCCGGCATCACGTTCTCGGTGAAGATTGCCGTTTTCGAGCCGAGGAGCCGCCGTGCCTCATCCGCCGCGCCACGGTTACCTGCGTAGACCACCGGGCAGGCGAGGGCGCTCGCGCCGAGCGCCGCTGCGTTGTGCAGCACGGCCTCCCTGTTGCCGCCGTCGGTGCCGCCGGCCAGGAGCACGATGTCGGGTGCCAGGGCCGTTATTTTTCCGAGGTCGCTTTCCGTCAAGCGATAGGCAAAGGTCCCGACGAGCTTGGCCCCGGCCCCGAGCGCCGCTTGGCGCGCGGCCTCCGCGGTGAGCTCGCGCACCAGGCCGATGGTCACCATGCGCAGGCCCCCGGCGGCGCTGCTCGAGGCGAGCCGGTAGCGAAAGCGCGGCAGCTTGCCCGCGCGCCGCCCGAGGTCCTCCAGCGCCGCTCGCATGCCGACGTTGATGTCGGTGGTCACCGTCGAGGGGCCCTGGCCCGAGCCGATCAGGCGCCGGGCCTCGAGGTCGACCGCGCGCAGCTTGGTGTAAGTGCTGCCGAAGTCGATGAGCAGCGCCGCGCTCATCGAAGATCGTTCGCCAGCCACGCCAGGACGGCCTCGGCCCGCGTGCCGGGCGGGGCGACGCGGTCGAAGCCCATGCCGAGGTAGGTTCTCTCGGTCTCCTCCCACGAGCGCTTGCCCACCACGAGGTTGCCGCCGACGTAGAGGAGGATGTCCTCGAGGCCGGCCTCGGTGCAAAGGTCGCGGAAGCCGCGGCAGTCGAGCTCGCCCTGGCCGTAGAGCGAGGAGACGAGGATCGCTTGCGCGTGCGTCTCCACCGCCGCCTTGACGAAATCGGCGGCGGGGGTAAGGGCGCCGAGCGAGACGACCTTGTAGCCGGCCTTCTCGAGGGCCATCGTCAGGATCCGGTTGCCGACGATGTGCGTGTCGGAGCCGATGACGCCGGTGACGACCGTAGTAGCGCGCGCTTCGCTCATCGCCCTTCAGATCCGCAACAGCAGCTTGCCCCTGGTTTTGCCGGCCTCGAGATGGCGATGCGCGTCAGCGGCCTCGGCGAGCTGGTACTCGCGCTCGACGGTGACGACGAGTTTGCCCGTACGCCAGGCGGCGAACAAGTCCGCGGCGCGGCCGTTGAGCTCCTCGGCGGTGGCGATGTAGTCGGCGAGGTGCGGCCGGGTGAAGAACACCGACCCCGCCTCCCCGAGCTCGAGCGGCTCGATAGACTGCACCAGCCCCGAGGCGCCGCCGTAGTTGATGCACACGCCGCGCCGGCGCAGGCTGCGGATGCTGCGCGCGATGGTGTCCTTGCCGATCGCGTCGTAGACCACGTCGACGCCCCGCTTGCCGGTGAGGCGCATCACCTCCTCGCGGAAGTCCTTCTCGCGGTAGAGGATGACATGGTCGGCGCCGCGCGCGCTTGCGATCGCCGCCTTCTCCGCGCTCCCCGCGGTGGCGATGACGCTCGCACCGCGCAGCTTGGCGCATTGCACGAGAAGCTGGCCCACGCCGCCCGCGGCCGCGTGCACGAGGCAGGTGTGCCCCCTCTCGAGCGGGAAGGCCGAGTGGCTGAGGTAGTGCGCCGTCAATCCCTGCAGCATCAGCGTCACGGCGATGGGCGAGGGCACGTCCTCGGGCACGCGCACCAGCTTCCATGCCGGAACGGCCGCATATTCCGCGTACGAGCCCCGGGTGATGCAATACGCAACCCGCTCTCCCATGGATAAAGTCCCGATGCCTTCCATGCCGATCACCATCGGCAATGGGGTTTTGTAGGTCTGCGAGCGCGCGTAGTAACCGCTGCGCATGTAGATGTCGATGAAGTTGACGCCGGCATACTCGAGCTTCACCAGCGCCTCGCCCGCTGCAGGCTGGGGGACCGGGGCGTCGATCAAGGCGAGCTTCTCGGGTCCGCCGAACTCGGTCACGGCGATCGCCTTCATTTCGTCTCCACGATATAGGGCTGCAGGCGCTCGCGCGCGAGCCGCGGCGCAAACCCAGGTTTCAGGATCACGGCGCCCGAGCGCACCTCGAGCGACTCGGTCAGCAGCCCGGCGCGCGCGCGCAGGAAGCCGGTCAGCTCTCCCGCGGTGTCGAGGTGGCGCGCCGCGACGCAGGCTTCCATCCAGCAGCCGAGGTCGCAGGCGACGCCGTTCCCGAGCACCGGGGTCATGCCGAGCGCGCGGATGCGCTCGAGCGCGGCGCCGAGCGCGTCGAGCGTGCCGAGCTTCATGAGCTTGAGCTTGATGAAGCGCGCCGCGGCGAGATCCGCCGCGCGCTGGATCTCCTCCAGCGCGTAGATCGACTCGTCGAGCATCACCGGCACCGGCGAGGCGCGCACCACTTCCAGGTGGCTGTCCCAGTCGCCGGCGCGGCAGGGCTGCTCGAGGAGCTCGATGTCCGCGGGGTCGAGCCCGCGCACGAACGCGACGCCCTGCCCGGCGCTGTAGCCCTGGTTGGCGTCGACCCGCAGCTTCGCCTTTCCTGCGGAAAGACGCTGGACAGTGCGCACGTGCGCGAGGTCCTTCTCGACGTCGAAGCCGACCTTGATCTTGAAGGTGCGGTAGCCCTCGCCGTAGAAGCGCTCGAACTCGGCGCGCACCTTGTCGTCCTCCTTCTCGTTGATGCCCGCGAGGAGCTGCACCGCCTGCTCGCGTCCCGGGGAGAGATAGGCGTTTCCCTCGAGCATCTCGAGCGCGGTCCCGAACGCGGTCACCGTAAAGGGCAGCTCCTTGGTTAGCGACGCCAGCACCCTTTTCGCTTCCCGGGTATCCAGGCTCTTCAGGCGAGCGGCGATTTCCCCAGCCTTGGCCCAGCTGCCCTCTATCGTTTCCCCGGTGTAGCCGGTGAGGACAGTCGCCTCGCCCAGCCCGAGCGCGCCGTCCTGCGCCTCGCACTCGACGACGATGGTGTCGAAGTGCTCGACGGGCCGGAACGACAGCCGGTAGGGCGCCTTGAGCGGCACCCGCAGCCGGGTGATTCGAACCTGCGCAAGACGGGGCATCTCGGCCGAGTCTACAATTCCACCCGTTGCCATGGGTGCAATGCTCGAAACGAACGTTCTGATAGAGCGAGCGCGCGCCGCGCAGGCGGCGTACGAGCGCGCGGGCCAGGAAAAGCTCGACGATGCCGCGCTCGCGGCCGGCTGGGCGATCATGAAGCCGGAGAACAACCGCGCGCTCGCCGAGCTCGCGGTGCGCGACACCGGCCTGGGCAACGTCGCCGACAAGGTCGCCAAGAACCACAGGAAGACCCTCGGCCTGCTGCGCGACCTCAAGGGCGTGCGCACCGTCGGCGTCATCGCGGAGTATCCCGAGCGCGGCGTGACCGAGATCGCGCGCCCGGTCGGGGTGGTCGCGGCGATCACGCCCTCGACCAATCCGGGCGCCACGCCCGCGAACCAGATCATCAATGCGCTCAAATGCGGCAACGCGGTCATCCTCGCGCCTTCGCCGAAGGGCTACTCCACGTGTGCCTTGCTCCTCAAGTTCATCCATGAGGAGTTCAGGAAAGTCAATGCGGACCCCGATCTCGTCCAGGTGCTGCCCGCGCCGGTGACGAAGGAGGCGACGCACGAGCTGATGCGCCAGTGCGACCTCGTCGCCGCCACCGGCTCGCAGTCGAACATCCGCGCCGCCTACTCGAGCGGCAAGCCGGCGATCGGCGTGGGGCAGGGCAACGTCGTCTCGATCGTCGACGCGAGCGCCGCCCTCGACGATGCGGCGGCGAAGATCGCGCGCTCCAAGACCTTCGACAACGCGACGAGCTGCTCTTCCGAGAACTCGGTCGTGATCCTCGCGAGCATCTACGACGCGATGCTGAAGGCGCTCGAGAAGCAGGGCGGCGTCATGCTCGACGCGGCCGAGAAGGCCAGGCTGCAGGCGGTGATGTTTCCCGGCGGCAAGCTCTCGCCGGCTACAACCGCGCAGTCGGCGGAGCGAATTGCCGGCCTGGCGGGTCTAAACAAGACTGGTTCTTTTTTGATGATTGAAGAATCAGGGACGGGTCCGGCGTATCCGTTCTCCGGCGAGAAGCTCGCGCCGGTGCTCGCGGTGTACAAGGCGAAGGACTTCGACGAGGCCTTCGACATCACGCGGCGCATCTACGACTACCAGGGCAAGGGGCACTCGGTGTCGCTGCATGCGAAGAACGACGCGCTGGCGATGCGCCTGGGCCTCGAGATGCCGGTGGCGCGCGTGATCGTCAACCAGGCGCACTGCATCGCCACCGGCGGCAGCTTCGACAACGGGCTGCCGTTCTCGCTGTCGATGGGCTGCGGCACCTGGGGCGGCAACAGCTTCTCCGACAACATGCACTGGCGCCACTTCCTCAACATCACGCGCATCGCCCGCGTCATCCCCGAAAGGGTCCCGGCCGAGGACGAGATCTTCGGCGCCTACCACGCCCGGCACGGCAGCTAAGCCACCTTGGATTTCGAGGAAGCCGAAGCGAAGGAGATGCTCCGGCAGGCGGGGATACCCGTGCCGCCGGGGGAGGTGTGCCGCGACGCCGCCGCGGCGGCGGCCGCGGTGGGCCGCCTGGGACGCAGCGCCGTCAAGGCGCAGGTGCCCTCCGGCAAGCGCGGCAAGGCGGGCGGCATCCGGCTGGTGGACGACCCGGAGCAGGCGCGAAGCGCCGCGCGCGCCATGCTCGGCATGGAGATCGCCGGGCATCGCGTCGAGCGGCTTCTGGTCGAGAAATGCGCCGCCATCGCGCAGGAGCTCTACGCCGCGGTCCTGAACGACGTCGCGACCCGCGCGCCGCTGATGCTTTTCTCCACCGCGGGCGGCATGGACATCGAGGACATCGCGGCAAGGGAGCCGCAGAGCATCGTGCGTATCCCGGTCGATATCGCGCGCGGCGTCGATCGCGCCCGCTTGCGCTCCGCACTGCAGGCCGCCGGGCTTGGCGGCGATCGGGACGCCGTCTGTGATCTTCTTTGCAAAACTTATGATTTGTATGTTCATAGCGACGCCGAGCTGCTCGAAATCAATCCGCTCGTGCGTCTCGAAGGCGGCGGACTGCTCGCGCTCGACTGCAAGCTCACCGTCGACGACGCGGCGCTTTATCGCCAGCCGCAGCTCGCGGCAAAGGGCGCGCGGGAAAACCTGACCGAGCTCGAGCGGCGCGCTCGCGAGCTGGGGCTGAAGTACATCGAGCTGCCCGGGAACGTGGGCGTGCTCGCCAACGGCGCGGGCCTCACCATGACCACCATGGACGTGATCGAGCACTGCGGCGGCGCGCCGGCGAATTTTCTCGAGATTGGCGGGGAGGCCTATACCAAGGCCGAGGCGGCGCTCGGCCTGGTGCTCGCGAATCCGCGCATCAAGAGCGTGATCGTCAATTTTTGCGGCGCGTTCGCGCGCACCGATGTCATGGCCGGCGGCGTGGTCCAGGCCTGGGAGAAGCTCAAGCCCAGCCTGCCGGTGTTCTTTTCCGTGCACGGCACCGGCGAGGAAGAAGCGGTGCAGCTCATCAAGCAGCGGCTCAAGCTCGAGCCTTTCGATCGAATGGAGGACGCGGTGCGCGCCGCGGTGGAGGCGGCGAAATGATCGTGCGGGCCGCCGACCGCGTGGTGGTGCAGGGCATGACCGGGCGCCAGGGCAGCTTCTGGACCGAGAAGATGCTCGCCTATGGCACGCGCATCGTGGGCGGCGTTAATCCCAAGCGCGCCGGCGAGACGCTTGGCGGCGTGCCGGTGTTCGCGTCGGTGCGCGATGCCGCGCAGAAGCTCGGCGGCGTCGATGTCTCGGTGATGTTCATTCCGCCGGCGGCGGCGCTTGCCGCCGCCGAGGACGCGATCGGCGCCGGCGTGCGGCTGCTGGTGATGCTGACTGAGCACATTCCCTCGCGCGACGTGATGCGCATGCACGCGCTCGCCGGCGCAGCCGGCTGCCGCATCGTCGGCCCCAATACCGCGGGGCTCGTCACGCCCGGCGAGGCGTTCGTCGGCATCATGCCCGCGTTCAACCCGCGCATCTTCCAGCCCGGGGACGTCGGCGTGATCTCGCGCAGCGGCAGCCTGGGTACGCTCATCTGCCTCAACCTCCTCGACGCCGGTCGCGGCCAGTCCACCTTCATCGGCATCGGCGGCGATCCGATGCTCGGCACCACCGTCACGGATGCCTTGCAGGCGCTCGAAGCGGACAGGAAGACGCAAGCCATCGTCCTGGTGGCGGAGATCGGCGGGACGATGGAGGAGGACGCGGGGGCGTCCATCAAGGCGATGCGCAAGCCGGTCGTGTCCTTCATCGCCGGGCGCGCCTCGCCCCCGGGCAAGAAAATGGGCCACGCCGGCGCGATCGTCATGGGCAACCGCGGCAGCTATGCGAGCAAGCGCCGCGCGCTCGAGTCGGCCGGCGCGCGCGTGGTCGATACACCGGCGGCTGTGGCTGAAGCGTTGCGCGGCCTAGCGGCTTAAGATCGCCGGCGCGGCCGCGCTCCTGCGGCGGTACTTGCGCAGGAACTCCGGAAACCAGGGCCGCGCCGCGACGAGCAGCGTGATCGGCGAGCGCTCGCTCGCAGGCATTCCCGCATCGTCGCTTCGCATCGCGGAGAATTCTGCCGCCGTCTTCCTGAGGCGCGCGAGGAGCGCGGCAACCGAGTGCCGGGAGAGCGCGCCGTTGGCGAGCAGCAGCAGCTCGTTTTCCCCGTCGAAGCGCGCGCCGAAAAAGTCGCCGTGGCCCTGCTCCTTGAAGAAACGCTGGATCGGTCCATCGGGAATCCAGGCGAAGGCGCGGCTTACCAGCAGGCGGATGCGGTTGCCGGGCATGAGTTCGATGAACTTCAGGCGGTCCAGGCGCGCCAGCAGCCGCGTGCACTCTGCGGCGTCGAAATCGTAGAACGCGACGATCTGCTCGAAGCTCCAGTGGTTCAGCGTCGACAGCGCCACCGCCATCAGCCGGTGGTTTTCGATCAGCTCCTTCTCCTGCTCGTACGTGAGCTGCGAGATCACGGCGTCTTGCGCCGAGAGGCTGTGCGCCAGCTCGGAGAACTCCATGCCCGCAAGCTCGCAGATGGCGTCCAGCCGCGACAGCGTGAACGCCTTGTGCGAGAACATGCGCTTCACGCTCGCTTCGCTCATGGCGAGGCGTTTCGCCACCGCCGCGTAGGTGATGTTGCGCGCCCGCAGCTCGCGCTTGAGGCTGTCGACCAGTGCCCCCGTACCTGCCATCCGGAACCTCCCCCCGACTTTCCCCGTGGGGCGAGTATGACATTAGGATATACGGCATGGCACGCTGGCTCATCGCGCTGGTGATCGCGCTTGTCTCGCTGATCACCTATTTCGGCAGCACCAGCACCAACCCCCTCACCGGCGAAAAGCAACGCGTCGCGCTCGAG
>CAZJJC010000205.1:0-2107 GCA_964546195.1 uncultured Enterobacteriaceae bacterium | reverse complement strand
GACGACTACATGGTGAAGCCGGTGCGCCGCCAGGAGCTGCTCGCCCGGGTGCACGCGCTGCTGCGGCGCGCCTACCCCAGCGAGGACAAGAAGCAGCTCTCCTTCCCGCCTTTCGAGATCGATACGCAGCGCAACGAGGTGCGCAAGGACGGCGCCAAGATCGAGCTCACGCCGAAGGAATTCGAGCTGACGGTGGCGCTGTTTCGCAATATCGGCCGCCTCATGTCGCGCGGCCACCTGCAGCAGGCCGTCTGGGGACGCACCGGCGACCTCGCCACCCGCACCGTCGACACGCATGTGAGCCAGGTGCGCAAGAAGCTCGACCTGCGCCCCGAATCGGGCTACCGCGTGGTGCCGATCTACAACTACGGCTACCGGCTGGAGAAAATCCCCCCGCCGGGATGATTCAGTCGAGCGCCTTCACCCGCGCTTCGGCGTATTCCTTCGCTTCTCCGGCAAGCGCGCCGGCGCCCAGCGCGCGCCGGTAGGCCTGCGCCGCCTCGGCGCGGTGGCCGAGGGCTTCGAGCGAAATGGCGAGGCCCATCCAGGTCGCGGCGTGCTGCGGGCCGCTGCGCAGCGCCTGCTGGTAGGCGGCCGCGGCCTCGGCATGCCGGCCCAGGCGCTGCAGCACCACCGCGCGCAGGCTTTGGAACTCGGCGCCCTGCGCCGCCGTGCCCGCGCCGTCTATCGCTGCGAGCGCGCCGGCGTAATCGTGCTGCTCGGCGTGGACGCGCGCGAGCGCCAGGGTGAAGGGCGCGTGCGCGGGATTGGCCGCCACCGCTTCGCGCAGCATCTCGCGCGCGAAGTCCAGCCGGCGCTGCTCGAGCAGCAGCGCGACGTAGGCCTGGCGCGCCGGCACATGCGCCGCATCGGCTTTCAGCGCCTGGGCGAGCTGCGCCTCGGCCTCGCTCACGCGCCCCTGGTTCAGGAACTGCGCCGCGCGGCGGAAGTGCGCGTCGGCCACGTCGCCGGCGGTCTTGGTGATTTCGCGCTTGCTTACCGTGCCTTGGACGGGCTTGACGGCCTTGGGTTTTACCGGCTCGGGCTTGGGCTCGATGGGCGGGGTCTCGACGGTACTTGCCAGCTTGAAGGTTTCGGTGGGCTGCGGCGGTTTGCTTTCCTGGGGGGCTGGCTTGATCTCATGCACCACCGCCACGATCGGCCCGCTGCGCGCCTGGTCGGCCGCCCGGAATGCCCGCTCGGTGGCGAGCGTGCGCGGCTGCAGCTGGTAGGCGACCCAACCCACCCAGGCGAGGGCGGCAAGCAGCAGCGCGGCCACGAGGCGCCAGAACCACTCGCGGCCTTTGTGGCCCGGATCGACGGCTTTCAGGTGGTGCGCGACGTACGGCGCCTCGCCGCCCGCCATGGCGCTGCGCCGGTCCAGGTCCTGCAGCATCTGGTTGATGACGCTCATGGCGCCTCAGTCCGCGCGGCCGAAGCCCAGGCGCCACCACGCCCGGCCCGTGCGCTCGGCGGCGGGCGTGTCCGCCGCGGCGGCGACGACGTGGCGCCGTTCGACCACCCAGCGGCCCTCGCCGTAGGTGAGCAGCATGGCCTTGTGCATGACGATGTTGATGAGTCGGGGCAGGCCGCGGCTTGCGCGGTGCAGGGCGCGCAGCGCGCCCGAGGGCAGCAGCGAGCGCCCGGTGAGCCCGGCCACTGCCAGGCGGTGGGCGACGTAGGCGCCGACCTCGTTCTCCTGCAGCCCGCTCATGCGGTGCTGGAAGGTGATGCGCTGGAGCAGCTGCCGGATGCTCGGCGAGGCGAGCTTGCGGTCGAGCTCGGGCTGGCCGAACAGCACCACCTGGATGAGCTTCCTCTTCTCGGTCTCCAGGTTGGTCAGCAGGCGCAACGCCTCGAGCGTCTCGAGCGACATCGCCTGGCTCTCGTCGATGCACAGCAGCACGCGCTTTTTCTGCCGCGCGAGGTCGAGCAGCGCGCGCGTGATCGCCTTGATGAGCTGGTGCTGGTCGAGCGCGGCGCTCACCTGGATGCCGAGCTCCTCGGCCAGCGCGAGGTAGAGGGTGCGCGGCTCGAAGCTGGGGTTGGGCACGTAGGCCGAGATCCAGCCCGCGTCCAGCGTGCCGAGGAACTTGCGGCAAAGCAG
>CAZJJC010000204.1:0-3051 GCA_964546195.1 uncultured Enterobacteriaceae bacterium | reverse complement strand
CCCCACGGCGCCGATGATCCTCGGCGACGCGTTCGCCAACCAGCTGGAGGTGTTCGCCGCGGCCGGCGCCGCGCCCAAGACCGCCGTGTTCATGCACGTGAACGACACCTTCGGCGTCGCCATGCAGAAGGGCTTCACCGGGGTGATGTCCAAGTTCCAGATGCCCTACAAGGTGGTGGACACCATCGCCTACGATCCCGCGGCGAGGGATCTCTCGGTCGAGGTGGCCAAGGCGAAGGCGAGCGGCGCCGAGGCGCTCATCATGGTGAGCCGCCTGAACGACGCCATCCTCATCAGCCGCGAGCTTGTGAAGCAGCGCTGGAACCCGATGACGGTCCTCAGCATGGGCCCGGGCTGGTACGACGACCAGTACCTGAAGACCCTCGGCAAGCTGGGCGACGGCCCGATCAGCTTCGTGCCGTGGTTCGATCCGAACAAGAAGCTCGCCAGGCAGCTCGAGGCGGCGCACCGAAAGGCGCACAAGGACATCAGCCTCAACACCAACCACGTGTACACCTTCGAGGCCCTGCTGGTCGCCGCCGACGCGTTCAAGCGCGCCGGCAGCGCGGAGCCGAAGGCGCTCGCCGACGCCATCCGCGCCACCGACATCAAGGACAACGTCAGCCCGGGCCCCGGCATCCAGTTCAACGCCAAGGGCCAGAACGACAAGCTGAAGAACTCCGCCGTGCAGAACCGCGGCGGCCGGCTCGTGGTGGTGGCGCCGAAGGATGCGGCGAACGCCAAGGTCGAGCTGCCGATGCGGCCCTACAACAAGCGCTAGATCTGCCACTAGAGATCTATCTCAACGTCGCGGTCAGCGGCCTGCTGACCGGGCTGGTCTACGGGCTGATGGCGCTTGGCCTGTCGGTGATCTTCGGCGTGGTGCGCGTGGTGAACTTCGCGCACGGCGAGATGATGACGCTCGCCATGTACCTGACGCTGATGCTCTTCTCTGCGCTGGGCCTCGACCCGCTCGTCCTGCTGGTGCCGGTCGCGGCCGTGCTGTTCGTGTTCGGCTACCTGCTGCAGCGGGCGATCATCAACCCCTTCATCAACCGGCCGGAGCACAGCCAGTTCATGCTGCTCGTCGCCGTGGCGCTGATTCTCGTCAACGTGCAGCTCATCGTCTTCGGCCCCGACGCGCAGGGCATCCGCACCGCCTACTCCTTCGACAGCTTCCAGCTCGGCGCGGTGATCGTCGACGCCTCCAAGGTCTACGCCGCGGGCGCCGCGCTGGTGGTCGCGGCGGCGCTGTTCGCGTTCTTCCGCTTCACGCTGCCCGGCAAGGCGATCCGCGCCTGCGCAGACAACTACGAAGGCGCGCGCGTGGTCGGGCTCAACGTGAAGCGCCTCTACGCGCTGACTTTCGGCCTGGGCGCGGCCTGCGTGGGCGCCGCGGGCACCATGCTCATGGTCGTGGGCGACGTCACGCCCACCATCGGCCCGGCCTATACGCTGCTCGCGTTCGTCATCGTCATCATCGGCGGGCTGGGCTCGATGCCCGGCGCCCTGCTCGGCGGCCTGCTGATCGGCGCGACCGAGGCGCTGGGCGGCGTGCTTTTCACGCCTTCGGCAAAGAGCATGTTCGCCTTCGGGCTGCTCGTGCTGGTGCTGCTGTTCCGCCCGCAGGGCATCCTGGGCAGGAAGAGCGCGTGATGCGGCGCCTGCTCGAAGGGGTGCCGCGCCGCGGCCTCGCCATGCTGGCGGCGCTGCTCGTGCTGCTCATCGTGTTCCCCTTCTTCGCGAGCGGCTACCTCTTGGCGGTGGGCTTTCTCATCCTGTACTTCGCCTATGTCGGCCAGGCCTGGAACATCATGATGGGCTTCGCCGGGCAGCTGTCGCTCGGACACTCGCTTTACGTCGGGCTCGGCGCCTACGCCGCGGCCGCGCTCTATGTGCACTTCGGCATCAGCCCCTGGATCGGCCTCGGCGCCTCCATCGCCCTCTGCGCGCTGGCCGGCGCGGTGATCGGTTTCCTCGCGTTCCGCTTCGGCGTGTCCGGCGTGTACTTCGCCATCCTCACCATCGCCTTCGCCGAGTTCGCGCGCATCGGCTTCGACCACTTCACATGGGTGCGCGGCTCGTCGGGGCTGTTCCTGCCGGTCGCCAACTACACCGAGAACGACCTGTGGAACCTGCGCGGCAGCCCGGTGATGTTCTACTACGTGATGCTCGCCCTGACCGCGGGCGCCTTCGTGCTGTGCCACGTGCTCCTACGGAGCCGCATGGGCTACTACTGGCTCGCCATCCGCGAGAGCCCCGAGGCGGCGCAGGCCCTCGGTGTCAACATCTTCCGCTACAAGATGGTTGCCGTCATTATTTCGGCGGCGATGACCTCGCTCGCCGGCGTCGTGTTCGCCTTCTACTACAACAACCTCTTCCCCGAGCAGATCTTCCACATCTCGCGCTCGATCGAGCTGATTCTCGGCCCGATCATCGGCGGCATCGGCACGCTGGTCGGGCCGCTGGTCGGCGCGTTGCTGCTCACCGGGCTGGCCGAAGGCATGCGCGAGCTGATGCTGCAGCTCGGCATCGAGGTCCCGGGCGTGAAGCAGGTCTTTTACGGCTTGTGCCTGCTGGCGGTCGTCATGTTCCTGCCCGACGGCGTCTGGCCACCACTCGCGAGAAAGCTCAAACTTTGATTCTCCAGGTCGAGCGCGTCTCGAAGTCCTTCCGCGGGCTGCGTGCGGTGAACGACGCGTCGTTCGAGCTGACCGAGGGACACGTCAACGCCCTGATCGGCCCGAACGGCGCCGGCAAGACCACCATCTTCAACATGATCGCCGGGGTATTCGCGCCGGACGCCGGGAAGATCGCGTTCATCGACCGGGAAATACAGCGGCTCCGGCCCGACCAGGTTTGCGCCGCGGGAATCGGGCGCACGTTCCAGATCGTCAAGCCCTTCGCCGGCCTTTCCGTGATCGACAACGTCATGGTCGGCGCCTTCCTCAAGGAGCGCTCCTCCGCGGGGGCGAGGCGCGTCGCCGCGGACATCCTGGAGAAGCTCGGCCTGGGACCCAGGCGCGACCAGCCCGCTTCCTCGCTTACCCT
>CAZJJC010000203.1:0-6436 GCA_964546195.1 uncultured Enterobacteriaceae bacterium | reverse complement strand
CAGGCCGTGGTTGCGCAGGATCATCGCCTTGGCGCTCTTGCCCAGGTCGCGCGCCATGCGCTCCTGCTCCTCCATGTAGAGCGCGATGCCCTCGTAGTCGTGGTAGGCGACGTCGGCCCGCACCCTCATCGCGTGCTGGCTGATGGGCAGCAGGCCGCACTTCATCGCCGAGACGGCCACGCCGGTGCGGGTGTGGGTGTGGATCACGCAGCTCACCTCGGGGCGCGCCTTGTGCACGCAGCTGTGGATCACGAAGCCCGCCTCGTTCACGCCCATGCCGAGCGGGTCGTCCAGCACCTTGCCCTCGCAGTCGATCTTCACCAGGCTCGACGCGGTGATCTCGTCGAACATCAAACCGTAGGGGTTGATCAGGAAGTCCTCGGTGCCCGGCACCCTGGCCGAGAAGTGGGTGTAGATGAGGTCGGTCCACTTGTAGATATGCCCGAGCTGATAGGCGGCGGCGAGGTCCACGCGCATCTGCCACTCTTCCTTGCTGACGCGCTCGCGCACCGAGGTCTTGATTGTCTTGGGGATTGCGCTCATAAAGGAAGTCCGCGGAAGGAGGGGCTATGGAGCGAGCATCATACCGTGAGCTGCGCGACTTGAGCTCGCTGGAAGCGCTGGTGAGCGCGATCGGCGAAAGGAACATGACGCCCGGCTGGATCCGGCGTCAGAAACCTTTCCTGTACCCGGAGATGCATTCGGCGTTCGTGCCGGCCCATTGGCGTTATGCGGAGGCCAAGGCGGCGATGCAGGCGGCCGGGCGGCTCATCGGCACGGATCTCGCGGAGAGGCGAAACTTCGTGCTGCGCAATCCGGCCCCCGGCAATGATTACGCCACCCTTCGCACGCTGGTGGCCGCCTACCAGTCGATCCTTCCCGGCGAGAAAGCGCGCTCGCACCGCCATGCGCCGCACGCGCTGCGCGTGATACTGGAGTCGCGCGGCTCGTACTCCATCGTCGACGGCGACAAGCATCCGATGGAAACCGGCGACATCGTGCTGACGCCGGGCTGGAGCTGGCACGGGCACGGTCACGACGGCGGCGAGCAGGCCTACTGGTTCGACGGGCTGGACGTTCCGCTCAATCATCTGCTCGAGCCGATGTTCTTCGAGGAGCACCCGCTGGGATTCGAGCCGGTGGCGCGCGTTACGGCGGATTCGCCGATGCGCTTCACGTGGAAACGCATCCGGCAGGATCTGCACACTGCCTCGCAGGACGAATTCTTCGGCAAGACGATTGCGCTCGAAGCGCCCGCCATGCCGACCATCACGCTCAAAGTGCACGCGTGGCCGGCCGGCTGGCGCAACCGCCCGTATCGCCACAGCGTCAATACGGTGTACGTGGTGATGCAAGGCGAGGGCCGCTCGGTGATGGGCGAGCAGGCGTTCGGCTGGAGCTTCGGCGACACGCTCGCCCTGCCCGCGTGGACCCGCGTCGAGCATCACGCGACGAGCGATGCCGTCGTCTTCTCGATGAGCGACGAGCAGCTCATGCGCTGGACGCGCTACCACCGCTTCGAAGCGCTTTAGAAAACGGGGACGTACCCCATTTATGAATCCAAAATGGGGTACGTCCCCATTTTCTGGGCCGGGGTGAAGGCGGTGTAGCCCGGGGATTCGACCAGCTCCAGCGCCTCGAGCAGCAGCTCGGGGCGGTTGTGCTTCAAACGCTCGGAATCCGACAGCAGGCGGCGCCACAGCCGGGCCTTCTTGTGGCCGTGGTACAGGCCGAGCATGTGGCGCGTCACATGCCTCAGCGACTGCACGCCTTTGGCGTAGTTGAACATCGCCCTTACAACCTCGGAACGGCTCTTCCCGGCGTCGACCAGCAGCCAGGGATGGTGATACGCCGCGCGGCCGAGCATGACGCCGTCGACGCGGGCGAGATGGCTCGTGATCTCGGCCCAGGTATGGATGCCGCCGTTGATCACGATCTCCAGCTGCGGGAAGTCGTCCTTCAGGCGGTAGACGTAGTCGTACTTCAGCGGCGGGACCTCGCGGTTTTCCTTGGGCGAGAGCCCCTTCAGCAGCGCATTGCGCGCATGCACGATGAAGCTCTTGCATCCCGCCTGCGCAACGACGGCGACGAAGTTCTTCAAAAAGGAATACTCCTGAACCTCGTTCACCCCTGTGCGGTGCTTCACGCTCACCGGGATTGAAACCGCGTCCTTGATGGCAGCGACACAGGCGGCCACCAGCTCGGGCTCGGCCATCAGGCAGGCGCCGAAGGCGCCTTTCTGCACCCGCTCGCTCGGGCAGCCGATGTTGAGGTTGATCTCGTCGTAGCCGTATTGCTCTGCGATCTTCGAACAGGTTTTCAATTCTTCAGGATCGCTGCCGCCGAGCTGGACCGCCACCGGATGCTCTTCCTTGCTGAACGCGAGGTGGCGCTCGACGTCGCCGTGGAGCAGGGCGCCGGTGGTGATCATCTCGGTATAGAGCCGCGCGCGTGAGGAGACCTGGCGCAGGAAGAACCGGCAATGCCGGTCCGTCCAGTCCATCATCGGCGCGACGTACAGCTTTCCCGCAGCGATCAGCGGGCGCGGGCCCTACTTGACCATTCTCTGCGCCACCGGCGGGAGGAATTTGTCGGTATAGACGTCCTCCGGCTTGGGCGCCGAGGCGAGCCCATAGGCCTCGACCACCGAGGCGATGGTGCGCTGCAGGCGCTCGGGCTGCACCACGCTGAGGCCGCGCTTTTTCACCCAGTCGGTGTAGGTGAGGCCGAGCGCGATTTCCAGGCGCACCTTCTCGATGTTCTCCTTCATCATCGGGTCGCGCGTCTTCATCAGCTTCAGCGCGCCGGCGGGGTCCTTGATGGTGTCGATGGTGCCTTGATTGAGCGCTTTCACCATGGCGCGGACCGTGTCCGGGTTGGCTTCGACGAACTTGCGGGTGGAAGCGAGCGTGAGGCCGTAGAGATCGGCGCCGAAGTCGGCATAGCGGATGGCGTGGATGTCCTCGAGCTTGATGCCCACATCGAGCAGCGCGGGAATGTTGGAGTTGGTGAATCCGCCGGTGCCGTCGGCTTCGCCGCGCGCCACCATCGGTCCGAACAGCTGGGGCTGCACCGCCAGCCAGTCGATCTTCACGTTCTCGGCGCGCGCCGCCTTGAGCAGGATCGAGATGGTGTCGTGCACGGCGGTGCCGGGGCCGCCGGCGATCTTCTTGCCGTGGAGATCCTGCACCGTCTTGATGTTCTTGGACTTGAGCGTAATGATGGCGAGCGGCGTCTGGTCGAAGCTGATGTAGGTCGCGATGAGCGGCGAGCCCGGGTTCTGCGCGTTGAACTTGATCAAGCTGGGAAGGTCGACCCAGCCAAAATCGAAGGCGCCGCCGGCGACGATGACCGCCACGTTGGTGGCGCCGCGGCCGGCCTCGATGGCCACGGTCAGGCCGCCTTCCTTGTAGTAGCCCTTCTGCTGGGCGACGAAGAACGGCGCGTGCGTGCCCTGGACCACCCAGTCCAGCATCATCTTCACGTCTTTCTTCTGCGCCCCGGCGGGGGCGCTCAGCGCGGCGAGGGCCAGGAGCCCTGCGGCCATCAGCATCGTGCGGCGTGCGCTCTTTGCGAAGTGCGACATTGAGGCTCCTTGGTTCGTTGGCGCCGGTTCGCTGCCCGGCTCGAAAAAAGCTTAGCCGACAATCGGGAATCAGGGCAAACTTTATTTGCAGGCAAGTCGCTTGAGCTTGCCGCCCCATCGAGGAACGACGTTGAGAAGAAGCGTTGCAAAGCGCCGCCGCGACCCGCCCTGGGACGTCGCGGTGCTCGGCATCGGCACCCGCCTGCGCCACGCGCGCCTGACGCGCGGCTACCGCCTGAAGGACGTGGGCAAGGCCGCGGGCTGCTCGGAGAGCCTGGTGTCGAAGATCGAGAACAACCGGCTGCAGCCTTCGCTGCACGTGCTGCACAAGCTGTGCGCGATGCTGAAGATCGGACTGGGAGAGCTCTTCAGCGCCCCCGACGACAGCGACGCGGTCGTGACGCGCTCGGGACAGCGATCGGTCATCGATTTCGATCCGCTGCGGCAGGGGAAGGGTCTGCGCATGGAGCGGGTGATTCCTTACGCGAAAGGGCACCTGCTGCAAAGCAACATCCACATCATCGCCCCCGGCGGCTCGAGCGACGGCACCATCTCGCACGAAGGCGAAGAGGTCGGATACGTGATCGCGGGCGAGATCGAGCTCCTCGTCGCCGGCAGGACCTATGCGCTGTCGGCCGGGGACTCGTTCTGCTTTGCCTCGCATCTCGCGCACGGCTACAGAAACGCCGGCAAGCGCGAGGCGAGAGTCCTGTGGGTGAACACCCCGCCCACGTTTTAAATTTTCCCGTTGCTCAAGCCGCTTGAAGCGTGTTAACTGTGCGAGGCAACGAACCGCGAGACTCCATGCTCAAGCTCCCAGGCCACAAGCGCTACGACTATCTTCCCATCACCAAGCGGCAGCACTATGCGTGGCCGGGCGGAAAGCGCCTCGCCTTCTATGTCGCGATCAACATCGAGCACTTCGCCTTCCAGGCGGGCCTGGGCATCGATCCGCACAACCGCAGCGGGCCGCAGACCTCGCGCAATTTCGCCTGGCGCGATTACGGAAACCGCGTCGGCAACTGGCGCCTGTTCGGCATCCTGGACGAACTGAAGCTGCCGGCGTCGATCCTGCTCAATTCCAGCGTGTGCTACGAATACCCCGAGATCGTCGAGAAGATCAAGGCGCGCGGCGACGACGTGCTGGGCCACGGGCGCACCAACGCCGAAGTGCTGCGCGGCATGTGGGAAGACGATGAGCGCCGCGTCATCCAGGAATGCGTCGAGGTCATCGAGAAACATGTCGGCGTGCGGCCCACGGGCTGGATGGGGGCCGGGGCGGCCGAAACCGGCGTCACGCCCGACCTGCTCAAGGAGTGCGGCTTCACCTATCTGCTCGACTGGCCGGTCGACGAGCAGCCGATATGGATGAAGACGCGGGCGGGGCCGCTCCTGTCGGTGCCCTATCCGATGGAGCTCAACGACGCCGGCACGCTCGCGCTGCGCGACCACACCGGGCGCCAGTTCGCCGAGATGATCGTCGACCAGTTCGAGGAGCTGCTGGAGCAGTCCGAAGAGCAGCCGCTCGTGTTCGCGCTCTCGCTGCACGGCTTCATCCTCGGCCAGCCGTTTCGGCTGCGCCCCCTGCGCCAGGCGATCAAGCACTGCGTCGAGCACAAGCTGAAGGACCAGATCTGGTTCACGCGGGCCGGCGACATCGCGAAGCACTGCTTCTCGATGAAGCCCGGAATCCTGCCCGGAAGCGAGGCGAAATGAAAACCCATCTTTTGAAGGCGTCCCCGGAAACCGTGCACTGGGGCTTCCTCGACGGCACGCTCAAGCCGGTGCTCACCATCGAGTCCGGCGAGCGCGTGACCATCCAGTGCCTCACCTGCAACCCGGAATGGATGCCGCCGAAGGAGCTCGGCTTCGACGTTCTGCCGGAGCTCCCCGAAGTGCATCAGAAGGTGAAAAAGGGCACCGGCAACCACATCTTCACCGGGCCGATCGCGGTGAACGGCGCGCGCGTCGGCGATGTCCTCGAGGTCAGGATCCACGAGATCAAGATCCGTCAGAACTGGGGCTGGAACGTGTTTCGCGCCTACATGGGGACCCTGCCGGAGGATTTTCCCTACATGCGCCTCACGCACGTGCCCCTCGACCTGAAAGCCAACGTGGCGACGCTGCCCTCGGGCTTCAAGGTCCCCCTCAGGCCGTTCTTCGGGCAGCTCGCCGTTCAGCCCGCGGCCGCCTTCGGCCGGCAGAACAGCAAGGAGCCGCGCGAGTTCGGCGGCAACATCGATTGCAAGGAGCTGGTGGCCGGCAGCACCATCTATCTGCCGGTGTGGAACGAAGGCGCGCTCTTCTCGACGGGAGACGGCCATGCCGCGCAGGGCGACGGCGAGGTCGACGGCACCGCGATCGAGACCTCGCTCGAGGGCAGCTTCGAGTTCAAGGTGCGCCGGGACCTCGACTGGAAAATGCCGCGCGCCGAGACCCAGACCCATTACATCGCCTTCGGCCTGGATACCGACCTCGACGACGCCGCGCGCCAGGCACTGAGGGAAATGATCGCCTGGATCGTCGCCATGACCGGCTGCCCCAGGGACGAGGCGTACGCGCTGTGCAGCTATGCCGCCGACCTGCACGTCACGCAGACGGTCAACAACGTGAAGGGCGTGCACGCAATGATGCCGAAAAGCATTTTGCGCAAGGAGTGAGCGATTTCCTGGAGCTTGACCGGGTCTCGCTGAAGTACACCGAGGACGAGACCGCCCTTGCGCTCTACCACACGAGCTTCAGGGTGTCCCGCGGAGAGTTCATCGCCGTGGTCGGCCCGTCGGGCTGCGGCAAATCCACCCTGATGAAGGTCGTGACCGGCTTGTGGCCGGCGACGGCCGGTACCGTGAA
>CAZJJC010000202.1:0-4703 GCA_964546195.1 uncultured Enterobacteriaceae bacterium | reverse complement strand
GGCGATGGACCTGGCGGTGGGCGCGAAGCAGGTGCTGGTGATGATGGAGCACCTCACCAAGGACGGCAAAAGCAAGATCGTCGAGCGCTGCGCTTACCCGCTCACCGGCGCGCGCTGCGTCGACCGCATCTACACCGATCTGGCCGTCATCGACGTGAAGCCCGATGGGCTTCACGTCGTCGAGACGGTCGATGGCCTAGATTTCCAGGAGCTTCAAAGGCTCACCGGCGTACCGCTCAAGCGCCTAGCTACTGCGGCTTGACTCCCGCAGCCTTGAGCACCTTGGCGGTGTCCTCGAGCTCCTTGCGCACGTACTCGGTGAACTGCGGGATCGTCATGTTCCCCGGCTCTGTGCCGAGCTTCGTCAGGCGGCCCTTCAGGTCGGGGCTCTGGAGCGCGCGGTTCACGTCGGCATTGATCTTGTTGGCCACACCCGGTGGCATGCCGGCCGGCCCCCAGAGGCCGACCCAGAGCGTGTATTCGAAGCCTGGCACGCCCTGCTCCGCGATCGTCGGCACGTTGGGCAGCAGGCTAGTGCGCCTCGCGCTGGTGACCGCGAGCGCCACCGCCCTGCCGCCCCCGACGTGCGGCAGCGCGGCATTGAGCGGCGCAAAATAGCAGCACACGCGCCCGGCGATCGTATCGGCGATCGCCTCGGGCGTGCCCTTGTACGGCACGAGCGTGAGCTCGATCCCGGTCATGAGCTTCAGCTTCTCGGTATTGAAGTGCGTGCCGCTGCCCACGCCCGCGTGGGAGAAGTTGAGCTTGCCCGGATTGGCCTTCGCCGCGGCGACGAAATCGGCGAACGTCTTCCAGCCGGTGTCCGCGCCGGTGATCAGTACGTTCGGCCCGCCGCCGAGCGGCGCGAGGTTGGTGAAGTCCTTCAGCGTGTCGTAAGGCAGGTTCGCGTAGATGCCCGGGTTCGCCACGTGCGCCGAGGAGTTCGCAAGCAGCGTGTAGCCGTCGGGCGGGGATTTCACCACCACCGCCGAACCGATCGAGCCGCCGGCGCCGACGCGGTTCTCGGCGACCACCGCCTGGCCCCACAGCTCCTGCAGCTTCGCGGCCACCGCGCGGCCGATGATGTCGGTCGAGCTACCGGGCGTGAAGGCAATGACTAACCGCACCGGTTTGCTGGGATAGCTCTGCGCGAACGCCTGGAACGCGCAAGCCGCCAGCAGGGCGGCGCCCAGATTGATCCACTGCTTCATGATGGCCTTCCTCCTTGGGGAAACGAGTCTATCTCAGGCCCGGGCGATGCGGAGCACCGCCTTGACCACCTTGCCGCTCGCCGCATCGGCGACGGCGCGGTTGATGTCTTGCAGGTCGTAGAAGCTGATCAGGCGCTCCACCGGCAGCCTGCCCGCACGATGGTGCTGGAAGAGCTTCGGCAGGAACTCCCCCGGCGGGGCGTCTCCCTGGATGCAGCCGCGCAGGCTGCGGCCCTGCTGCAGCTGGGCCATCTCGAGCGCCGCCTCCACGCCCTTTCGCGCGCTGCCGACGAGGCAGCACACGCCCAGCGGCGCAAGGCAATCGACGGCCTGGCGCAGGGCCTGCGGCTGGCCCGCGGCTTCCAGCGAGCATTCCACGCCGGCGCCGCCGGTGGCGCGCCGAATGCCTGCCACGGGGTCTTCGGCCGCGGCATTGAAGGCGTGGGTCGCGCCGAGCTCGCGCGCCAGCGCGAGGCGATTGTCGTGCAGGTCGACCGCGAGAATCCTCGTGCAGCCCGCGATGCGCGCGGCCATCACTGCGGCAAGGCCGACCGCCCCGGCGCCGAACACGGCGAGCGAGCTGCCCGGCTGCGGGCGCAGCACGTTGAGCACCGCGCCGGCGCCGGTGTTGACGCCGCAGGCAAAGGCCGCCGCCACTTCGAGCGGCAGGTCGTCGGGCAGCTTGACCACGTTCGCCTGCGTGGCGAGCGCATGCGTCGCGAACGACGACTGCTGGAAAAACGCGCCGTACACCGGGGCATCGCCCGAGCGCAGCGGCACGCGGCCATCCCGCAGACGGCCGCTGAACTTGATGCCCCGCGCGCTGGAGCAATAACCCGGTAACTCCAGCCTGCACGCTTCGCAGGCGCCGCAGGCGGGCGACACCATCACCACCCGGTCGCCGGGCGCGAGGCCGGCCACCCGGTTGCCGACGCTCTCGACTACGCCGGCGCCTTCGTGGCCGAACACACACGGAAACGGCATGCCGAAGTAGTCGTCGCGCGCATGCAGGTCTGTCTGGCATACGCCCGAAGCGGCGACGCGCACGATCAGCTCGTCGGGCGCGGGGTCTGCGAGCTCGAGCGCCTCGAGCTTGAACGCCGCGCCCTTCTCAGGAACGAGCGCCGCCCTGATCCGCACGCGCCTTCGCCCAGTAGTCGGCGGCGGCCTTGGAGCGGGCGAGCGCGTCCGCGCTCTCGAATCCGGGCGCCATGGAGGCCGACGTGCCCGCGAGCACCTGGTGATGATCGATGTTGAGCAGGCGCAGCCAGCTCTGCTGCCCCATGGTGAGCGCGATGAAGCAGCCCAGCTCCACCAGCTCGGGCTCGCTGAAGTGCCGGTGCAGCCGCTCCCAGAAAGCGTCGTCGGTCTCCAGGTGCCAGGTGATGGCCTCGGCATAGGCGAGCGCCGCCTTCTGCTTGTCCGAGTAGCGCTGCGATTTTTCGAAGTTGAGCAGATCCCTGACGTCCTCCTCGATCATGCCCGCGCCGGCGGCCTTGATCGAGCGCTGGTTGCCGCAGTAGTCGCATTGCACCGAGCGCGATACGTACAGCCGGCACAGCTCCTTGACCGGGTGCTCGCACACGCCGTTCCTGAAAAGATCGCGCCACGCGTTGGCGAACGACCAGAACGCCGCGGGCACGTGTGCGCGCACCGCCGAGCTCTCCGGGCGCGGCGTGCCTTCGCGCCGGCAGCGGTCCATCTCCTTCTGCATGTCGGCATCCATCTTCTCGAGCGGGAAGTAGCTGATTCTCTGCTTAGGAGAGCCCATCTCCGACCTCCACGTTTTCCGGCTCCAGGTCGATTCCCGAAGCCCTGGCCTGCATCAACAAGACGGTGGCGAAGTCCTGCTCGGTCATGCCGTGGCCGATCATGGTCTGCAGCAGATCGCGCGTCACCGAGGCGAGCGGCATCGGCACCTCGAGCTGCCTGCCCGCGTCGAGGCCGAGGTCCAGGTCCTTGCGCAGCAGATGCGGCGTGAACGTCACCTTGAAATCCAGATTCACCAGCGCCGGCGTCTTGTAGCGCGTGAACATCGAGCCCATCACGCTCTTGTTGAGAAAGTCGAGGAAGGCATGGCGCGGCATGCCGGCCTTCTGGGCGAGGAGGGTGATCTCGCTCAGGCTCTGGATGACCACGCCGAGCATCACGTTGTGGCAGATCTTGGCGATGCGCGCGAGCTCGCCCTCGCCCACGTAGCTCGAGCCCGTGCCCATCATGTCGAGATACGGCCTCGCCTTCTCGTAGGCGGCCTTCGGGCCGGAAACCACGAAGGTCAGCTTGCCGGCCTTGATCACCTTGGCGTTGCCGCTCACCGGCGCAGCAAGGTATTCAACGCCTTTGCCTTTCAGGATGCCGCGTAGCTCGGCCGAACCCTCCAGGGAGATGGATGAGCACTCGACGACCATCTTCGGCTTGCTCGAGCCGGACAGCAGCTTGCCGATGACCTCCTTCACGTCGTCCCAGGTCGACACCATGCAGAAGACGATGTCCTTGCCGGCAAGCTCGGTGAGCGAATCGGCCACCCTTGCCCCATAGGCTTGCAAAGGATCCGCTTTCGCCTTCGTGCGGTTCCACACCGCTACGTCGCAGCCGCCTTTGGCGAGGCGCGCGGCCATCTCGTAGCCCATGCGGCCGGTGCCGATCCAGCCGAGCTTCAGGTTTTCAGTAGGGGTTGGCAACCGGCAATTCCTCTGCGGGGTACAGCGAGATGACCTTGGCGCCGGTGGGCGTGAGGATCACCTCCTCTTCGATGCGCGCGG
Source organism: uncultured Enterobacteriaceae bacterium (assembly GCA_964546195.1). Taxonomy (GTDB): domain Bacteria; phylum Pseudomonadota; class Gammaproteobacteria; order Burkholderiales; family SG8-39; genus SCGC-AG-212-J23. Next base: position 730 of record CAZJJC010000202.1, on the reverse strand, counting down.
CGGACACGCCGTCGGACGCCGGGCAATAGGTCTCGACCGCGAACACCATGCCGGCCTTGAGCTCGATCGGCTCGCGAAAGGAATTCAAGCGCGAGATCAGCGGCCGCTCGTGCAGCCCGAGGCCCAGGCCGTGGCAGAAGTTGAGGCCGAAGGCGTCCATCTCGCTCGCGAAGCCGGCGTCCTGCGCCTTGGGCAGCCTGGCGGCCACCTTGTCGGTGCTCATGCCGGGCTTGAGCAGGTCGATGACGCGGTCCATCCACTCGCGCGCCTTCTTGTACGCGCTGCGCTGCGCCGGCGTGGCGCGCCCGACGCTGAAGGTGCGGTAGTAGCAGGTGCGATAGCCCATGAACGACTGGATGACGTCGAAGAACGCCTGGTCGCCCGGCCGGATCAGCCGGTCGGTGAAGTTGTGCGGATGCGGCGAGCAGCGCTCGCCCGAGATCGAGTTGATGGCCTCCACGCAGTCCGAGCCCATCTCGTAGAGCCGCTTGGTGGCGAGCGCCACGATCTGCGACTCCTGCACGCCGGGCTTCAGCGCCTCGGCGATGTCCTGGTAGACGCCGTCGACCATCGCGCAAGCCATGTTGAGCAGCGTGAGCTCGTCGATGTTCTTCACTTCGCGCGCGGCGAGCAGGGTCTGCTGGCCGTCGCGGATCTCGATCCCGGCCTTCTGCAGCTCGAACAGCATCGGCGGCTCGATCACGTCCACGCCGAGCGGCATGTCGCCCAC
>CAZJJC010000201.1:0-1705 GCA_964546195.1 uncultured Enterobacteriaceae bacterium | reverse complement strand
ACCGCCATCGGAAAGGTGAGCGCGTTGCCCAGGCCGTAGGCGAAGAACAGCTTCGCCGCGGAGAACACGACGTCGGACTCGCGGATGCCGAGGATCGGCCTGGCGTACAGCTCGGCGGTCGCGATGAGGTGCGAATGCAGGTGCACCGTGCCCTTGGGCGCGCCGGTGGAGCCCGACGAGTACAGCCAGAAGCACATGTCGTCCGGCGTGGTGGCGACGGCTTGCGCCTTGGGCGATGCCTTGGAGAGCAGGTCGTTGAGCGGCAGGCCGGCGGCGATGACGTGCTTGAGCTCGGGACAGCGGCTGCGGACCGGCGTGAAAGTCTTGAGCAGCGGCTCGGACACGAACAGCGCCTGCGCGCGGCTGTCGCGCAGCTGGTATTCGTAGTCGGCCGCCGTGAGCAGCGTGTTCAGGGGCACCGGCACGATGCCCGCCTTGATCGCGCCGAGGAAAAGCGCCACCCAGTCGGCCGAGTCGTGCATGGCGATGGCGATGCGCTCCTCGCGGCGCAGCCCGAGCGCGTGCAGCGCGTTCACGGCGCGGTCGACGCGCTCGGCCAGCTCGCCGTAGGTGCAGCTGCCCGAGTCGTCGATGTAGGCCAGCTTGCCGGCGCGCCCGGCGTCAAGATTGCGGCCGATGAGATCCACCGCCGCGTTGTAGTCCCGGGTCACAGTTGCCGCTCGGAAGCGCGCGCCTTGCGCAATTTCTCGATCCGCTCCACGCAGGGCGTCAGGCCATGCGACACCGCCAGCAGCGCGAGGCCCACGAAGAAGAGAGCGACCGGGAACCAGTGGGCCGGAACCAGCACGGACAGCATTAGAAGGACGACCCCGGCGGCCGCGCATCCGTTCGCGAGCGTGACGCGCCGCGGCGCAGGCCGCGGCGCAGGCGCGGGCGCGTCCTGCTCCCCGGAAGGCGCGACGGAGGCGAGGGGCCGGGCGTCCGCCCGATACCAGAACAGCGCACCCATGCCTGCGCAGAATGCCGCGAAGAGCGCGAAGACGCCCAACACCACGACGTCCCCGGCGTCCAGGGCGCGCTCGAGCGCCAGGGCTTTGCGCGCTGCCAGCGCGAGCACCGCGAAGCAAGCGAGCCCGATGCAAAACAGCACGCCGCCCACGGTTCTCACAACCGCATTTACCTGCCTGCGATCAGATCGGAGGCCATCAGCTCCGGGGCGATGCCGTCGGCTTCGGCGCCGTCGAAGTTGAGCTCGATCTTGATGCCGTTCGGGTCGTGGAAGAAAAGCTGGAACAGCGCCTGGCCGTTGGCGCGCCGCTGCCTGAAGCTGATTTTTTCTTTCCTGAGATGCTCCAGCATGCCGCGCAGGCCGGTGGCGCGGAAAGCGATGTGGTCGATCGCGCCGGTTCCCTGCTCCGAGGCTTGCGAGGTGCGGCCGAGGTAGCGCTTCTGGATGTCGCCCGCCATCTTGGCGCTCGGGCCGATGTGCACCACGTCGGCCTCGCCGATGTACATCCAGTGCACCGGGAAGCCGAAGTCGGGATGCGGCCCCGAGGTCATGCCCAGCACGCGGGCGTACCAGTCGCGCGTGGCGTCGACGTCGTCCGAGGCCACCAGGAAATGCTCGATGTGCTTAAGAGGCATGCGGGTAATATATACCCGGAGGAGGACCGATGTACCTCGCGGATGCGAAGCGCCTGACCGCGGCGGGCGCGAAGAAGATCATGGCCACGGCGATCGCGCG
>CAZJJC010000200.1:0-5276 GCA_964546195.1 uncultured Enterobacteriaceae bacterium | reverse complement strand
TACCGCGCGCGCGTGCTCGCGGTGCGCTACGTCGTGTCGCTCGGCGTAGCCTCGGTTGCCGTGCCCATGATCGCGCTGCTGCATCGTACCGAGGGCGGGTTCCGGAACGTGTTCCTGGTCCTCGCCACCCTCGCCGCCGGCATGCTGGCCGCGTCGCTGTTCTTCCCGTCGCGGCGCGCGCTCGGCCGCCAGGCTGTTCCCGCCTAGATGCCATTGCTGGACGTGCGCGATGTCGCCGTGCGCTTCGGTGGCATCGTCGCATTGGACGGCGTTTCGTTCGCCGTGGAGCCGGGCAGCATCGTCGGGCTGATCGGGCCCAACGGGGCGGGCAAGACCACGCTGTTCAACTGCCTGTCGCGGCTGTACGAGTGCGAGCGCGGCGACATCCTGTTCGACGGCGCTTCGCTGCTCGGCCTGCCGCGCCATCGCATCGCGGGCCTGGGCATCGGCCGCACGTTCCAGAACCTGGCGCTGTTCCGCTCCATGAGCGTGCTCGAGAACGTGATGGCCGGGGGCCATTGCCGCAGCCGCAGCGGGTTCTTCACCAATGCCTTGCGCCTGCGGTCAGTGGCCGCCGAGGAGGACCACGTGCACGCCAGCGCGCTCAGGTTTCTCGAGATGCTGGGCCTCGGGGCCGTGGCGCGCGCGCGCGTCTCGGAGCTGCCTTTCGGCACGCGCAAGCGCGTCGAGCTCGCCCGGGCGCTGGCCGCCCAGCCGCGCCTGCTGCTGCTGGACGAGCCGGCGAGCGGCCTCAACCACGAGGAAGTCGGCGAGCTGGGCCGCCTGATCCGCAGCTTGCGCGATGCGCTCGCGCTCACGGTGCTGCTGGTCGAGCACCACATGAGCCTGGTCATGGGCATTTCGGACCGCGTGGTGGCGCTGAACTTCGGCCGCGTCGTCGCCCAGGGCACGCCGGCCGAAGTACAGCAGCATCCCGACGTCGTACAGGCGTATCTTGGAACTGCTTAAAGTCGCCGGGCTGCACGCCGCCTACGGGCACACGCGGGTGCTCCACGGCATCGATTTCGCCATGGAGAAAGGCGCGATCACCGCGCTGCTGGGCGCGAACGGCGCCGGGAAAACAACCACCTTGCGCGCCCTGTGCGCCATGGTGAAGACGCAGGGCGAGATCCACCTCGACGGCGAGCGCATCGACGGGCGCGCCACCGAGGACATCGTGCGGCGCGGCGTGGCGCACGTGCCCGACGGCCGCGGCACCTTCCTCAACCTGAGCACCGAGGAAAACCTGTGGCTGGGCGCCTATACCCGCAAGGACCGGGGCGCGGTGCAAGCGGATCTCGAGCGCGTGTACGGCTATTTCCCGCGCCTGCGGGAGCGCCGCCGCCAGCAGGCCGGGACGCTGTCCGGCGGCGAGCAGCAGATGCTGGCGATCTCGCGCGCCCTCATGCTCTCGCCCAAGCTCATGCTGCTCGACGAGCCGTCGTTCGGCCTCGCGCCGCTGCTGGTGCGCGAGCTGTTCGAGATCCTGCGGCGCATCAACCGGCAGGAGCAGGTCAGCCTGCTGCTGGTCGAGCAGAATGCGGCCATGGCCCTCGAGCTGGCGGACTCCGCCTACCTGATCGAGACCGGCCGCGTGGTGCTGGCCGGACCTTCCGCGGATCTCAAGCGCGACGACTCGGTGCGCCGCGCCTACCTCGGCTACTGATGGACGCATTCCTGCACCAGGTGCTCGCGGGCCTCGCCACCGGCGGCATCTACGCGAGCCTCGCGCTCGCGCTGGTGATGATCTACCAGGCGACGCACCTCGTGAATTTCGCCCAGGGCGAGATGGCGATGTTCACCACCTACATCGCCTGGAGCCTGATCAACGCCGGGGTGCCCTACTGGTGGGCGTTCCTGCTCACCGTGGTCGTGGCGTTTGCTTTCGGGATCCTGGTCGAAAGAATCGTGATTCGCCCGATCCAGCACGCCCCGGTGCTCGCGGTGGTGGTGGTGTTCATCGCGCTGCTGGTGATCCTGAACAGCGTCACCGGCTGGATCTACAGCTACACCATCAAGAGCTTTCCCAGCCCTTTCCCGGCCGAGCGGCCGTTCGGCTTCAAATACATGTCGTCGCACGAGCTGGGCGCCATCGGCATCACGCTGGCGGTGCTGCTGCTGCTCTACGCTTTTTTCCGCTTCACGCCGCTGGGGCTCGCCATGCGCGCGGCGGCGCAGAATGCCGAATCCGCCCGCCTGGTCGGCATCCGCGTCGGCTGGATGCTGGCGCTCGGCTGGGGCCTCGCCGCTGCGATCGGCGCGGTCGCCGGCATGATGGTGGCGCCGATCGTCTACCTCGACCCGAACATGATGGGCGGGGTGCTGCTCTATGCCTTCGCCGCGGCGCTGGTGGGCGGCATCGACAACCCCTGGGGCGCGGCGTTCGGCGGCTTCCTGGTCGGCGTGCTGGAGAACGTGCTCGGCGCCTTCGTCATCGGCAACGAGCTCAAGCTGTCGGTGGCGCTGGTGCTCATCATCGGCGTGCTGCTGGTGCGGCCCTCGGGGTTCTTCGGCAGCGTGCACGTGACGCGCGTATGAGCAGAAAGCTCATCCTGCTTATCGTTCTTCTGGGGGTGGCCTGCGCACTGCCCTTCCTCGTAAGCAACTACCGGACATTCCAGTTCACGCTGGTGCTGATCTACGCCATCGCCCTGCTGGGGCTCAACATCCTCACGGGCTACAACGGCCAGGTGTCGCTCGGCCATGGCGCGTTTTACGCGATAGGCGCTTACGTCGCGGCGGTGCTGATGGACAAGGCCGGCGTGCCGTACTGGGCGACGCTGCCCGCCGCGGGCGCGGCATGCCTGCTCGCGGGGTTCCTGTTCGGCCTGCCGGCGCTGCGGCTGGAAGGCCTGTATCTCGCCCTCGCCACCTTCGCGCTCGGCGTATCGCTGCCGCAGCTGCTCAAGTACAAGGCGCTCGAGCCCTGGACCGGCGGGGTGCAGGGCATCGTCATCCCCAAGCCCGAAGCGCCTGCTTTTTTTGCCGATGCGGGACTGCCGCTCAATCCGGACCAGTGGCTGTACTTCTTCACCCTCGCGATCACGCTGCTCATGTTCCTGCTCGGCTGGAACCTGCTGCGCGGGCGCGTCGGGCGCGCGCTGGTGGCGATCCGCGACCACCACATCGCGGCGCAGGCGATGGGCGTCAACAATGCGCTCTACAAGTCGCTCGCCTTCGGCGTGTCGGCGATGTACACCGGCATCGCCGGCGCGCTCGGCGCCATCGCGGTGCAGTTCGTCGCCCCGGACAGCTTCAACATCTTCCTGTCGATCCTGCTCCTGGTCGGCATCGTGATCGGCGGCCTCGCCTCGATCTCGGGCGCCCTCTACGGGGCCCTGTTCATCCAGTTCGTGCCCAATATCGCCGACGAAGTCTCCAAGGCGGCGCCTTGGGCGATTTTCGGTATCTTCATGATTGTGAGCGTTTACCTGATGCCGACGGGGGTGGCCGGGGCGCTTCGGCTGCTCTTGGCCCGGAGCCGGCAATGGGCGCAGAATAAGCGCACCTCAAAGGAGGAGGAGCTCGCCCCATGAAACGGCTGCTCGCCGGTTTGCTTTTCGCTTGCATTGCTTTGCCTGTCCTCGCGCAGAAGAAGTACGACCCGGGCGCGAACGACAAGGAAATCCGCATCGGCAACACCAATCCCTACAGCGGGCCGGCCTCGGCGTACGGCACCATCGGCAAGTCCATCGCCGCGTATTTCAAGATGGTGAACGACCAGGGCGGCATCAACGGCCGTAAAGTGAACTTCATCTCCTACGACGACGGCTACAGCCCGCCGCGCACGGTCGAGATGGCCCGCAAGCTGGTGGAGCAGGACGAGGTGCTGTTCGTGTTCCAGACGCTCGGCACGCCTTCCAACACCGCGATCCACAAGTACATGAACATGAGGAAGGTGCCGCAGATGCACGTGGCCACCGGCGCCACCAAGTGGAACGACCCCAAGAACCATCCCTGGACCATGGGCTGGCAGCCGAATTACCAGACCGAGGCGCAGATCTACGCGAAGCACATACTGAAGACCAAGCCCGATGCCAAGATCGCCGTCCTGTACCAGAACGACGATTACGGCAAGGACTACCTCAAGGGGTTCAAGGACGGCCTGGGAAACAAGGCGAACTTGATCGTTGGGGAGGCGTCCTACGAGGTGAGCGAGCCGACCATCGATTCACAGATCGTGCAGCTGCAATCCTCGGGCGCGAACGTGTTCTTCAACATCACTACCCCGAAGTTCGCCGCGCAGGCGATCCGCAAGGCCTACGACATCGGCTGGAAGCCGGTGCACTATCTCAACAACGTCTCGAACTCGGTCGGTTCGGTCCTGACGCCGGCCGGCCTGGAAAAATCCGTCGGCATCATCTCGAGCGCCTATCTCAAGGACGCCACCGATTCGCGCTGGGCAAATGACCCGGCCATCACGCGTTGGCGCGACTTCATGAAGAAGTACTATCCGGACGGAAATGTCGCCGACGTGTTCAACGTTTATGGCTACACCGTCGCCGCCACGCTGCACCAGGTGCTCAAGCAGTGCGGCAACGATCTGACGCGCCAGAACGTGATGAAGCAGGCCGCCAGCATGACGGGCTTCCGGGTCGACACGCTGCTCCCCGGCATCACGGTGCAGACCGGCGGTAGCGACTACGCGCCGATCGAAGCGCTCCAGCTCGAGCGCTTCAACGGCAAGCAGTGGGAGCTCTTCGGCGAGGTGATGAGCAGCAACTAGGCGAGTGCCGTGGGCTGGGGCGTCGTCCGGACGAGGCGCTCCTTGCCGGTGAAGGCGAGGTAGTGGCGGCCGCTCGCGCGGCCCAGCATGGTGATGCCGACCTTCTGCGCGATGGCGTGGCCCATCTGCGTGAGCCCCGAGCGCGACACCAGGAACGGGATGCGCATCTGCGCGCACTTGATCACCATCTCCGAGGTCAGCCGGCCGGTGGTGTAGAACAGCTTGTCCGAGCCGTCGACGGCGTCGAGCCACATGAAGCCGGCGATGGCGTCCACCGCGTTGTGCCGGCCGACGTCCTCGACGAACATCAGGATCTCGCCCGCAGTGGTGGCGAGCGCGCAGCCGTGCACCGCGCCGGCCTGCTTGTAGATGGTCTCGTGCTTGCGCACCTTCTCGAGCAGCACGAAGAGGTCCGCGTCGGCGAGCCGCACGTCGTCCCGCAGCTTCACCTTCTCGATCTCTTCCATCAGGTCGCCGTACATGGTCCCCTGCCCGCAACCCGTGGTTACCGTTTTCTTCTTCAGCTTGGGAAGACGTTTCTTTTTCCGGG
>CAZJJC010000199.1:0-8457 GCA_964546195.1 uncultured Enterobacteriaceae bacterium | reverse complement strand
GCCGACCTCGAGCGCAGCGGCCTGTTCCGCGGCCTGGAGCTGCCGCCCATCAGTCCTACGCCGACCGAGGCGTCGAGCATCAACTACTCGGAATGGCGCTCGCGTCTCGCCGACGCCCTGGTGGTGGGCTCGGTGGCCAAGCGGGCCGACGGCCGCTTCGAGGTGCGCTTTCGCCTGTTCGACGTGGTGAAGCAGACCCCACTCGGCGGCATCGCCTACACGCTTTCGAAGGACCAGGCGCGCGCCACCGCGCACCGCATCGCGGACTTCGTCTACGAGAAGCTGACCGGGGACCGGGGCGTGTTCTCCACCCGCATCGCCTACGTGGTGAAGCGCGGCAACCGCTACGAGCTGCAGATCGCCGACGCCGACGGCGCGGGCGCCGAGACCGCGCTCGCCTCCTTCGAGCCGATCATCTCGCCCGCGTGGTCGCCCGACGGGCGGCGGCTCGCCTATGTGTCTTTCGAGAACAAGAAGCCCGTCGTCTATGTGCACTCGCTGCTCGACGGCAAGCGCCACGTGGCGGCCAACTTCCGGGGCTCGAACTCCGCGCCCGCCTGGTCGCCCGACGGGCGCACGCTCGCGGTGACGCTGTCGCGCGAAGGCGGCTCGCAGCTTTTCCTGATGAACGCCGACGGCAGCGGCGTGCGCCGCGTGACCAGTTCCCCGGCCATCGACACCGAGCCGCGCTATTCGCCCGACGGGCGCTGGATCTACTTCACCTCCGACCGCGGCGGCACGCCCCAGATCTACCGCATGCCTTCCAAGGGCGGCGAGGCGCAGCGCGTCACTTTCGAGGGGAGCTATAATGTGTCGCCGCGGATTTCGCCCGACGGCAGCAAGCTCGCGTACATCACGCGCAACAGCGGAAAGTTCCAGGTGGCGCTGCTCGATTTGACGAACCAGCAAACGCAGATCATCACCGACAGCGAGCGCGACGAGTCCCCGAGCTTCGCGCCCAACGGCCGCATGATCCTGCTCGCCACCGTGCTCGGAGGGCGCGGCGTGCTGTCGGCGGTCTCGGCCGACGGGCGCTTCAAGCAGCGGCTTTCGGCCGCCACAGGCGGCGACGTGCGCGAACCGGCCTGGGGGCCCTTCATCGAATGAAACCAGACGCCATGCCGAAAGGAGACGCAATGCGCGCAAACCTGACTTCACTTTTCACCGCAGTCGCAGCGGCGGCTATGATCGCCGGCTGTGCCGCCACCTCCGAGGGAGACACGCCCGCGCCGGTCACGGGTCCCGGGGGCGGCAGCAAGCCCGGGGCGGTCACGACCAGCCCGGTCAAGCCCGTGGACGTGACCGGCACCGCAGGCTCGCCGGAGGCCGACCCGCGAGTGAAGCAGGGCCCGCTGGCGCAGCGCTCGATCTACTACGATCTGGACAAGTTCGACGTCAAGGACGAGTACCGCGGGATGGTCGAGTCGCATGCCAAGTACCTGCGCGACAACCCGCCCGCGCGCATGCTGATCCAGGGCAACACCGACGAGCGCGGCAGCCGCGAGTACAACGTCGGCCTGGGCCAGCGGCGCGCCGACGGCGTGAAGCGCATGCTGGTCCTGCTCGGCGCGCGCGACAACCAGATCGAGTCGGTGAGCCTGGGCGAGGAGAAGCCCCAGGCCGAGGGCAGCAACGAGCAGGCGTGGTCCAAGAACCGGCGCAGCGACATGCTCTATAGCGGCGAGTTCTGATGCGCCGGGCCGCGCTCTGCCTTCTGGCCTGCCTTGCTGCCGCGCCTGCCTTCGCGCAGGGCCTGTTCGACGACAACGAGGCGCGCCGGCGCATCGAGGCGCTGCGCCAGCAGGTGAGCGAAAGCCAGCGCCTGGTCGAAGAGCGCCTGGCGAAGATCGAGTCGGCCGTGGGCGCGTCGACCGACCGCAGCGCGGTGCTGGAGCTCTCCAGCCAGATCGAGTCGCTGCGCGGAGAGATCGCGCGCATGCGCGGCCAGCTCGAGGTCGCAACGCACCAGGTGGAGGTGTCCGACAAGCGGCAGAGGGACCTCTATGTCGACATCGATACGCGCCTGCGCAGGCTGGAGCAGGCGCAGGAGCAGGCCGCCGCCGCCGCGGCGGCGCAGCCGCCCGCCGCGGCAGGCCCCGCCGAGCCGCAGCAGTCCCCGGGCGAGCTGCGCGCCTACCAGGCCGCGCTCGACCAGTTCAAGCTCGGCAACTATCCGCTCGCCGTGTCGGCAATGCAGGGCTTCCTCGTCACCTATCCCAGGAGCTCGCTCGCGCCCAACGCGCAGTACTGGGTCGGCATGGCGCATTCCGGCCAGCGCGACTACAAGAGCGCCATTGCCGCGCAGCGCAAGGTGCTCTCCGCCTGGCCCGAGAGCGACAAGGCGCCCGACGCGCTGCTCAGCATCGCGAGCTCGCAGGAGACGATGGGCGACCGCAAGAATGCGCAGCAGACCCTGCAGGAGCTGATCGCGAAATACCCGGAGAGCAGCGCAGCCGCGAGCGCCAAGCAGCGCATCGCCGCATTCAGGCGTTGAACGAGGTCGCCGGCGGGGCCTTCCTTCTGGCGTGGCAATACTGGCGAATCGCCGCTCAGGGCTGATAAAATTCCGTTCTTTCCGCGCCTTACTAAACCCTCGGGTCGTTAGCTCAGCTGGTAGAGCAGCGGACTTTTAATCCGTTGGTCGGCGGTTCGAATCCGCCACGACCTACCAATACTCAGTCATTTACCGCGCCGGGTGGGCCGAACAGCCCAGGGCCCCGCGGCGCAAGGGGTCAAGCTGCGGTGGAACCGGCCGCCTGCCGGCGCTACGGTCCCTTTCCAAGGAGGCCATTCCCATGCTCATCAAAGGGCAGTCGGACATCGAGATCTACATCACCGATGGCGGCTACATCTGTCTGAAGCAGAACCAGGAGTCGGACGGCGATCAATTGATCTCGATCGCTCCGGCGTACGCGACGAAAGTGGCCTCGGCAATGACGTCGCTGCAGGAGTTCGCCCAGCGGAAGTTCGAGAAGAGCTCGCCGGCAGACGACTGAGGGTCGGTCAGCCTATCGCGAAGCGGCTGTCGGGTATCTGCAGCGCCACGGCGGCGAGCAGCTGATCCGCGCGCACAGGCTTGGTCAGGAACGCGGCGGCGCCCAGCGCCATTGCCCGCTGCTTGGCCTCCACGTTGATGGTCAGGAAGATCACCGGGATGTGAGCGAGCTTTGCCTCTGACTTGACCGCCTGGACGAATTCCAGGCCGTCCATGTAGGGCATGTTGATATCGACGATCATCAGGTCGGGCGGATGTTTGAGCAGCATGCGGCCCGCGACGACGGCATCTTCGGCGACGTGCACGCGATAGCCGGCGTTCTGCAGGTGCAGCCGGAGCAGTCCGAGGATGCAGGGGTCGTCGTCTACGATAAGCAGGGTGGGCTGCGGGTAGGCGATGACCGCCGGCTCGGGCTCGAGCGAATCGTCAGGCGTTGGCAACCGTGTGGCTTGCTGTTGTAGCTGAGACATGCTCCCCGTCCTCGCCGCGCCAATCGATTCTCACCCGCGCGGGGCGTCGGCGGCGTGACAGAAGTCAAAGCTGCCGCGTGTTCTCGGTAAATTCTCGTCAGGCGCGCGTAGTTGCATCTTTACAGACGTTTCGACTTTTTGGCGACTGTGAGATTCGGGCTCGTAAGGTATCGTCCCAAGAGCCGGGAGGGGATCGGCCAGACCCGCATGGACATACAAGACCTTGTAACCAAGCTGGAACAGATCGAAGAGCAGGCGCAGCGCACCCTCGAGGAGTTTCCCAAGAGCCTCACGAAGGAGCGCCTTCGGATGATCATCGCGCTCGCGCGCTACCTCAGGGCTGAGAGCTCGCGCGAACCGCTCCTTGGCATACCGGGAGCGGACGACGACGAAAGCAAGCCGGCGCCGTCGTAAGTCGCCGCCTCGAACGCAAAAATGGAACGCCCCGGCGGCTCGCGCGACCGGGGCGTTTTTGCTTCTGTTGCGTAGGCAGTCGGCCTAGCTGCGCGCCGGACTCCCGAAAACTGCGGTTGATCCGGAGTGCTGCCGGCCAGTACTGCCTCGTTGGTCTCTCACAGGATCACCTCCTTTCAAAGTTGCCAGCCGCAAATATAGCGTGGAACGGCGCACCGGTACACTAATGACCCGCGCCTGCGCAGGGATTTCGCCGTGAAACATCGCCCAGCAAGCATCGTTCCGACGGCGAGGGCCTGCTCAGCCTGCCGGTACGCTAGGCCGGCTAATCCTTCATCCGCGAGATCCGCTTCACGTCGTGCAGGCGGCGCAGCGCACGCATGACGCGCGCGAGATGCTGGCGGTTGGCCACCTCGAGCACCAGGCGCATGGTGGTGTACATGAAGCGGTCCTCCTCCATGCTGATGGCGTCGATGTTGGAGCCGGCCTCGGCGATCTCGGAGGCCACTTTGGCGAGCACGCCGCGCTGGTTCTCCACCGTGACGTTGATGGCCGCCTGGAACAGGCGCGCGGGGCGCGCGTCCCATTCGACGTCGATCCATTGTTCGGGCTCTTTCTTGCGGGAGCGCACGATGCCGCCGCAGTCCGAGGCGTGGACCACCAGGCCCTGGCCCTTCTTGATCGAGCCGACGATGGCATCGCCCGGGATCGGCCGGCAGCACGAGGCGAGCTGCACGGCCATGCCTTCGGTGCCGCGGATGGTGACGCTGCCGGCAGGATAGGCCTCGTCGGCGCCTTCCACCCGCTTGACCAGGCGCCGCGCCTCGACCGCGGGCAGGCGCTTGCCCAGGCCGATGTCGGCAAGCAGCTCCCCGCGCGAGCGCATCCCCCCGTCGCGCAGCGCGCGCTCCCAGCTCGCCTCGTCGATCTCGGCAAGCGAGCTTTTGAGCGCCTTGAGGGCCTGGTCGAGCAGACGCTCGCCCAGCCCGGCGGATTCCTCGTACTGCATCGTCTTGAGGAAATGGCGGATATTGGAGCGCGCCTTGCCGGTGCGCACGTACTGCAGCCAGCCGGGGTTGGGCTTGGCATGGCTCGCGGTGATGATCTCGACGCGGTCGCCGTTGCGCAGCTCGGTGCGCAGGGGTACCAGCTCGCCGTTCACTTTGGCCGCCACGCAGCGGTTGCCGATGTCGGTGTGCACCGCGTAGGCGAAGTCCACTGCGGTGGCGTTGCGCGGCAGCGAGAGGATCTTGCCTTTCGGGGTGAAGACATAGACCTCGTCGGGAAACAGATCCACCTTGACGTGCTCGAGGAACTCGTGCGGATCGCCCGACTGGTGCTGGATCTCGAGCAGCGACTGCAGCCAGCGGTGGGTCTGCTTCTGCAGCTCCGAGAGCTTGTCGGAGTCGTCCTTGTACATCCAGTGCGAGGCCACGCCGGACTCGGCCAGGTGGTGCATCTCCCCGGTGCGGATCTGCACCTCCACCGGCACGCCGTAGGGGCCGATGAGATCGGTGTGGACCGACTGGTAGCCGTTCGCCTTGGGGATGGCGATGTAGTCCTTGAACTTGCCGGGAATCGGCTTGTAGAGCGCATGCAGGGCGCCCAGCGCGAGGTAACAGGCGGGCACGTCCTTGACGACCACGCGCGCGCCGAAAATGTCATGCACCTCGGAGAACGACAGGTGCTTCTCGATCATCTTGCGGTAGGTGGAACCGACGCGCTTCTCGCGTCCGTGCACCACCGCCTCGAGGCCGCCCTCGGCGAGCCGCTTCTTGATGGCCCCGAGCGTGCGGCCGATCATCGGGCGCCGGTTGCCGCGCGCCGCCTTGGTCGCCTTGGCCAGCACCTGGTAGCGCAGCGGGTACAGGTGCATGAAGGAGAGCTCCTGCAGCTCGTGATAGAGCGTGTTCAGGCCCAGGCGGTTGGCGATCGGCGCGTAGATCTCCATGGTCTCGCGCGCGATGCGGCGGCGCTTCGGCGCGGGCACCGCCCCGAGCGTGCGCATGTTGTGCAGGCGGTCGGCGAGCTTGATCAGGATGACGCGCACGTCGCGCGCCATCGCCAGCAGCATCTTGCGGAAATTCTCCGCCTGCGCGTCCTCGGCCGACTGGAACTCGATGCGGTCGAGCTTGGAGACGCCGTCGACCAGCTCGGCGACCGGCCTGCCGAAGGTGTCGGAGATCTCGTCCTTGGTGACCGAGGTGTCCTCGGTCACGTCATGCAGCAGGGCGGCCATCAGGGTCTGCCCGTCCAGGTGCCACTCGGCCAGGATCTCGGCGACCGCCAGCGGATGCGAGATGTAGGGATCGCCCGACTCGCGCTTCTGGCCGGCGTGCGCCGCCTCGGAGAAGCGGTAGGCATCGGCCAGGCGCGCGACGTCCTTCGGCTTGAGGTAGCCGAAGCGGCTTTCGTCGAGCAGGGGTGGTGCTACAGCGGCCATGAAAAAGGGGTCAGAACAAATTTCCCGTAATCATCCCTGTACGCATTGTGCGCCCAGGGATAAGAAATTTGTTCTGACCCCTTTTTCTTACAGGCCAGGCGCCGATGAGGAAGTGGGATTCTTCTTCAGGACTTCCGGGCCGACCTTGCCGGCGGCGATCTCGCGCAGCGCGATCACCGTGGACTTGTCCCGGTTCGGCTCGACCAGCGGGGAGGCGCCGGCGCCGAGCTGGCGCGCGCGGTAAGTCGCCGCGAGCGTCAGGTGGAACCGGTTGGTGATGCGTTTCAGGCAGTCGTCGACGGTAATTCGGGCCATGGGTCTCGCTTCCGGGATCAGTGCGCTCGGCGCTCGTTGCGGACGATCCTGGCGAGCTCTTGCCGTGCCGTGGTGAAGTCTTTGTTAATTATAGCGTATTTGAACTCGCCGGCGTGCGCCATCTCGGCCTGGGCATTCGCCAGGCGCCGCTGGATCACGGCCTCGGCGTCCTGGCCGCGGCCGCGCAGCCTGCGCTCGAGCTCCTCCACCGTTGGCGGCAGGATGAAGATGCCGACGCAATCGGGATAGAGCGCGCGCACCTGCCGCGCGCCCTGCCAGTCGATCTCCAGGATCAGGTCCTGACCCTGCTCGAGGGTATCCCTGATGGTTTTCTTTGACGTGGCGTAACGGTTGCCGTGCACCTGCGCGCTCTCCAGGAACTCGCCACGGCCCTGCATGGCGAGGAAAGTCGGCTCGTCGACGAGGTGGTACTCGCGCCCGTCCTGCTCCCCGGGCCGGGGCTTGCGCGTGGTGTACGAGGTGGAAAGCTCGAGGCCGGGCTCGTCCTCGAGGAGCGCCTTGATGAGCGAGGTCTTGCCCGCCCCGGAGGGCGCAGTAATCACGAACAAGGTCCCCGTCATTCGATGTTCTGCACCTGCTCGCGCACCTGCTCGACGAGCAGCTTGAGCTCGAGGGCGCACTCGGCCACCGGCTGGCTCGCCGCCTTGGCGGCGAGCGTGTTGGCTTCGCGGTTGAGCTCCTGCGCGATGAAGTCCAGGCGCTTGCCCGCGGCCCCGCCGCGGGCGAGCACGCGCTCCACCTCGGCGAGGTGCGCGCGCAGGCGCTCGAGCTCTTCGTCGACATCGCTCTTCGCGGCGAACAGGGCCACTTCGGCGCGCACGCGGTCGTCGTCGGCAGAGCCGATGGCATCCCTCAGCCGCTCGGCGATCTTCTCCTGGTAGGCGGCGAGCGACTGCGGCAGCAGCGGCGCGACTTCCTCCACGCGGCTGCGCATGGCCGCGACGCGCTCGAGCACGCTGGCAGCGAGCTTGGCGCCCTCGCGCGTGCGTGTGGCGACCAGCTCGTCCAGCGCGCGCCGGCACACCTCGGTGGCGATGCGCCGCGTCGCCTCCTCGTCGGCCGGCGATTCGGCGATCACGCCCGGCCAGCGCAGCACGTCGGCGATGCGCAGCGGCCCCGCGTCCGGGAAGGCACGCCGGGCCTCTTCGCTGAGCGCCCTTAGCTGGGAAAGCGCCTCGGCATTCAGACCGCGCGGCGTGGCGCCCGAGCCCGATTCGTTGAGGAACAGGCGGCAGTCGAGCTTGCCGCGCGACACGCGCGCGCCGAGGAGCTCGCGCAGCGCCGGCTCCAGCGCACGCAGCTCCTCGGCGACCCGGAACTGCAGATCGAGGAAGCGCGCGTTGACCGAGCGCAGCTCGAGCGACAGCCTGCCGCGGGGCGAATCGGCCGACGCCGCGGCATAGCCGGTCATGCTCTGGATCGGTTGTGACAAAGTATGCAGCGCCGCCGAAGCGGGGCGCGGTGGGGCGGTTGGCGGACGCTATGATAGGGCAGATGGCTACGCACGCCAACCCGCCGCTGCCCGAAGGCACGCAGGTCGAGAGCTACCGCATCGCGCGCCTGCTGGCTGCGGGCGGCTTTTCCTTCGTTTACCTCGCGCACGACCCGAGCGGGACGCCGGTCGCCATCAAGGAATACCGCATCGCCGAGAACGACCCGGTGAAGTTCAACCACGGCATGCGCTGCTTTTTCGAGGAGGGGCGCTCGCTCGCGCGCCTGTCGCATCCCAACGTGGTGCGGGTGCTGAACTTCTTTCGCGCCAACGGCACCGTCTACCTGGTGATGCGCTACGAGCGCGG
>CAZJJC010000198.1:0-3891 GCA_964546195.1 uncultured Enterobacteriaceae bacterium | reverse complement strand
TCCGCCAGGCGGTGGACGGCGTGGCCGATCTCGTCTTCACCCTGCCGGGCTACACCTCGCCCGCCTTCCCGCGCGTCGGCATCATCGAGCTGCCCGGGCTGAAGGACGACGGCCTGGCGGCGACCGACATGATGTGGGATCTGCTCGACCCGTACCTGCTGCCGGAGTTCAAGGGCACCAAGGTGATCGCCCTGTGGGGCGCCGAGGACGCCGGCCTGATGACGCGCACGGACAAGGCCTACCGCACCCTGGAGGACCTGAAGGGCCTGCGGCTGCGCGCGCCCTCGGCCGCGCAGGCGAAGCAGATCCAGTACATGGGCGCGGTGCCGATCGCGGCGCCGATCACCCAGGTCTATCCCGGCCTCGAGCGCGGCACGATGGACGGCGCCATGGTGCCCTTCACCACCATCCTCGACTTCCGCCTGGGCGAGGTGGCGAAGGGCTACACCATCGCCGGCCCGATCTTCGGCCGCTCGGTGTTCCTCATCGCCATGAACCAGAAGAAGTACGACAGCCTGCCGGCCAGCGCGCGCGCGGCGATCGACAAGCTCTCGGGCCGCGCGCTCTCGCGCAAGGCGACCGACGTCTACATCAAGCGCGCCGAGCAGGCGGTGGCGAGCGTGCGCGGCAAGGCCGACGTCTACGAGCTGCCGAAGGCCGAGCAGGAGCGCATCACGAAGACACTTCGCCCGATCATCGACGAGTGGATCAAGGAGTCCGAGGCCAAGGGCATCCCGGCGCGCGACATGCTGCGCCGGGCCGGCTACAAAGGCCTGTAAGACCCAGGATGTTCGAGCGCGTGCTCCGCGTCCTCGCCCTCGGCGGGGGCGTGGTGCTCCTCGGCCTGATGGGGCTCGTCGCCTTCGACGTGGTGATGCGCTACGTGCTGCGCATCCCCTTCCTCGGCGCCTACGAGATGACCGAGCTCGCGATGGCGCTGATCGTCTTCCTCGGCCTGCCCTACTGCGCCGCGACCGGCGGCCATGTCGCGGTCGACGTGCTCGGACCGATGCTCGAGCGGCCCGGGATGCGCTGGGTCAATGCCTTCATCCATATCGCCGGCGCCGCGCTCGCCGCGGTGATGGCGTGGCAGGCGGCGGTCTATGCCTCGACCTCGCGCAGCCGCGGCGAGGCGACCAACATGCTGCGCATCGAGCTGTGGCCCTTCGAGCTGCTGAGCGCCGCAGGCCTCGCGCTGTTTTCGGTCGTCCTGCTCGCTAGCGCCCGGAAGGCTTTGCGCAGGTGAGCCCGACCGCCGTGGGACTCGCCGGCATGGCGGCGCTGCTCCTGCTGCTCGCGCTGCGCATGCCGATCGGCCTGGCAATGTCGCTGGTGGGCGCGATCGGCGTCGCCATCCTCAACTCGCCGCACGCGGCGCTCAACAGCCTGGGCTCCTTCCCCTTCTCGCACGCCGCGGTGCAGGCCTTCGCGGTGATCCCGCTGTTCGTGCTGATGGGCAACTTCGCCGCCGCCTCGGGGATGGGGCGCGATCTGTATGCCGCGGCGTATGCCTGGGTCGGGCACCGGCGCGGCGGCCTCGCCTCGGCGACCATCATGGCCTGCGCGGGCTTCGCCGCCCTGTCGGGCTCTTCGGTGGCCTCCGCCGTCACGATGGGCCGCGTCTGCCTGCCCGAGATGCGGCGCTACCGCTACGACGCGCGGCTTGCAACCGGCGTGGTCGCCGCCGGCGGCACGCTCGGCATCCTCATCCCGCCCTCCACGGTGCTGGTGGTCTATGCGCTGCTCACGGAGCAGTCGATCGGGCGCCTGTTCCTCGCCGGCTTCCTGCCCGGCATCCTGCTCACCACGCTGTTCGTGCTCACCGTGGTCATCTTGTGCGCGCGGCGCCCCGACTTCGGGCCG
This sequence comes from uncultured Enterobacteriaceae bacterium, assembly GCA_964546195.1. GTDB lineage: Bacteria > Pseudomonadota > Gammaproteobacteria > Burkholderiales > SG8-39 > SCGC-AG-212-J23. Next base: position 2,028 of record CAZJJC010000198.1, on the reverse strand, counting down.
CCGGGCGAGCGGCTGCCGGCGCGCGAGCGGCTCTCGGCGCTGAGCGGCGCGGCGGCGTTCCTCGCCGTGGTGGTGATCACCATCGGCGGCATCTATGCCGGGGTGTTCACCGTGACCGAGGCGGCCGCGGTCGGCGCGCTGCTCACCATGGCGCACGCGCTCTGGCGCCGCCGGCTGCCGTTCGCGGTGATGATCGACTCGCTGCTGCAAACGGTGCGCACCACCGCGATGGTGTTCCTCATCCTGATCGGCGCGCACATCTTCTCTCCCTTCCTCGCCCTGAGCCGCATCCCGGTGAACCTGGCGGGCCTGCTCACCGAGATGGCGCTGCCCGCGTTCGGCGTGCTCGCCATCCTGCTCGTCGCCTACCTCGTCCTCGGCATGTTCCTCGAGGGCTTCGCCATGATGGTGCTGACCATCCCGATCGTGTTTCCCATCATCACCGCGCTCGACATCGACCCGGTCTGGTTCGGCATCTTCATGGTGATCGTGCTCGAGATGGGACTCATCAGCCCGCCGGTGGGCATCAACGTGTTCGTGGTCAAGGGCGTGGCCGAGGACGTGCCGATGGGCCAGATCTTCGCCGGCATCATGCCGTTCTGGCTGGCGATGGTGCTCTGCATCGCGATCCTCGTGGCCGTGCCGCAGATCGTGATGTTCCTGCCCAATACCATGATGCAATGAAGCCCAGGCTCGAGAACCGCGTCGCCATCGTCACCGGCGGCGCCACCGGAATCGGAGCCGCCATCGCCAGGCGCCTCGCGCAGGACGGCGCCCGCGTGGTGATCGCCGACCTGCAGAAGTCGGATGCGGGCGCGCTCAACCTGCAGCTCGACGTCGCCAAGGAAGATCAAGTCGACGAAATGGCGGCGCAGACGATGAAGGCGCTCGGGCGCATCGACATCCTGGTGAACAACGCGGCGATCTTCAGCACGCTCGAGCTGCGCCCGTTCGAGACCATCCCGGTGGATGAGTTCCGCAAGGTGATGGAAGTCAACGTCATGGGCGTGTGGCTGTGCTGCCGCGCGTGCGCGCCGCACATGCGCCGGGGCGGCTACGGCCGCATCATCAACCTCGCCTCCGGCGCGCCGCTCAAGGGGGTGCCCCTCTTCCTGCACTACATCTCGAGCAAGGGCGCGGTGATCGCCATGACGCGCGGGCTCGCGCGCGAGCTCGGCAAGGACAACATCACCGTCAACTCGCTCGCGCCCGGCTTCACGCTCTCGGAGAACGTCGCAAAGCAGCAGGCGCATGTGCGCCAGGGCGAGCGCACGCGCATGACGCGCGCCATCCAGCGCGACGAGACGCCCGAGGACCTGGTCGGCACCGTGAGCTTCCTCGCCAGCGAGGACGCCGCCTTCCTGACCGGACAGACGCTGGTGGTCGACGGCGGCTCGGCGATGATCTGACTAAAAATCAAAAATGGTGACAGTCACCATTTTCCGTTGGTGAGCGCAGCGCAGAGGAAAATGGTGACTGTCACCATTTTTGATTTTTGAAGAGAAATACAAGAAGAGCGAGGAAGCGCGTCATGGCGCGGATTCTATAATCAACCGCATGGCCGAATGCATCGACGTTCACACCCATGTCGTCCCGGAATCGTTCCCGGCCTACGCCGGCAAGGGCCGGGATGTCCCCTGGCCCTCGATGGCCGAGGCGCACGCCTGCCACAGGCACGTGATGATCTCCGGCAAGGTCTATCGCACCGTGTCCGAGGGCTGCTGGAGCGTGCCGCGGCGCATCGAGGACATGGGCGGCATGCGCGTAGCGCGCCAGGCGCTCTCGCCGATGCCCGAGCTCCTGTCGTACTGGCTGCCGATGCCCGACGCCGGGGTGCTGATCCGCTACCTGAACGATGAGATCGCCGCGATGGTCGCGCGCGCCCCGGATCGCTTCGTGGGCCTGGGCGCAGTGCCGCTCCAGGACGTGGATGCCGCAATTGCAGAACTTCAGTATTTGAAAAGTCTTGGTTTCGCAGGAGCAGAGCTCGCGAGCCATGTCAACGGCGTGTCGATCGGCGAGGCGCGC
>CAZJJC010000197.1:0-1567 GCA_964546195.1 uncultured Enterobacteriaceae bacterium | reverse complement strand
GGTGTGGCGGTCGTAGATGGCGCGCAGCGCCCACACGTCGACCAGGCGGTGCATGACGTACTTGTGGATCCACCACTCGAAGAGGTTGGAGAAGAAGAATACCGGCACCACGAGCAGCCATTCCCAGGTCGCGCCCTGCATCCGGCTCACGCACCAGGCGATCACCGCCAGGCCCACTGCGTAGATCACGCCGATGTGCACCGGTCCGCTGTACAGGGGGTGGATCTGCGCCTGGTAATCGGCGCGGAATTTTTTCTGCCGCTCGCTGATTGCATGGCGTTCCACTAGGCTGGCCATCTCGCTTCTCCTTGCTGACACACTACTGATATATTAGGCCCCTACGGTGGCGCGGGTAAAGGCCTCGATGTTGTCCAGCAGCCGGTCGAGCGCCGCCGCCGCCGCCTTTTCCTCGCCCGCCGCGATGGCGCGCGCGATGTCGGCGTGCAGCTTGGCGGTTTCCGGCATGTCGGCGGCCTGCTTGTAGTGATGGAACCAGAAGCGCCGCGACAGGCTGTTCATCAGGCCCATCGCGCCGGCGGCGAACTCGTTGCGCACCGCGGCGAGGCACAGCTCGTTGAACTCGCGGTCGATGCGCATGAAAGCCTTGTCGTCGCCGGTGCGCGCCGCCCGCTCGAAGCCGCGCGCCAGCTCGGCGAACCGGGCGCGCTCGGCCTGCGTGGCGCGGCGGGCGGCGCCGCGCGCCACCAGCCGCTCGAGCTCGCGGCGTACTTCGAGCAGCCGCAGCTGGCTCTTGACGTCGATGGCAGACACCATCACGCCGCGCCGCGGCAGGATGACGACCAGGCGCTCGCGCGCGAGGCGCTGCAGCGCCTCGCGGATGGGCGTGCGCCCGATGCCCAGCCGCTCGGAGAGCATCTGCTCGGACAGCACGCTGCCCGGCTCGAGCTGCAGCGTGACGATGAGCTCCTCGACCCCCGTATAGGCGCGGTCGGTCAGGGTTTCAGCGCTGCTTGCGTTTTTCGACGAGCGTGAGGAAGCGGTCGTATTCCTTGTCGTCGACGGCATAGCTGTGGTCCTCGTCCGGGAACTTGCCGCTCTTCACCTCGGCGACATACTGCTTCAGGCCATCGACCGCCACCTCGGTGAGGTTGGCGAAGCGCTTGGTGAACTTCGGCTTGAAGTCGGTGAACACCCCCAGCAGATCGTAGGACAGCAGGATCTGCCCGTCGGTCCCCGCGCCCGCGCCGATGCCGATGGTCGGAATCTCGAGCTGCTCCGAGATCAGCTTCGCGATGCGCGCCGGCACCGCCTCGAACTCGAGCATGAAGCAGCCCGCGTCCTGGATGGCGAGCGCGTCCTCGAGGATCTTCATGGCGGCTTCCGCGGTGCGCCCCTGGATGCGGAACCCGCCGAACATGGCGACCGTGTGGGGCGTGAGGCCGATGTGCGAGGCGGTGGGGATGCCGGCATCGACCAGCGCCTTGAGGATGTGGGCCTGCGATTTCCCGCCCTGGGGCTTGACCGCGTCGCAGCCCGCCTCCTGATTTATGCGCGTCGCGTTGGAAAGCGCGCGCTCGACCGTGTGGTAGCTCTGGTAGGGCATGCA
>CAZJJC010000196.1:0-8016 GCA_964546195.1 uncultured Enterobacteriaceae bacterium | reverse complement strand
GGAGCGGGCGTTTCCGGACGGCGTGGCGGATCATCTGGATGGACTGCGGCTGCGCTTCGCCGGCGGGGCCTGGCTGGGGGTGCGTCGCTCCAACACCGAACCCATTGTCCGCCTCGTGGTCGAGTCCGCCGACGCGCAGTGGGTTTCCCGCGTCGTGAGCACGCTGCAGAACGTTTGACCGCTCCTTAGCCTCGGTCCGGCCCGGGCGTGCGTCGTGCGCCGATATAGGTCGGCACGATGTCCTCGAGCGCCTTCGGCCGGATGTCGAGGTCGCGGAAACCCGGCAGGGCCCCGCTTGCGAGGTTGTCCAGCCTGAGCAGATCGACCTGGCTGGTCGTGAGTGGCGGGCTGGGCAGAAGCTCGAGCAAGCGCGCCTGAATCTCGGCCACGGCGAAGGGCAGCGGCACGAGCAAGCGCCGTTTATCGATGAGACGCAGCGCGAAGCCGACCAGCTCGCGCAGCGTGTACACGCCGGGGCCGGCGAGCTCATAGGTCTGGCCGGCGGTCCCGCGGTCGGCGAGCATGCGAACGATGGCCTCTGCCACGTCCTCCACATAAACGGGCTGCAGGCGGGTGCGGCCGCCGCCGATCAGCGGCACGACAGGGAGCAATCGGACGATGTCGGCTAGCGTGCCGAATAGCGCATCGCCCGGGCCGAACATCGCGCCCGGGCGGACAATCGTGGCGCTCGGAAACGCCTCTTTAACCGCGAGCTCGCCGCGACCGCGCGCCCGAATATACGCAGACCGCGACTGCGGATCGGCGCCGATCCCGGAGACGAGCACGAGCCGCGCGACGCCGGCAGCAGCCGCCTCCTGCGCGAGCGTCCTGGCGCCCTGCTCATGCACCGACTCGAAAGTCGCGCCGGGCTTCTCGACATAGGCGGAGACGGCGTTGACGACGGCGTCGACCCCGGCCACCGCGGCGGCGACCGAGGCCTGGTCGCGCACATCGGCGCGCAAAACCGTGACCCGTTCCAAATCATCCGCTCGCAGAACGCCCCGCGCCCGTTCGGGAGACCGAACCGCGATGCGCAGCGCCGCTCCTTCGGCGGCGAGCCGCCGCACGAGCCGCCGGCCGAGGAAGCCCGTGCCGCCGAATACGCAGACCGTGGTCATGCCATGGCCTTCAGCATGGCGGAAATTGTGGCGTTCTGATCTGCCATTTTCTTCAGCGTACTGCAAAGGCTGCACGCACTCGCTGGCGTCGAGGCAAACCGCGAAGCTCCGCAGGCCGTAAGGAAGGCGAACTGGCTCATCGCCGGCCACCCGCTTCCGGCAAGGCCATGCCTTCGTTGAGAATGTCGGCGTAGCGCGCGTAGCTGAACACTCGCCCTCGCTGCTTGCGCGTAAGCTCCTCCACCACCCGGATTCGTTCCAGATGCGCCAGCGACTTATTCACCGTGGGGGGCGTGAGGCCGGTTGCCGCAGCGAGTGAAGCGGCCGTGGCGATCGGCTGGCGCTGCAGCGCCCGATGGATTGCCAATGCCGATGCCGTAGCACGGCCCAGCGCTTCGATGCGTCGGCCATCGGCCGAAGCCAACTCAAGCAGCCGTTTGGCCGACGTGGCGGCCTGCGTGGCGCTCGCCACGACGGCATCGGCGAAGAATTCCAGCCACGTCTCCCAGTCTCCGGACAGCCGCACCGCGTTCAGAAGCTCGTAATAGGTCGGCCGGTGCTCCTTGAAATGAAGGCTCAGGTACAGGAGCGGTTCGCGCAGCAGACCGTCGGCAGCGAGTTGCAACGCGATCAGCAGGCGGCCGAGCCGCCCGTTGCCGTCGAGGAACGGATGGATGGTCTCGAACTGCACATGGGCCAGCGCGGCCTTGACCAGAGGCGGCGTCGGCTCTGGCTGATCGTGCAGGAAGCGCTCGAAGTGCCTCAGGCAATCATCCAGCTCGTTCGCCGGCGGCGGCACGAACACCGCGTTGCCCGGCCGCGTGCCCCCGATCCACACCTGGCTGCGCCGAAACTCACCCGGGGTGAGGTTCTTCCCCCGGCCGCGGCCGAGCAATACCTTGTGAACCTCCCGCATCAGGCGCAGCGAAAGCGGGAACCCTCCGCGCATCCGCTTGAGGCCGTGCTCCAGTGCCGCCACGTAGCGGCTGACCTCGCGCGCGTCCTCCACAGGCACACCCGGTTGCTCGTCGAGCTCGAACAGCATCAGGTCCGCAAGCGACGACTGCGTGCCCTCGATCATCGACGACAACACCGCCTCCTTGCGCACGAAGCTGTAGAGCACAAGTCCCGCGTTCGGCAGGAGGTCGGTCACCGCGTCGAGCCGCCCGATCGCCACCAGCGCCGCATCGAATCGAGCACGCAACGCCGCAGTCCAGTCGATGACTGGGCGAGGCGGCAGGGGTGCCGGGACGAAGGCCTTGAACGCCTCGCCGACGGTGGCAACCTCGAGGTAGCGGCCTTGGAGCGGGCGCCTCATCGGCGGGAGGATCCTAAATTAGCGGGTGACGCTATTTTAGGATAAAGCCACTTTGTAAAACAAGGATCTTGGTCGCCCCATACTCCAGCGTCTGGAGATCGTCCAGGCCGGCTCCCGAGGGAGATTCAACGTCGCTCGGTGAAGCGACCCATCAGGCTGTTCAAACCCACGGCGACAATGAACACCAGTACCAGCACCGCATATAAATCCGGCACGCGGTAGTGGGAGTAATGCTCGTTGGCAAGGAAGCCAAGGCCAGCATTGCTTAGCTTGATCTCGGCGAGGAGCACGCCGACGACGGCGAGGCCAAAGCCTAAGCGCAGGCTGGTGACCAGAGAGGGGCGCAGCGCCGGGAGGTAGATGCGGGTGGCCATCTGCCAGCGGGAGAGGCGAAAGGATTGGCCGACGCGCACGAAGATGGGAGGAACCTGGCGGACACTGGCGGCCATGTTGATGGCGACGGGGAAGAAGGCGGACAGGGCGCCGAGGGCGAGCTTGGAGTTCATGCCGGTGCCCACCAGCAGCATGACGATTGGGAGGAAGACGATTTTCGGGGCGGTGGCGATGCCGTCGACGTAGGGCGCGACGGCGGCGCCGAAGAAGCGGCGGGTGCCGGCGACGAGACCGAAAAGGACGCCGAGGATATAGCCGATGGTCAGGCCGGCGCCGATCTCCCAGGCGCTGACGGCGAAGTGACGGTAGGTCGCCTTGTCCAGAAATAGGTTGAAAAAGGCAACGGCGATTTTGAGAAGCGAAGGGACGACGTCCTGGTAGAGGAGGCCCGACCAGGCGACGGCTTCCCAAATGGCCAGGATGACCACGAGGGTGAGGATTCTTATCTGGGTCGCAGCCATGTTTCTAGGCGCGAGAGCACGGCGAGGAAGGTCCAGCTGACCAGCACGATGAGGATGATCGCCACGTACATGCCGGGGATCTCGAAGCGGAAGTACATCTCGGAGGCGATGCGGCCGAGGCCGCCGAAGTCGATGAGGAACTCCATGCCGATGATGTTGACGAGCGCGTAGATCAGTCCCAGCCGCAGGCCGGTGAAGATGCCGGGGACGGCGGCGGGGAAGGCGACGCGGCGCACGAGACCGCTCTCGGGGAGCTTGAAGCTGCGGCCGACATCGAGCAGGACCTTGGGCACGGCGGCGAAGGCTTCCTTGGTCTTCAGCGTGATCGGGATCACCGCGGCGATGAAGCCGACGAAGATGGTGGTGGCGTAGCCGCGGCCGAAGAGCACGAGGAACAGCGGGAAGAGCAGCACCGTGGGCGCGGCGAAGGCGGCGCCGATCCAGGGGGTGTAGGCCTCACCGAGGACGGGCTTCTTCCACAGGAGGTAGCCCCACGGGATGCCGATGGCGGTCGCGGCGAGCGTGGCGGTGAAGGCCTGCGCGAGCGTGATGCCGACCGGCCCGGCAACCAGGCCTTCGTGCCACAGGCGCACGAAGGCCGCGGGCAGGGCCGAGGGCGGCGCGACGACCAGGTGCGACACCCAGCCGGCGCGCACCGCGAGCTCGAGGAAGGCGGCGAGCACTGCAAGGCCGGCGAGGCCGGCCAGTTTTTCCTTCAAGGCTGGAAGACGAAGTCGTACAGGAGCTTCTCGGCTTCGGCTTGCGCCATGGGTTTCGCGAGCTGCTTGCCCTGCACGGCTTCCTCGAGGTTCTGCTTCAAGCCGCGCACCGGCCAGCCGGCGACCGCTTGGCGCGGGAAGATCTTGTGCGTCTGCAGCGCCACCTCGGGGGTGATCTTGGCGAAGCCGGCGTACCACTGCGCGGCCTTCTCGGGGTTGGCGTACACCCAGTCGAGCGACTCGGGGGAGGCCTTCATGACGCGGCGCGCGACGTCGCGCGTCTCGGTCCGGAACGTCACGCGCGCGGCGGTGACGCGCACGGGCGGGTCGTTCATCGCGGGAAGCTCGGTGCCGCGCGCGACGACGCGGATCTTGCCGTCGTTCACGAGATCCAGGTTGTACGGCGGCGCCGACCAGCCGGCGTCGATCTGCCCGGACATCACCTGGGTGCGCGTGTCGGGCACGCCGCCGGTGGAGACCAGCTTGGGCTTGACGTTGAAATGCGTGGCGAGCGCCTGCGCCACGAGGTGGGTGGAGGAGCCCGGGCGCGAGTAGCCCATGGTGCGGCCTTCCAGGTCCTTCATGGCCTTCACCGGGCTGTCGGCGCGCACGTACCAGAAGAGGTCCGGCGCGCCGGTCATCTGCGCGCTCACGATCTTCACCGGCGCGCCTTTCGAGGCCGCGCCGATCACGCCGAGGATGCCGTTAGCGATGGCCACGTCCGCGCTGTCGGTGATGATGGCCTGCAGCGTCTCGGCGCCGCCGCGCGTCCAGGTCATCTCGACTTCGATGCCGTTCTTCTTGAAGATGCCCTGCTCCACGCCCTGCGGGATGAAGTGCGTGTCGAACAGGCCGCGCTGGCCGATGGCGGCGCGTACCTTGTCCTGGGAAAGGGATGGCGCAGCGAAAGACAACAGAAGAATGCTTATCAAGACTCTATTCACGTGATCTCCTCCTTGCGATGGGATTCTATGTCCTGCATGCCGCGCGAGGCTTCCTCGCGCAGGTCGGACCAGACTTCGGCCACCAGGCGGCCGAACTCCGGGCTGGAAACGATGGCCGAGTCGCGCGGCCGGGGGAGCTTCACCTCCACGATGCGCTTCACGCGCCCGGGGCGGTAGGTCATCACCACCACCTGGTCGGCGAGCTGCACCGCCTCGGTGATGCTGTGGGTGATGAGCAGCGTGGTCTGCGCGAGCTCGCGGTGGATGCGCAGCACCTGGTCGCCCAGCAGCAGGCGAGTCTGCTCGTCGAGCGCGCCGAAGGGCTCGTCCATGAGCAGCAGCTTCGGCTCGAAGGCGAGCGTGCGGGCGATCGCGGTGCGCTGGCGCATGCCGCCGGAGAGCTCGGCCGGGTAGCGGTGCTCGAAGCCCTCCAGGCCGACCAGGCGCAGCAGGCTGCCGGCGCGCGCCAGGCGCTCGGCCTTCGGCACGCCGGCGACATCCAGCGGGAAACCGACGTTCTCCAGCGTGGTCAGCCAGGGAAAGGTCGACTCCTCCTGGAACACCATGCCGACGTCGCGGTGCACGCCGCTCACCGGCTGGCCGTCGATCGCGACGCGGCCCTCGTAGCCCTCCGCCAGGCCGCCGATGATGTTGAAAAGCGTCGACTTGCCGCAGCCGCTGGGGCCGATCACCGCCACGAAGCGGCCTTTCGGGACCTCGAGCGACAGGCCGTCGAGCGCGGTCACCCCGCCGTCGGCCGTGGCGAAGCGCTTGGTGATGTTCTCGACAGCGAGCATCGGGCGAATGTAAGGCTCCGCACCGCGCCGGGCAATGCGAGGATTGCATGCTGCAGCGCGGGACCGTATCCTCCTGCCCACTGTCTGTCTCGAGAAAACCCGATGCACCGCGATGCGCGCGACGTACCCGTTTCTTCGGCCAGCCCGCACGCGCTGGCCGGCTACGAGAAAGCCCTTTGGCAACTGCAGGCCTATGTCGGCGATCCGGTCGCCACCATCGACGCGACGCTCGCCGAAGCGCCGGACTTCGTGCCGGGGCATCTTTTCAAGGCGCTCGCGCTCTTCACGATGAGCGAGAAGCAGCTCGTGCCGGCGATCGAGGCGTCGCTCGCCGAAGCGCAGCGCCATGGCCGCCGCGCCAACGAGCGCGAGCGCGGCCTGATGGCGGCCACGCGCTGCTTTCTCGACGGTGACTGGGACGCGGGCTGCCGGCAGCTCGACCTCGTGCTGGTCGATTACCCGCGCGACGCCCTGGCGCTGCAGGTGGCGCACCTCATGGACTTCTTCCGCGGCGATGCGCAGAACCTGCGCAACCGGGTGTCTCGCGTCCTGCCGCACTGGGACGAGTCGGTGCCCGGCTATTCGTACGTGCTCGGCATGCATGCCTTCGGCCTGGAGGAAATGAACCAGTACGCGCAGGCCGAGGCGGCCGGGCGCCGCGCGCTCGCCCTGCAGCCGAAGGACGCCTGGGCGGTGCACGCGGTCGCGCATGTCATGGAGATGCAGGGCCGCATCGACGAAGGCCTGGCCTGGCTCGAGTCGCGCCGGGACGACTGGGTGCCCGACAACTCCTTCGCCTTCCATAACTGGTGGCACCTCGCGCTGTTCCACCTGGACGGCGCCCAGTACGAGCGCGCCCTCGCCCTGTACGACGCCGCGATCCATCCGCAGCCCGCGCAGTTCGTGCTGCCGCTCCTCGACGCCAGCGCGCTGCTGTGGCGCCTGCACCTGGAAGGCGCGGATGTGGGACGGCGCTTCGACATCATCGCCGACGAATGGCAAGCCCGCCAGGAGAGCGACCAGGGGTTCTACGCGTTCAATGATTTCCACGCCATGCTCGCCTTCGCGGCCACCGCTCGCGAGGCGGCCATGGACCGCCAGCTTCGCGCGCTGGCCGCGGCCGCGGAGCAGAAGGGCAGCAACGGCATGATGTCGCGCGAGGTGGCGCTGCCGCTCGCCCGAGGCATCGCTGCCTTCGCGCGCGGACAGTACGCCGCGGCGGTCGAGCACATCGAGCCGGTGCGCGACATCGCCCACCGTTTCGGCGGCAGCCACGCCCAGCGCGACCTGATCTCGCTCACCCTGATCGAAGCGGCTTCGCGCGCCGGCATGCGCTCGCGCGCCAGGCACTACCTCGCCGAACGCAGGGTGCATAAGCCCGCCAGCGCATGGGCGCTGCGCCTCACGCGCAAAGTACAAGGCGTGCCCTCAGATGCCTGAAGCGGCCGCGCCGCCGGCCTTCTTCCTGCGGAGGCCGGAGCGGGGACGCGTGCGGGCGCGCTGCAGGAACCACACGAACGCGGCGAGCGCGAGCCCCGGAATGTAAATCCAGTGCTCCGAGGGGCGCCGGGTCGGCAGCTTGACGGCGGCCACCTGGAAGCCCTGCTCGAAGCCCGACTTGCGCGCCCGGCTGCCGAAGCGCACCGCCGCCACCTGCACCTGCGGCCCGAGCGCCGTCACGGTGAGGCCCGCCTCGGCCAGGCGCTTGCGCCCGTCGCCCGGCGCGCCGAGCTGCACCGCCACGGTCTTTCTCACGTCCTCGCCCTCGATCGTGGTGCCTTCGATCAGCAGCACCAGGCGGTCGTTCTCGGGCAGCTCGCCCGCCACCTTGAAGATCTCCTTCGCCGGCACCTCGGTATACGGCGCGGCGATCCTGTCCATGAAGTAATCGGGCCGGAAGAGCGCGAAGGTGGCGGCAAGAAGCAGCACGATCTCCCACCACCTGCAGCGCGTGCGGAACCAGCCGAGCGTGGCCGCGGCGAACAGCAGCGACGCCACGGTCGCGGCGAACGCCACCAGCGCGACCTCGAGCCAGCCGCGCACGTCGATGAGCAGCAGCATGGGGTTGAACACGAACACGAACGGCAGCACGACGGTGCGCAGCGCGTACACCGAGCCCTGCAGCCCGGTCTTGATCGGGTCCTCGCCCGAGATCGCCGCCGCGGCGAAGGTGGCAAGGCCCACCGGCGGCGTGATGTCCCCCATGATGCCGTAGTAGAAGACGAACAGATGCACCGCGATGAGCGGAATCACGATGCCCGACCGC
>CAZJJC010000195.1:0-4968 GCA_964546195.1 uncultured Enterobacteriaceae bacterium | reverse complement strand
TACGCCGCGGTGCTGTTCCTCATCGCCGCCGGCCTGAGCCTCATCTTCGGCGTGATGGGGATCGTCAACATGGCGCACGGCAGCTTCTATGCGCTCGGCGCCTACGTCACCGCCTGGTCCGTGGCCGCGGCGGGGTCCGCGCTTCCGCCGGCCGCGCTGTTCATCTTCCTGCTCCTCGGCGCGATCGCGGTCGGGCTCATCGGACTCGCGATCGAGCCGACGCTGATCCGGCCGTTCTACCGGCGGCCGGAGGAGTACCAGCTGCTCGTGACCTTCGGCCTGCTGCTGGTGCTCGAGGATGTCATCCGGCTGGTGTGGGGCGGCACGCCGCTCACCGCGAGCGGGCTGGTCGATTCCGTCGGGCTGATCCAGATCGGCGGGCTGCCTTACCCCGTGTACAACGTGCTGATGATCGGCGTCGGGATCATCGCGGCGCTCGGCATCTGGGCCTTCGTGTACCGCAGCAAGTTCGGCGTCCTGCTGCGGGCCACGGCGCAGGACCGGCGCATGGCCGCGGCGCTGGGCATCGACGTCGGGCGCATCTACATCCTCGCTTTCGGCCTGGGCTGCTTCCTGGCCGGGCTCGGCGGCGCCATCGTGGTGCCGAGCCAGGCCGCGGTGCTCGGCATGGGCGTGGAAGTCCTGGTGATGGCGTTCGTCGTGGTGGTGATCGGGGGCCTGGGCAGCCTCGAGGGCGCGCTGGTCGGGGCGCTGATCGTGAGCGCCCTGAGAACCATCACCATCCAGTTCTGGGAGGAAATCGAGCTCGCCGCGCTGTACCTGATCGCCGCCATCGTGCTGCTCATCCGCCCCACGGGCCTGTTCGGGAGGAAAGCCTGAGCCGCCGCAGGATGGCCCTTGCCGCGGCGATCCTCGCCGTGCTGCTCGCGTTTCCTGCGCTCGCCGGCATCTATCAGACGCAGCTTCTGACCTACGGCCTCACCCTGGCGATCGCCGCGCTCGGCTTCAACCTGCTGCTCGGCTACACCGGGCTGCTCTCGTTCGGCCATTCCGCGTTCCTGGGCGCCGGCGCCTACAGCGTCGCGCTGATGATGCGCTATCTCGGCGTGTCCTCGATGGAGCTGTTCATCCTCGGGGGCGTCGTCTGTTCGGCCGCGCTCGCCGCGCTGCTGGGGGTGGTGTGCGTGCGGCATACGCGGATCTTCTTCGCCATCCTGACGCTCGCCCTTTCCCAGGTGCTGTGGACGCTCGCCTACAAGTTTTTCTGGATCACCGGCGGCACCGACGGGCTGCGCGTGCCGTTCTCGCAGCTCAGCCTGCTGGGGGGCCTGGTGCGCTTCCCGGGCGCCGACGCTTACCCCAAGTTCATCACTTCCTACTACTACTACGTGCTCGCGCTGTTCTGCGTGTGCACGGTGCTGATGTGGCTCATCGTGCACTCGCCGTTCGGCAAGACGCTGCAGGCGATCCGCGACAACGAAACCCGCGCACGCTTTCTCGGGGTGCGCATCTGGCGCTACCGCTGGTACGCATTTCTCGTGTCCGGGATCTTCACCGGCCTTGCCGGGATCCTGTGGGTGCCGCTCAACGGGCTGGTGACCCCCGACGTCCTCTACTGGCCGCAGTCGGGCAAGATCGTGTTCTTCGCGGTGCTCGGCGGGTTCCGCAATTTCACCGGTCCCATCGTCGGGGCGGTGCTGTTCAACTACCTCGAGGTCTATGCGGTGGCGGTTACCCAGTACTGGCAGATCACCCTCGGCGTGATCCTGATCGTGCTGGTCACCTTCCTGCCCGCGGGAATCGTGGGCAGCGCGGTGCGGCTCGGCGCGAAGCTCAAATGACGCTTCTGCGCACCCAGGCGCTCAAGAAGCACTTCGGCGATACGCGCGCCGTGGACGGCGTGGATTTCGTCGTCAACGAAGGTGAGTTCCTGTCGCTCGTGGGCACCAACGGTGCGGGCAAGACCACGCTCGTCAACCTGATCAGCGCGTTCCTGCTGCCCGACAGCGGCAAAATCTTCATCGGCGATCGCGACATCACCCATGCCCCGGTGCACCAGCGCATCCGGGCGGGGATCGCCAGGAGCTTCCAGCTGGTGAACCTGTTCGACGACCTGTCGGTCCTGGACAACGTCGCGCTGTCGATCTTCGCGCGCGAAGGCAAGACGCGGCGGTTCCTCGCGCCCGCGGAGCGCGATGCCGCGGTCACGCAGGAGGCCTCGGGCCTGCTCGAGCAATTCGGCATCGGCGCCAAGGCGCAGGCCACTGCGCGCGACCTGGCGCAGGGCGAGCGCAAGCTGCTCGACGTGGCGGTGGCCTACGCGCTGCGCCCGAAGCTGCTGTTCCTCGACGAGCCGACCAGCGGCGTCAGCACGCGCGACAAGGCGCAGATCATGGACACCGTGTCCTCGGTGGTGCGGGGCGGCGGCATCACGGCGGTGGTCATCGAGCACGACATGGACGTGGTGTTCAAGTACTCCGACCGCGTCGTGGTCATGCACGAAGGCAGGTTCCTCGCCGACGGCCCGCCGGAGGAGATCCGCCGCAACAGCGACGTGGCGAAGTACCTGCTCGGGACCGACGTCTGATCATGCTCGAGGTGAAGAACATCGACGCCTGGCGTGGTTCCGCGCACATCCTGCGCAAGGTCTCGCTCAGCGTGCGCGAGCACGAAGTGGTCTGCCTGGTGGGGCGCAACGGCGCCGGCAAGACCACCACCATGGAAAGCATTATGGGCTTTCTGCCGGTCGGGTCCGGCCAGATCCTGTTTCACGGCGAGGAGGTCACCTCGCTGCCCGTGCACCAGCGGGCGCGGCGCGGCATGGGCTACGCGCCCGAGGGCGGCGAGATCTTCCCCGAGCTCACGGTGGCGGAGAACATGATGATCAGCCGCTGGATGTCGGTAAAAGCAAGACGCAAGCTTGAAATCGGGGACATCGAGGAGCGCGTATTCGCGGTCTTCCCCGAGGTGCGCGAGCTGCTGGGCCGCCGGGGCATGAACCTGAGCGGCGGCCAGCGCAAGATGGTCGCCATCGCGCGCGGCATGGCGCTCGCCCCGACGCTGCTGCTGCTGGACGAGGCGTTCGAGGGGCTCGCTCCGGTGGTGGTCAAGCGCTTCCGCGATGCGGTGCTCAAGATCGAGGACCTCGGCGTGTCGCTGCTCATCGCCGAGTCGAACCTCGCCAACGCGGCGCGCATCGCCGACCGGCTCTACGCGATCGACCGCGGCGAGATCATCTTCGAGGGCAAGCCTGAGCAGGCGCTCGAGGACGCGAGCGTCATGAAGGCGCTGCGCGGCTGATCCTCGGAGGCACCAGCCGCAAGGTGAGCAGCGTGGCAAGCGTCCAGGCGACGTAAGCCGTGGTGAACACCCATTCCGGCGCCTCGTAGTAGATGAAATAGCGCACCCAGCGGCCGACGAACGACTCGGACCGCGCTCCGCCGCGCAGCAGGTCTTCCCACACAGTGAGCGGACAGACGATGCCGAGGAGCGCTTCGCCGGCGACATAGGCGATGGCGCCCAGGTGCAGGTAGCGAAACCAGGGGTTGCGCACCCAGCCCCAGCCGAGCGCCGCGCCGATCCAGACCACCACCAGGCCGCCGGCGATGAACGCGACGATGAGGAAATGCAGAACGACGAGCGCGTCAGCGAGCAAGCAGCCTCAGGCTGCGCCTGTAACGACAGGTCTTTGGGGGTCCGCGCTCCACTCGCTCCAGGAGCCGGCGTAGAGCTTGCCGCCCGGCAGCCCGGCGAGCTCCATCGCGAGCAGGTTGTGGCACGCGGCGACACCCGATCCGCAGTAGTGCACGACCTCGGAGGGCTGGCGTCCTTCCAGCACTTTGAGGAGCTCGCTTTTGAGCGCCTCCGGTTGCTTGAATGTTCCGTCCGGCGACAGGTTCTCGGCGTTGAATCGGTTGCTTGCGCCCGGAATGTGGCCGGCAACCGGGTCGATCGGTTCCTGCTCGCCGCGGTAACGCGCAGGGGCGCGGGCATCCAGCAGGAAGGCTTTGCGCAGCTCCCTCGCGAGCATCGAGACCTCGACTGCCGAATCCTTGCGCAACTTGATGGGATAGTTGAGAGGCGTGAAGAGCGGCACGTCGATCGTGACCCGGTGTCCCTCTTTTCTCCATTTCGCAAACCCGCCGTCGAGGACGGCGACCTTGTCGTGCCCGATCCAGCGCAGCATCCACCATAGCCGCGCCGCCATCGCGCCCGGCCCGGCGTCGTAGCACACGGCCTGGTCCTTCGGGGTAAGGCCGGTCTTCTCGAGCCACTTCTCGAAATCCTGCGGGTCGGGCAGGGGATGGCGGCCGTTCGTCCCGGTCTTGCGGCCGGAGAGGTCGCGATCGAGATGCGCGAACAGCGCGCCGGGAATATGCCCTTCGCCATACTGCTGCTCGCCAAGATCGGGCTGGGCGAGGTCGTGCCGGCAGTCGAACACGCGCCAGCGCGAAAGGTTGTTCTCTAATTCACCGGTCGAGACGAGCGTGGAGCCATTCATGGAAGTGAACCTCGGCATCTTCCATCGGCGACTGGTAGGGGCCGGCGTCGTCGATGCCCTGCTGGTACAGCGCGCGGCGGCCGCGGTCGAGGCGCTCGCAGATCTCGTTGTCCTCGATCGCGGTCTCGGCGTAGGCGGCCTGCTGCGCCTCGACGAACTCGCGCTCGAAGAGGGCGATCTCCTCGGGGTAGTAGAACTCGACCACGTTGGTGGTGCGGTTGGGCGAGCGCGGGATCAGGTGCGATACCACCAGCACGTTGGGATACCACTCGAAGGTCAGCCCGGGAAAGTACGACGCCCAGAGCGCGCCGTGCTTCGGCTCGCGCCCGTCGAGCTGCTTCAGGCACATCGCCTGCCAGCGCTTGTACACCGGCGTGCCGGGCCTTTCCAGGCCGGCCTTGGCGGCGACGATCTGCACCGAGAACTGCTCTCCGTAGTCGACGCTGAAGTTGCCGCAGTCGGCGAAGTTGCCCAGCCCGGGGTGGAACGGCTCGACGTGGTAGACC
>CAZJJC010000194.1:0-2948 GCA_964546195.1 uncultured Enterobacteriaceae bacterium | reverse complement strand
CCGACCACGCCCTCGGCGGCGATGCGGCCCGCGGCCTTGCTGGCTTTCGCGCCGCTCCTGATGCGCAGCAGCTCCTCGGCCTTCCTGAGATCGCCGCCGGCTTCGGCCAGCGCCTTCTTGCACTCCATCATTCCGAGCCCGGTGAGCTCACGAAGCTCCTTCACCAGGGCTGCGCTGATCTCTGCCATCCTTGCAGACTCCTTACGTTGAAAAAAAGGGGCACAGGGCCCCTTTTCTCGCCTTCCGCCTTTTCGCGTTCCGTGTGGCGCAGCTTACCGGCCGCCCTCTTCCTCTTCCACCTCGACGAACTCGTCGCGCGAGGCGGAAACCACTTCCTCCAGCGACTGGCTGCGCCCTTCCAGCACGGCGTCGGCCATGCCGCGCGCGTACAGGCGGATCGCGCGGCTGGAATCGTCGTTCCCCGGAACCACATAATCGATCCCGGCGGGCGTGTGGTTGGTGTCGACCACGCCGATCACCGGCACGCCCAGCTTGTTCGCTTCGGCCACCGCGCCCTTCTGGTAGCCCACGTCGATGATGAAGAGGGCATCGGGCAGGCTGGAAAGCTCCTTGATGCCGCCGAGGGAGCGGTTCAACTTGTCCATCTCGCGCTGCAGCCCGAGGGCTTCCTTCTTCGCCATGCGCTCGAAGCTGCCGTCCTGCTGCATGGTCTCCAGCTCGCGCAGGCGCTTGATGGACTGCTTCACCGTCTTGAAGTTCGTCAGCATGCCGCCGAGCCAGCGGTGGTCGACGAACGGCATCTGGCAGCGCAGCGCCTCCTCGCGCACGATCTCGCGCGCCTGGCGCTTGGTGCCGACGAACAAAAGATTGCCGCGGTTGGCGGCGAGCTGGCGCGCGAACTTGAGCGCCTCCTGGTACATCGCCAGGGTCTTTTCCAGGTTGATGATGTGGATCTTGTTGCGGTGGCCGAAGATGTACGGCGCCATCTTCGGGTTCCAGTAGCGGGTCTGGTGCCCGAAATGCACGCCCGCCTCCAGCATTTGACGCATCGTTACAGACACTAAGTTCTCCATTAGGGTTTATCGAAGGCCTGATGCGCGAACCCCGATGGCGCAACCCATCGGGGAACCCTAAGCCGCCCAGGCCGGAAATTTGACTTGCTGCAATCGCAAATCAGCCCGAAATTCTAGCATAATCAGGGGCATCAATGGCCGTAGTCATGAAGACCGCCGAGGAGATCGAGCGGATGCGCATTGCCGGTCGCCTCGCCTCCGAGGTGCTGGATTTCGTCGCACCGCAGGTCAAGCCCGGCGTCACCACCGGAAAGCTGAACGACCTGTGCCATGACTACATGGTTCGCGTCCAGGGCACGGTCCCGGCGCCCCTGAACTACGCGCCGCCGGGCTACAAGCCGTTCCCGAAGTCGATCTGCACCTCGGTGAACCACCAGGTGTGCCATGGCATTCCGGGCGACCGGGTGCTGAAGGCGGGCGACATCCTCAACGTGGACATCACGGTGATCAAGGACGGCTTCCACGGCGACTCGAGCCGCATGTTCTGTGTCGGCGAGCCCAGCATCCAGGCGCGCCGCCTGGTCGAGGTGACCTACGAATGCATGTGGCTCGGCATCCGCCAGGTACGCCCCGGCGCGCGCCTGGGCGACCTGGGCGCGGCGATCCAGGCGCACGCCGAGAAGCACGGCTATTCCGTGGTGCGCGAGTTCTGCGGCCACGGCATCGGCCGCAAGTTCCACGAGGAGCCGCAGGTGCTGCACTACGGCCGCCCCGGCACCGGCATGCCGCTCGAGCCGGGCATGACCTTCACCGTCGAGCCGATGATCAATGCCGGCAAGCCCGGGATCCGCGAGCTCGCCGACGGCTGGACCATCGTCACCAAGGACCACAGCCTGTCCGCGCAGTGGGAACATACGGTCGCCGTGACCGAGAGGGGCTACGAGGTGCTGACGCTGTCGGCGGGCTCTATGGCGGAGCCGGCGCTCGTTGGCTGACCTGCGCCAGAGCCTTGCCGCGGAGCGCCAGGCGCTGCGCGCAGCGTACTTCGAGCGGCCCGATGCGCCGCTGCTCCTGCGCCGGCACAGCGCGCTCGTCGATCGCACGATCAGGACGCTCTGGGCGCAGGCCGCGGTGCAGGGCGCGGCGCTCGTCGCCACCGGCGGCTACGGGCGCTCGGAGCTCTACCCCGGGTCGGATGTCGACCTCCTGGTTTTGCTTCCCGGCGAAGTCGGCGAGGCGGACAAGGCGCGCATCGAGAAGCTGATCGGCACGCTCTGGGACATCGGGCTCGAAATCGGCCACAGCGTGCGCACCGTGCAGGGCTGCACGCAAGCGGCGGCCGAGGACATCACCATCCGCACCACGCTCATGGAAGCGCGCTATCTCGCCGGCGGCCGCCGCTTGTTTTCCGAGCTGGTCGCAGCCCTGAAAGGCAACGCGGACCCCGTGTCCTTCTTCAAGGCGAAGAAGCTCGAGCAGGAGCAGCGCCACGCCAAGCACCAGGACACGCCCTACTCGCTCGAGCCCAACGTGAAGGAGGCCCCGGGCGGCCTGCGCGACCTGCACACCATCCAGTGGATCGCGGGCGCGAGCGGCATCGGGCGCAAATGGA
Source organism: uncultured Enterobacteriaceae bacterium (assembly GCA_964546195.1). Taxonomy (GTDB): domain Bacteria; phylum Pseudomonadota; class Gammaproteobacteria; order Burkholderiales; family SG8-39; genus SCGC-AG-212-J23. The sequence continues at coordinate 362 of CAZJJC010000194.1, read as the reverse complement.
GCGACCTCGTCGCCCACGGCCTGCTCGAGCGGCGCGAGGCGCGCCAGCTCGCGCGCCACGAGCGCGCGTTCCAGGACCTGCGCATACGGCTGCACTACCTCGCCGGCCGGCGCGAAGACCGCATCGTTTTCGATTTCCAGAGCGCGCTCGCAGCGCAGCTCGGATTCGGCGACACCACGCAACGCCGCGCGAGCGAGGCCATGATGCAGCGCTACTACCGCGCCGCCAAGGCGGTGACGCAGCTGAACACCATCGTGCTGCAGAACCTGGAGGCGCGTCTGCTGCCGCAGCCCGCGCAGCCGCCCCAAGCGCTCAACGAGCGCTTCGGGGTGCGGGGCGAGCTCCTCGAGATCGCGGACGAG
>CAZJJC010000193.1:0-8493 GCA_964546195.1 uncultured Enterobacteriaceae bacterium | reverse complement strand
GAGATGACGATGATCGAATAGCCCGAGCGCACCGCGTCCTCGGCCTGCGCCGCGAGCGAGGCAAGGCTCGCCTCGACCGCCTGCTTGCCCCAGGCCACCGGGTAGGTGATGTCGAGCTCCCACGACTTGAACTTGCCGCTGGTATAGCGCTCGATGTGCCGGATCTTCTCCATCTCGAAGAAGTCGAGCACCGGCTGCGACACCTCGAGGCGCAGCGGCGGGTTCATCTCGTCGATGCCGAGCAAATTGGGCTTCGGACCGATGAACGACACCAGCGACATCACCAGGTCCTCGCGGATCGGGTCGATCGCGGGGTTGGTGACCTGCGCAAAGAGCTGCTTGAAATAGTGGTAAAGCGTCTTGTTCTTGTTCGAGATCACCGCCAGCGGCGAGTCGTTGCCCATGGAGCCGATCGGCTCCTCGCCGGCCGCGGCCATCGGCTCCATGATGAACTTGAGGTCCTCCTGCGTGTAGGCGAAGGCCTGCTGCCGGTCGAGCAGCGGCACGCCCGACTTGAGCGGCGGCGTCTTTTCGCTCTCGACCTCGTCCAGCTTGACGCGGATGCGCTCGATCCACTCGGCGTAGGGCCGCGCGCTGGCGAGCGCATCCTTCAGCTCCTTGTCGTCGACGATGCGGCCCTTCTCCAGGTCGACCAGGAACATCTTGCCCGGCTGCATGCGCCATTTCTTGACGATGCGCTCTTCCGGCACCGGCAGGCAGCCGCACTCCGAGCCCATGATGACCAGGTCGTCCTGGGTGACGATGTAGCGCGAGGGCCGCAGGCCGTTGCGGTCGAGCGTCGCGCCGATCTGGCGCCCGTCGGTGAAGGCGATCGAGGCCGGGCCGTCCCAGGGCTCCATCATCGCCGCGTGGTACTCGTAGAACGCGCGCCGCGCGGGATCCATGAGGCCGTGGTTCTCCCACGCCTCCGGGATCATCATCATCATGGCGTGGGCCACCGAATAGCCGCCCATGACCAGCAGCTCCAGCGCGTTGTCGAACGACGCCGAGTCGGACTGGCCGGGGTAGATCAGGGGCCAGATCTTCTCCAGGTCCTTGCCCAGGATCGGCGAGGAGATCGCGCCCTGGCGCGCGCGTATCCAGTTGACGTTGCCGCGCAGCGTATTGATCTCGCCGTTGTGGCAGATCATGCGGAACGGATGCGCCAGGTCCCACGATGGAAAGGTATTGGTGGAGAAGCGCTGGTGCACCAGGGCGAGCGCCGACTCGACGCGCGCGTCCTTCAGGTCGAGGTAGTACTCGCCGACCTGGTAGGCGAGCAGCATGCCCTTGTAGCAGAGGGTGCGCGCCGACAGCGACGGCACGTAGAACTCCTTGCCGTGCTGCAGCTGGAGCGCCTGGATGGCGTGGCCCGAGCTCTTGCGGATGATGTAGAGCTTGCGCTCCAGCGCATCGGTGACCGTGACGCCGCGGCCGCGCCCGATGAACACCTGCCGGATCACCGGCTCGAGCTTGCGCGCCGGCTCGGCGAGGTCGCTCGAGTCCACCGGCACGTCGCGCCAGCCGAGCAGCACCTGGCCCTCGTCCTTGATCGCGCGCTCGATCTCGTACTCGCAGGCGATGCGCGAAGCCGGGTCGCGCGGCAGGAACACCATGCCCACGCCGTACTGCCCGGCCGGCGGCAGCCTCACGCCCTGCTTCGCCATCTCCTCGCGCAGGTAACGGTCGGGAATCTGGATCAGCAGCCCCGCGCCGTCCGAGAGCTTGGGATCCCAGCCGACTGCGCCGCGGTGCGTGAGGTTGCGCAGCACCGTGAGGCCCTGCTCGACGATGGTGTGGGATTTCTTGCCTTTGATGTGCGCGACGAAGCCGACGCCGCAGGCGTCGTGCTCGTTCGCGGGGTCGTACAGCCCCTGCCGACTTGGAAGGTAATGAGCCAAGTTCATGGCGGAACTGCTGAATATACAATTACTGCGCTGCAGCGACAATGGCTTGGCGCACCAAGCGCTCATCGATGCCGCCGCTAAGCGCGGCTCGGCCGATGCCTTCCAGCAGCACGAATCTCACCCTTCCCTGTGCGGCCTTCTTGTCCACCGCCATCAATTCCATGAACCGCTCCGGAGCAACGCGCGGACCGGCGACCGGCAGCCCGGCGCGCGTGATCAGGCGTCGCACCCGGTCCACTTCCTCTTGCCCAATCAAGCCTAGATTCTTGGAAAGCGCCGCAGCCATGACCATGCCGGCCGCAATCGCCTCGCCGTGCAGCCAGGCGCCGTAGCCGGTCGCCGCCTCGATCGCATGGCCGAAAGTGTGGCCGAAGTTGAGCAGCGCCCGCACCCCGGTCTCGCGCTCGTCGGCGGCCACGATGGCGGCCTTGAGCTCGCAGCAGCGCTTCACCGCGAAGCTCACGGCTTCGGGCTGACGGGCCAGCAGCTCCTCCATGTGCCCCTCGAGCCATTCCACGAAAGCCGCGTCCAGTGCCAGGCCGTGCTTGATGACTTCGGCCAGCCCGGCGCGCAGTTCCCGCTGCGGCAGGGTCTCCAGGGTCGCCACGTCCGAGACCACCGCGAGCGGCTGGTGGAAGGCGCCGATCATGTTCTTGCCGCGCGCGTGGTTGATCGCGGTCTTGCCGCCGACCGAGGAATCGACCTGCGCGAGCAGCGTGGTCGGCACCTGCAGCCAGGGCATGCCGCGCTGGTATACCGCGGCGGCGAACCCGGCCAGATCGCCGACCACGCCGCCGCCCAGCGCGACAAGCAGCGTGTCGCGCCCGCAGCGCGCCTCGAGCAGGGCGTCGAATACGCGCTCGAGGGTCTGCCAGGACTTGGCCTGCTCGCCGTCGGGCACGACGATCTCGGCGACCCGCACGCCCTGGAGCGCCTGCTTCAGCTTCGAAAGATAAAGCGGCGCGACCACCTCGTTGGTGACGATGGCGGCACTGCCCGCGCTGAGAAAAGGAAGGTACAGCTCGGAGCGCTCGAGCAGGCCGGCGCCGATGTGGATCGGGTAGGAGCGCTCGCCGAGGGCTACGCGGAGGCTTTCCATCGCTCCTCCAGACGCTCGAGCAGCGCGCGCGCCAGCGCGGGCACGCTCTGGGTGCCCGTCTCGATGACCAGATCGGCGAGCGCGCGGTACAGCGGGTCGCGCTCGGCATGCAACTCGCGCAGCCGGCGCAGCGGGTCGGCGCCCGCCAGCAGCGGCCGGTTGCGGTCCTGGCGCACCCGCTGGAACAGGTCCTCGGGCCGCGCGTTGAGGTAGACCACCGTGCCGCAGCCGGCAAGGCGCCGCCGGCTCTGTTCCGAAAGCACCGCGCCGCCTCCGGTGGCGAGCACGATGCCCTGCAGCGCGGTGAGCTCGGCGATCGCCTGCTCCTCGCGGGCGCGAAAGCCGGCCTCGCCCTCGATCTCGAAGATCACCGGGAGCTTCACGCCGCAGCGCCGTTCGATCTCGCGGTCGGAGTCGTAAAAGCGCAGCTTCAAGCGCCGCGCGAGCAGCCGCCCGACGGTGGTCTTGCCCGCTCCCATCAGCCCGACCAGGAAAACGTTGCCCTTCACGCCCCCATTGTAGAAACAAAAACGGGGCGATCAGCGAATCGTGAGGCGCTCGTTGACGATGCGGGGCGTGATGAACACCAGCAGCTCCGTCTTGTTGGTCGCGGTGGTGTTGTTGCGGAAAAAGAACCCGAGCACGGGGATGTCGCCGAAGAAGGGCACTTTGGTGATATCGGTCCGGTCGTTCTGCTCGTAGATGCCCCCGATGACCACCGTGCCGCCGTTCTCCACCAGCACCTCGGTCTTCACGTGCTTGGTGTTGATCTGCACCCCCGCCGGGGTGACCGCGCCGGGCTGATCCTTGTTCACGTCGAGCGTCATGATGATGTTGCCATCCGGCGTGATCTGCGGCTTGACCTTCAGCGCGAGGTTGGCCTTGCGGAACGAGACCGCCGTGGCGCCCGACGAGGTGGCCTGCTGGTAGGGGATCTCGGTTCCCTGCTCGATCACCGCCTCGACCTGGTCGGCGGTCAGCACGCGCGGGCTGGCGACGATCTTGCCCCGGCCGTCGGCTTCCAGGGCCGACAGCTCCAGGCTCAGAAAGCGCGACAGGCCGCTATTGAACAGGATGAAGGCGAACTGGCCCGCGTTGAAGTTGTTGAAACCGGCTGCCGGCAGGTTCGAAGCGAGCCCGGGGCCGATGATCACCGGGTCGCCCTCCACGATGCCCATGGCCTGGCCGGTATTCTGGATTTCCGCGCCGAAGTTGGCGCCGACGTTGAGGCTCGAGCCGAGCGGCTTGCGGTTCTGGAAGCCGGCCTCGATGATGCCCAGGCGGGCGCCCAGGCTCTTCGAGAACGCGTCGTTTGCCTCGACGATGCGCGCCTCGATCATGACCTGGCGCACCGCCACGTCGATCTTGGCGATCAGCCGGCGCACGTCCTCCAGCCGGCTGGGGACGTCCTGCACGAACAGCGTGTTGGTCCGGGCGTCGACGACCGCGCTGCCGCGCTTGGACAGGATGCGCTGCGCCGGGTCGGACAGCAGCTTCTGCACGTCGATCGCCTTCTGGTAGTTGATCTGGAACGATTCGGTGCGCGTCTGCTCCAGGTCGGTGATCTGGTTGGCCGCCTCCAGCGCCAGCTTTTCGCGCGTGGCGAGCTCGTCGCGGGGCGCGATCCAGATCACGTTGCCGGCGCGCCGGCTGTCCAGGCCGCGCGTCTGCAGGATGATTTCGAGCGCCTGGTCCCAGGGCACGTCCTTCAGGCGCAGCGTGATGTTGCCGGTGACGGTATCGCTGGTGATGATGTTGAGGTCGGTGAAGTCGGCGATGACGTTCAGCACCGCCCGCACTTCGACGTTCTGGAAGTTGAGCGACAGCTTCTCGCCGGTGTAGCGGCCGCGCTCCGACACCCGCGTAGGGTCGGCCACCACCGGTTTTACCTCGACCACGAACTGGGTGTCGGACTGGTAGGCGTTGTGCTCCCATTGCCCGCGCGGCTCGATCACCATGCGCACGTTGTCGCCCTGCTGGAAGGTGCTCACGCTGTTGACCGGCGTGGCGAAGTCCACCACGTCCAGGCGGCGGCGCAGGTTGTCCGGCAGCGTCGTCTTGATGAATTCCACCACGATGTTCTGTCCCTGCTGGCGGATATCGATGCCGGTGGTGGCGTCGGACAGATCGACCACCACGCGGCCCTCGCCGGCGGGGCCGCGGCGGAAATCGATATCGCGGACCTGGTGCTTGGCGTCGGCTTTGCCTTGGGCGAACACCGGGGCCTGCCCGCCCGGCGCGGGCTGCGCGAGCGCCGGAGCGGCCAGCGTCACCACGACGGTGTTGCCGTCGAGCGCCGTATCGTGCGCGACGGCGCGGCGCAGGTTGAGCACCAGGCGCGTACGGTCCGCGCCTTGCACCATGTTCATGCTGCGCAGGTCGCCCTGAGCGATATCCTGGCTGGCACGGCCCAGGGCATTCACGGTATTGGCGAAGTCGAAAGCGATGCGCGCGGGGCTGGCTACGGTGAAATTCGGCGGCACGCTGCGCAGCGGCTCCTTGGTGGTGATGCGCACTACGGTCTTGCCGGCCTGCTGCGTGACTTCGAAGCTCTCGATGCTGTTGGTCTGGGCGAGCGCGAGGCCTGCAGCCCAGAGCCAGAGGGCGAGGCCACAGGCGATGCCGATGGTTTTCTTCATCGTTTTGTCTCCACCAATTGGAGGGCGCTGTTGCGCTCCACCCACTCCCCGCCGCTGTCCTGAATCAACTCCTTGAGGCTGATCTGGCTCTCGTCGATCCCGGTGACTACGCCGAAGTTCTGGCCCATGTAATTGCCCTTGCGCACCCGGTACAGGTTGAGCCCCGCCTTCACCAGGGCGAAGGTCTCGTTCTTCTGCGTGATGGTGCCGAGCATCTGGATCGATTCGAGCGGGAAGGCCTCGAGCGGCTCTTTCGGCCGGTCGCGCTCCTTCACGATGCGCGAGTTGCTCGCGACCGGCGCGGTACGCGCGCCGGCGACGTCGATGCGCTCCGGCCGGAACGGGTCGACCTGGCCCTCGGCGGTGTACGGAACGGGCTCGTAGGGCTTCACCTGCGGCAGGGGATCGACGCGGCCGCGAAAGTCCTTGGTGAGCTGGCCGAGCTCCTGCTTGAGGTCGCGGTGCTCCTCGCCGCCGCATGCCGCGACGGCGAGCGTGGCAACGGTGATCAGAAGCCGCCTCATCGCTTGCCGCCCTTCGTAGGAGGCTTGGCCGACTTGCGCTGCGCGGCCACTTCGCTGTCGTCGAGGTAGCGGAAGGTGCGGGCGGTGGCCTCCATGGCGAGGTTGCCCTCCTTGGTGGACTCGATTTTCACGTCGTTCAGCGTGACGATGCGCGACAGCTGGCCGACGTCGCTCGCGAAAGCCCCCATGTCGTGATAGGTGCCCAGGACCTTCACCTGGATGGGCAATTCTGCGTAGAACTCGCGCGTGCTCTCCTGCGGCGCGGGCTTGAACAGCTCGAACTGCAGGCCGCGTCCCAGCCCCGCCTGGTTGATGTCGACGAGCAGGGCGTCCATCTGCGACTTGTCCGGAAGCTGGCGCAGCAACGCGCCGAACTGGGTGTCGATCTCGCGCAGCTGCTGGCGGTGCAGGTCGAGATTGACCGCCTGCCTTTTCTTGCCGAGGTAGTCCTGCTTGTTCTTCTCCTCCGCGGCGCGGCCGCGATCCAGCTCCTCGATCTGCCCTTTCGTGTCGAGGAAGAAGCCGGCCACCGGGATGCCCACCAGGATGGTGAGCAGCACCAGGATCTTGGGCGCGAAATGCCAGGTCCCGGGGTCCTGCCAGTTGGTGCGCTTGATTTCATCGACCATCGCGCTGAAGTTGATCGCCATGGGCTAGCCTTTCTTCGCCGCGGGCTTGGCCTTGCCCGCGTCCTTCGACCCATCCACCGGCTCCGAGCGCTTGACCTGGAAGTTGAGGGTGAACTCCGACACCCGGCGTTTCGCGACGTTGCTCGCCTTCACCTCCACCAGCCCGGGATTGGCGAGCCAGTCCGAGGATTCGATGTTGCGCATCAGGGTGGACACGCGCGCGTTCGACTGGGAGTAGCCGACCACGTTGACGTTCAGGCCCTGCTGCCTGACCGACCTGAGGTAGACGCCCTCGGGCATCTGGCGCACCAGCTCATCGAGCAGGTGCACCGTCTGGGCGCGGTCGGCCTGCAGGGTCTCGATGACCTGCTTGCGCGCGAGCAGCGCCTGGATCTCGCTCTTCAGCTTGTCGATCTCGGCGATCTCCTTGTCCAGCTTGGCGATCTCGCTCTTGAGAAAGCGGTTGCGCTCGTCCTGGGTCTCGATCTTCGCGGCATAAAAGCCGTGCATGGCGACCACGATGAGGGCGCCGAGCACCGCAGTGCCGCCGCCGATCACGAAAAAGTGCTGCCGCGCGGCCTGACGGCGCTCTTCGCGGTGCGGCAGCAGGTTGATGCGCGCGGTGGTCATGCCGGGTCGAACCTGCGCATGGCGAGCCCGCAGGCGACGATGAGCGAGGGCGCGTCGATCATCAGCCGCTTCAGCTGCACGCGGGGCGAGGTCTGCATCGAGGCGAAGGGGTTGGCGACGCTGCTCGCGACCTGGGTGCGCGTATTCACAATCGCGTCCAGCCCGGGGATCACCGCCGAGCCGCCGGCGAGCAGGATGTGATCGATGCTGTGGTACTGCGTCGAGGTGAAGAAGAACTGCAGCGCCCGCTGCACCTCCATCGACAGGTTTTCCATGAACGGCCGCAGCACCTCGGCGTCGAAGTCGTCCGGCAGCCCTCCGGTGCGTTTCGCGTTCTCCGCTTCCTCGGGGCTCATGCCGTAGCGGCTGACGATGTCGTGCGTCAGCTGGTTGCCGCCGAAGGCCTGCTCGCGCGCGTAGACCGACTGGTCGTTGCGCAGCACCGTGACGTTCATGACGTTCGCGCCGACGTCCACCACGGCGACGTTCTGGTCCCTGCCGCCGCCCGGCAGGCTCTGCACCACCAGGCTGAGCGCCGCCTGCTGCGCAAACGATTCCACGTCCATGACGAGCGCCTTGAGCCCGGCCGATTCGGCCACGGCGACGCGGTCCTCGACCTTCTCCTTGCGGGTGGCGGCGATCAGCACTTCCTGCTCCTCCGGATTCGCCGCAGACGGGCCCAGCGACTGGAAATCGAGATTCACCTCCTCGAGGGCGAACGGGATGTACTGGTTCGCCTCGGTCTCGACCTGCAGCTCGAGCTCGGCCTCGGGCAGTCCGGCCGCCACCACGATTTTCTTGGAGATCACGGCGCCGGTGGGCACCGCCATAGCCACGTGCCGGGTGCGGGTGCCCAGGCGCTTGTGGGCGCGCTTTACCGCTTCGGTCACGGCCTCCAGGTTATTGACGTTGCCGTCCACCACCGCATCGCGGGGCAGCGGCTCGATCGCGTAGCGCTCGACGCGGTAGGCGGCCTTGCCGGCCTCGACGATTTCAAGCATCTTCACCGAGGACGACGAGATATCGAGGCCGAACAGCGGCGGTGCCTTGGGCTGGAACAGGTCG
>CAZJJC010000192.1:0-13391 GCA_964546195.1 uncultured Enterobacteriaceae bacterium | reverse complement strand
TTGTTTTTCGAGTTTTGCGTTTTTCAGTACTTCGGAAAAAGCGCGTGCCAGCCACCAGTGCGCCGAGCGGATCGAGTAGCGCACGTACGGCACGCTGACCGGCGCCGCGAGCACTACGCCGTCGTACGATTGCCTCATGCCGGCCGGCGCTTGCGCGCGCGCAGGTCGAAGCGCCGCGCCGGGTCCAAAGGGAAATCGGCCAGCCGGGCCTTCTGCACCTTGTTGGTGGAGGTCGTGGGCAGCTCGTCGATGAAGGCCACATGGCCCGGCGCCTTGAAGTAGGCGAGCCGCTCCAGGCACCAGGTCTGGATGGAGGCGGCGGTCTCGGCGCTCGGGGGTTGTGCTGCGTGCAAAACGACGCAGGCCAGAACCTCTTCGTCGCGAACATCGTCGGGCGCCGCGATCACTGCGACCTGCGCGATCGCCGGGTGGCCGGCGAGCACCGCTTCGACCTCGAGCGCGGCGATGTTCTCGCCGGCGCGGCGGATGATGTTCTTGCGCCGGTCGACGAAATGCAGCTGGCCGTCGAGCCCGCGCCGCACCGCGTCGCCGGTATGGAACCAGCCCTCGCGCCAGGCCTCCTCGGTCGCCGCGGCATCCTTCAGGTAGCCCGAGAAGAAGCCGCGCCGCGGATCGGGCCCCGCTTGTCGCACGAGCAGTTCCCCCGACTTTTCTTCAATTTGAAGTTCCAACCCGGGCGGCGGCCGCCCGATGCAGCGCGTGCCGGCGTGGCGCGGCTCGCGGCTGGCGGCGATCAGCGCGCCGCCGCCGGTCTCGGTCATGGCCCATGCCTCGACCAGAGGAAAGCCGAAGCGCTCCTCGAAGGCGGCGTGGTCCCTGGGATTGGCGTTGGCCCCGTACCCGAAGCGCACCTCGTGGGCGCGCTCGAGCGGGGAGGGCGGCAGCGAAAGGAGAAGCGCCGGCATGACGCCCAGGTAATGCACGATCGTGGCCCGCGATTCGGCGACGTCGCGCCACCACGTCCTGGGGTGGAACCGGTCGAGCTGCACCACGCAGCCGGCGGCGAGGATCATCGCGGTGCTCGACACCGCGAGCGCGTTCATGTGGAAGAGCGGCAGCGGCGTGATCAGCCGCTCGACGCCGTGCCTTACCTCGCACAGGCCACCCTCGTCGAGATAGCGCTGGCCGACGTTCAGGAAGTAGAAGTCGCTGAGCAGGCAGCCCTTGGGCCTGCCGGTGGTGCCCGAGGTGTAGAGCAGCGCGCATTCGCTCGCCTCGCCGGGCGCCGGCGCCGGGGGCGGGGCGGCGAGGTTGTGCCCGGTGATCAGCGCGCTCGCCTGGCTGTGGCCGAGCACGTAGTCAAGCTCGGCCGGGCCCGAATCCGGGTTCAGCGGCAGGACCGAGACCCCAAGCGAATTGAGCGCGAGGAAATGCAGCAGGAACTGCGGGCAGTTGGGCAGCCGCAGCGCGACGCGATGGCCGCGCCGGTAGCCGGCGCGGCGGTAGCGGCCCGCGATGTCCTCCACGAGGGCGAGGGCCTGCCCATAGCTGTACTCGATCTTTTCGGGCAAGACCTGCAGGAAGGGCCTGGCGCCGTGCGCGCGCGCGGTGCTCTGGAACGCGGAAAAGACCGTCGTCACTGGACCCGATGGTAAGATGCCGCGCGAGGTTCGGACAACCGGAGGAGGAGAATATGAAGAGATTTCTTTCGCTGGCGGCGGCACTCGCCGGCGCGCTTGCGGCCGCGCCCGCGTTGCCGGCCGATGCCATCAGTGCAACGCACGTGTTCCCGGCGTCGCTCATCTATTCGCGCAGCTTCCTCGAGTTCGTCAAGAAGGCGAACGCCGCCGGCAAGGGCGAGTTCGCCATCCAGGTGCGCGGCGGGCCCGAAGCGATCCCGATGATGCAGCAGCCCGGCGCGGTGCGCGACGGCGTGGTGGACATGGTCTACACGCCGTGCGCGTTCTATGCCGCAGCGGTGCCGGAATGCGATGCGATGTCCGCCTCGACCATCGACGGTCCGACCGCGCGCAAGAACGGCGGCAGCGAGCTCTTCAACCAGATCCACCAGAGGCGCATCGGCGTGTACATGCTCGGCTGGGTGGACAGCGGCATCCGCTTCAGCCTGTGGTCGACCAGGGAGCCGAAGCTCGATGCGAGCGGCCATATCGACATCAAGGGCTTCAAGGTGCGCGGCAACCCGATCTACAACGCCTTCCTGACCAATTACCTCGGCGCGCAGGTGATCAACATCAACTCGCCGGATCTCTATACCGCGCTGGAGCGCGGCACGGTGGAGATGAGCGCCTGGACGCAGATCGGCCTGATGGACCTCAACTGGGACCGCTACCTGAAGTACCGCATCCTGCCGGACTTCTTCTCCACCGATCTGGTCATCCTGGTGAACATGAAGAAGTGGAACGCGCTGTCGCCGAAGACGCGCGAGATCCTGCAGCGCGTCGCCGTCCAGCACGAGAGCGAGAGCCTGCAGGCGCTCGCCAAGCTCTGGCAGCAGGAGGAGGCCGAGCTCAAGAAGCGCGGCATCAAGACCGTGGCGCAGTCCCCCGATGCGTCGAAGCGCTTTGTCCAGGGCGCCCGCGCGGCGAGCCTCGCCCGCATGAAGGAACGCATGGAAAAAGCCGGCGGCATGGAGAACTACGACAAGGTGGTCCAGCTGTTCACGCCGGGCTGACCCCCGGCGCGTGAAGCCTCTGGCGAGGGGGTACGACGCCCTCCTGAACGGCATGGCGCTCGCCGCCGGCGTGCTGATGGTCGCGATGATGGCCATGATCGTCGCCGACGTGGTGCTGCGCAACCTGGGCTACCAGAGCTCGGCCCATTTCTTTACCTTCACCGAGTACTTCCTGCTGCTGATCCCGCTGCTCGGCGCGCCCTGGCTGGTGCGTGAGAAGGGGCACATCTACATCGAGCTGCTGGTCGGCGCGCTGCCGCCGCGCCCGCGCCAGGCATTGATGCGGGTCATCGTGATCGTCAGCCTCGCGGTGTGCGCGGTGCTTGCCTGGTACGGCGGCGCCATTACCGTGCAGAACTTCGTCCAGAACGAGAAGGACGTGCGCTCCTTCGACATGCCGCGCTGGATGCTGATGCTGTCGATGCCGCTCGCCTTCGGCATGATGGCGCTGGAGTTCCTCAGGCTGCTGCTGCGCCGCGAGAGCCCCTACCGGTAGCGGCGATGGAATGGTACTGGGCCATTGCGCTGCTGTGCGGCCTGAGCGTGGCGCTGATGCTGCTCGGCATGCCGATCGCCATCGCCTTTCTCGCCGCCAATATCGCCGGCGCCTTGCTCTTCATGGGCGGCACGCTCGGGATCGTCCAGGTGCTCAACAACGGTTTCGGCGCGATGACCAGCTTCGCGCTGGTGCCCATCCCCATGTTCCTGCTGATGGGGGAGCTGTTCTATTACACCGGGCTCGCGGAGAAGATGTTCACTGCCATCGACCGGCTGATGGGCAACGTGCCCGGACGCCTCGCCTACGTGACGCTCGCCGGCGGCACGGGCTTCGCATCGCTGTCGGGCTCGAGCATGGGCGCGACCGCGCTGCTCGGCTCGCTGATGGTCCCGGACATGATGAAGCGGGGTTACAGCAAGTACCTTTCGATGGGGCCGATCATGGGGACCGGGGGCCTGGCGGTGATCATTCCGCCCTCGGCGCTCGCGGTCCTGCTCGCCACGCTCGGCCGCAGCGACGTCGGCGCGCTGCTGCTGGCGGGCGTGGTCCCCGGCCTGATTCTGGCGATGCTCTATACGGGGCTGATTTTCGCCTGGACCGTCGTGGCGCCCGACGCCGCGCCGCGCTACGCCGTCGAGCCCGTGCCGCTCGCGGTAAAGGCGAAGCTCGTGCTGGTGGACATCGTGCCGATGCTGTTCGTGATCGTGCTGGTGATCGGCATGATGGTCTCCGGGGTGGCCACGCCCACCGAAGCGGCCGCGGTCGGCTGCCTCGGGGTGATGGTCCTCGCCGCCTGCTACCTCAGGCTTACCTGGAAGGCGTTCAAGCAGTCGGTCGATGCGGGCTTGCGCATCACCGTAATGGCTTTCCTCATCATCTTCGGCTCGGCCACCTTCAGCCAGCTGCTCGCCTTTTCCGGCGCCTCCAGCGGCCTGGTCGACTGGGCGACCCGGTTCGACGTCGGCGCGCTGGGCATGCTGCTTGTCATGATGGCCATCATCTTCTTTCTCGGCTGCTTCATGGACCAGCTGTCGATGATGCTGCTGACCGCGCCGATCTTCTTTCCCCTCGCCAAGACGCTCGGCTTCGACCTCACCTGGTTCGGCCTCATCATGCTGCTCGCGCTGGAGGTCGGCTACACCACGCCGCCCTTCGGGCTGCTGCTGTTCGTGATGAAAGGCGTGGCGCCGCCCGGTACGTCGATGCGCGACATCTACCTCGCTGCGACGCCGTTCGTCGCCTGCGTGCTGCTGCTGATCGCGCTGATCATCGCCTTTCCGCCGCTCGCCACATGGCTGCCGGGGCTCATGTACTGAGGATGCCGGCAAGATCGTCCTGCAAGCGTGACTTTTGTTGTTTGAGGTCGCTGGTCAGGTAGGTATTATTCCACATCAAATAGTTGCACTAACGGACTGATCTTCATAAAGAAGAGGTCGGCCAACAAACGCGCGTTTTCGGGGAGACCGCTGGGTGGGCGAGGCGCACGCGGGACCCATCAAGGTCCTGGTCATAGACGACAGCAACACCATCCGGCGCAGCGCGGAGATGTTCCTGCGCCAGGCCGGGTTCGAGGTCATCCTCGCCGAGGACGGCTTCGACGCGCTCGCCAAGATCAGCGACCACCAGCCGCGCGTCATCTTCGTCGACATCATGATGCCCAGGCTGGACGGCTACCAGACCTGCGCCCTCATCAAGCAGAACCCGCAGCTCAAGTCCACGCCGGTGATCATGCTGTCCAGCAAGGACGGCGTGTTCGACCGCGCGCGCGGCCGCCTCGCCGGGTCGGACCGCTACCTCACCAAGCCGTTCACCAAGGAAGGCCTGGTCCAGGCCGTCCAGGAGACGGTCAACCCGCGGAGAGCTTCTTCGTGAAAGGCCAAGCCATGCCCATCCAGAACATCCTCGTGGTCGACGATTCGCCTACCGACCGCCAGCACCTCACGGACATGCTGTCCAAGAGCGGCTACAACGTTTCCAGCGCCGCCAGCGCCGAGGAGGCCCTGGCGAAGGTGAAGCAGCTCAAGCCCGACCTGGTGCTCATGGACGTGGTGATGCCGGGCCAGAACGGCTTCCAGGCGACGCGCATCCTCGCCAACGACGAAGCCACCAGGAACATCCCGGTCATCATCTGCAGCACCAAGGGCCAGGAGACCGACAAGGTGTGGGGCCTGCGCCAGGGGGCGAAGGACTACATCGTGAAGCCGGTGAAGCAGGCGGATCTCCTCGCCAAGATCTCGGCGCTGGGCTGATGGCGGCCAAGACCTCGCTGCGCGACTACCAGCGCGAGCTCGCCGAGCGCCTGAAAAGCGCCGGGGCGGGACGCAGCGCGTCCAAGCTCGGCCTGCAGGTCGGCGGCGAGGCCTGGCTGGTGAATCTCGCGGAGGCGGGCGAGGTCGTGCCGGTGCCTGCGATCACCCCGGTGCCGCTGACGCGGCCCTGGTTCCGGGGCATCGCCAACATCCGCGGCAACCTCTACAGCGTGGTCGACTTCCCCGCCTTTCTCGGCCGCAAGCCGGTCGTGCCCGACGAGCAGTCGCGCCTGCTGCTCGTGGGCGAGCGCTTCCGGCTGGGCGCCGCCCTGCTCGTCGAGCGCTCGCTCGGGCTGCGCAATCCCGCGCAGCTCAGGCACCAGGAAGGCGAGCCGGCGCCCTGGGCGCGGGCGCGCTACGCCGACACCGAAGGCCGGCAGTGGAACGAGCTCGACCTGCCGCGGCTGGTGCAGCACCCCGATTTCCTGGCGGTTGGAGTTTAGGAGGCAATCGTGATCAACAGACTGATTTTCGCATTGGCAGCGCTGGCGTCCCAGGCGGCTTTCGCGCAAGGCGTCACGCATGAGCGCATCCTGCTCGGCCAGGCGGCCGTGTTTTCCGGCCCCGCGGCACAGCTCGGCATCCAGATGCGCAACGGCATCAAGGCCTACTTCGACCATGTGAACGACAAGGGCGGCGTGCATGGGCGCAGGCTCGAGCTCGCCACCGAAGACGACTTCTACGAGGCATCGCGCGCCCCGGCGGCAAGCAAGAAGCTCATCGAGGAACACCGGGTATTCGCGCTGCTCGGCTACGTCGGCACCCCGACCGGGGTGGTGCACCTGCCGGTGGTCACGCAAGCCAAGGTGCCGCTGGTGGGCATGTTCACGGGGGCCGAAGCCCTGCGGGTGCCGTTCAACCGTTACGTGTTCCACGTGCGCGCAAGCTACTACGACGAAACCGAGGCGATCGTCGAGCAGGTGGTTTCGACCGGGGGGAAGAACATCGCGGTCTTCTACCAGGACGACGCCTACGGCCAGGCCGGCCTGAAGGGCGTCGAGATCGCGATGGCCAAGCGCAACATGAAGATTGCGGCGCTCGGCACCGTGGAGCGCAATACGGTGAAGGTCGAGGGCGCGGTCAAGTCGATCCACGCCGCCAGGCCCGACGCGGTAGTGATGATCAGCGCGTACACCTCGTGCGCCGAGTTCATCCGGCAGATGAAAAAGACCGGCAGCGCGACGACCTTCTACAACGTCTCGTTCGTCGGCAGCAAGGCCCTGTCGGACGCGCTGGGCAAGGAGGGCACCGGCGTGGCGATCTCGCAGGTGGTGCCTTTCCCGTGGGGCAAGGCGGTGCCGGTGGTGAAGGAGTACCAGCAGCTGTCGCAGAAAGCCGGCTTTACCGACTACAACTTCAGCGCCATGGAAGGCTTCCTCGTGGCCAAGGTGCTGGTCGAAGGGCTGCGGCGCACCGGCCGCGAGCTCACCCGCGAGAAGTTCGTGGACGCGATGGAGAAGCTCGATGTGGACCTCGGCGGCTTCTACGTCAGTTATTCGCCCAAGAGTCATACGGGGTCGAAATTCGTCGACCTGACGATCATCGGGCGCGAAGGCAAGTTCCTGCGATAGGGAGATCGACATGGCATTCAGGCTAGCGCTCAGGCTTCCGTTTCTCGGCCGCCAGGCCGAGGCGAAGCGCGCGCCCGCGGCTCACCAGCGCGGCGTTCTGTCCCGGCCGCTATGGCTGATCGGACGCCTGCCCATCGGCCGGCAGCTGCAGCTGCTCACCGCGCTGCTGGTCGCCCTCCTGGTGGTCGATGCGGCCATCGTCGCGGTCGATACCCGCCAGGGCACCTTCAACACCCTGTACATCGCCACGGTCGGGAAGATCCGCATGCTTTCGCAGCGCCTGGCCAAGGCGGCCCAGCAGGCCTCGCAGGGCAACGCGGCGGCCTTCCGGCAGCTGCGCGACAGCCGCGACGAATTCGTGAGCCTGCTCGGATTTCTCACCCAGGGCGGCGCGCTCGCGCAGGTCAGCCTGCCGGCAAGCCCGGCGGGCGTGCGGCCGGCGCTCGATGCGCTCGAGGCCGAGTGGCGCAAGAACGAGCGCAATGCCGCGCTGGTGATCGCCGAGGAGCGCAACCTGCTCGCCCTGGGCCAGTCGGTGCGCTCGATCAACCTGAACAACCCGACGCTGCAGGAGCTCGCCGACGAGATCGCCGCGCTCAGCGTGCAGACCGGCGGCTCGGTGCGCCAGAACGCGATCACCGCCCAGCTCATGATGCTGACGCAGCGCATGGCGAAGAACGCCAACACCATGCTGGCCGAGGCGGTCATCGATCCCGAGGTGGCCTTCCTGCTCGGCAAGGACACCAACACCTACCGCAATACGCTGCAGGGGCTGCTCGCGGGCAGCGAGTCCATGCGCATCCAGCGGGTGGCCGACGCCGAGCTGCGCGGCATGCTGGGCGAGCTGGAAAGCGCGTTCAAGGAATACCAGCTTGCGGTGAGCGCCATCCTCGGCAGCCAGCAGAGCCTGGTGAACGCCAAGCGCGCGAGCTTCGAGCTGTTCAACGACAGCGAGTCGCTGCTGCAGGCCGCGGAGCAGCTCGCCGGCGCCTACGACGCCGAGCAGGAAAAGCGCCAGCGCAATTTCGCCGCCCTCGCCGTGGTGTCGGCGCTCGCGCTGCTGGTGCTGCTGCTGATCGGCAAGGTGTACGTCGAGGACAGCCGCCGGCGGGCGGAGGACAGCGAGCGGGTCAACCGCGCCAACCAGGACGCCATCCTGCGGCTGCTGGACGAGATCGGCAACCTGGCGAGCGGCGACCTCACGGTGCGCGCCAGGGTCACCGAGGACGTGACCGGCGCGATCGCCGACTCGATCAACTACACCATCGACGAGCTGCGCCGGCTGGTCACCGGCATCACCGGGGCCGCGCAGCAGGTGACCGCGGCGACGCAGGAAGCGCAGGCGGTCACCGGGCAGCTTCTGCAGGCGGCCCAGAAGCAGGCCGCCGAGATCCAGGGCACCGGGCAGTCGGTGGCACAGATGACCGTGTCGATGCACGAGGTGTCGAAGAGCGCCAACGATTCGGCCTCGGTGGCGAAGACCTCGCTCAGCGCCGCCGAGAAGGGCGCGCAGGCGGTGCACAACGCGATCCGCGGCATGAACGACATCCGCGAGCAGATCCAGGAGACTTCCAAGCGGATCAAGCGCCTGGGCGAGAGCTCGCAGGAGATCGGCGAGATCGTGCAGCTCATCTCCGACATCACGGAGCAGACCAACGTGCTCGCGCTGAACGCCGCCATCCAGGCGGCTTCCGCGGGCGAGGCCGGACGCGGCTTCACCGTGGTGGCCGAGGAGGTGCAGCGCCTGGCCGAGCGCTCCGCCGAGGCGACCAAGCACATCGGCGCCATCGTGAAGAGCATTCAGCGCGACACGCAGGACGCGGTCGAGGCCATGGAGCGCAGCACGCGCGGCGTGGTGGACGGAACCAAGACCGCGGACGAAGCGGGCGAAGCGCTGCGCGAGATCGAGCAGATCTCCAACCGGCTCGCCGAGCTGATCGGCAGCATCTCGAGCTCGACCCGCGAGCAGGCGGGCTCGGCGGCCAAGGTGGCGGCCAACATGAAGGCCATCCTGGCCATCACCCAGCTCACGAGCGAAGGCACCAAGAAGACCGCGGCGTCGGCCTCGAAGCTAACCGCGCTGGCTGATGGCCTCAAGGATTCGGTGGCGGGGTTCAAGCTTGGCTAAGCGCTGATGCCCAACCCGGACTCCACGCTGCTGTCGTGGATCACCGCCGAGGTCAACCAGGCCTTGTCGGTGGTGCGGGAGCAGATCGCCAGGTTCTCGGCGAACGCCGGCGATACCGCGGTGCTGCACGGCTGCTCCGATCACCTGCACCAGGTGAGCGGGGCGCTGCGCATGGTCGGGCTGAACGGGGCGACGCGCTTCTGCGAGGCGATCGAAGCGAGCTTCTCCGGCCTCACGGCCGCCAAGGCGAGCCGCGAGACCATGGGCCTCATCGACCAGGCGGTGCTCGCGCTCAAGGAATTCGTCGAGGGGCTCGAGCGCGGGCAGCCCAACGTGCCGTTGCGCCTTTTCCCGGTGTACCGCGAGCTGGGCGTCCTGCAGGGCAAGCCCGGCAGCCAGGAAAAAGACCTGTTCTTCCCCGACCTCGCGCCGCAGGCGCCCGCGCACCCGCAGCCCGCAGCCATCGCCAAGGACCAGCTCGGCGCCTACCTGCAGCGCCAGCGCGTGCAGTTCCAGCGCGGCCTGCTCGCCTGGCTGCGCCATCCGCCCGCCGGGCTGCCCGAGATGGCGCAGGCGGTGGACGCGCTGTACCAGGTCGCGGCGCAGCTGCCTGAGCCGCGCGCGCTGTGGTGGGTGGCGAAAGGGCTGATGGAGATCCTTGCCTCCGAACCCGGGGAGGACTCGCTCGCGGCCAGCAAGGCGCTGTGCAACAAGGTCGACTTCCAGATGCGCGACCTTGCGGCAGGCTCGCAGGCGGTCAACGAAGGGCTGCTGCGCGAGGCGCTCTATGCGATCGCCAAGGCGCGCAGCGCCTCCTCGCTCGCCCGCGAGATCCGCGAGCACTACCAGCTCGACAGCCTGTTTCCGGCGCACGAGCCGCTCGCGCCCAGCCTCGAGCTCAACATGGAATGGCTCGAGGCTGCGCTGTACGACATGCACTCGCGCCTGGAGGCGCTCAAGTCGGCCTGGGTGCAGTACGTCTCCGGGGAGCAGAAGAGCGCCGCCCGCCTGCGCGAGCTGGTGGCCTCGTTCAAGGCCCAGGCGGGGGAGCTCGGCAACCAGCCCATGATCAAGCTGCTCGACGCGATAGCGCTGGTGGCCAAGCACCTGCCCGATCCCTACCCGCGGCAGAACCAGTACATGGTGATCGAGATGGCCTGCGCGTTCCTGCTGGTGGAGAACGTCATCGACCATTTCACTAGCCCGGCGCCCGATCTGGAGCATCAGATCACCATCCTGGGCGGCTGGCTGCTCGATTCGGCCAGGGGCAAGTCGAGCGGCGAGCCGCCCGCCGGCCTGCGCGGCGACCTGGTGCAGAAGATCGGCGCGCTGCAGCTGCGCGCGCAGGTGGCGAAGGAGATCACCGCCAACCTGCAGCACCTGGAGCAGGTGCTGGACGCCTTTGCGCGCGATCCCTCCAGGCGCGACACGCTCGAAGGCCTGAAGCCCTATGCGCGCCAGATCCACGGCGCATTGAAGGTGCTGGGCTTCGGCCGCGCCGCCGAGGTGGTCTCCATCTGCGAGCACATGCTCGCCGCCTGCGCGGCGGTGGAGCTGAAGCGGGCCGCCGAGGAGATGGACTGGATCGCCGAGGGCCTGTCCAGCGTCGGCTTCTACCTCGGTCCCTGCCTGAACGGCCGCGAGCCTGCCGAGCAGGCGATCGATCTGTTCTTCCAGCGCTTCGGCAAGCGCATCGACAAGCCCGACCCGACCACCCCGGCCGACATCACCAGCAACCTGCTGCAGCAAGTCCGCAAGCCCGGGCAGGCCGCGCGCCCGAGCGTGGATCCGGAGCTGCTCGCCATCTTCCTCGACGAAGCGGGCGAAGTGCTGCGCGACATCGAAGCCGCCGTGCTCCTGTGCCGCGAGCAGGCGCACGACTTCGAGCCCCTGACCGCCATCCGGCGCGGCTTCCACACCCTCAAGGGCAGCGGGCGCATGGTGGGCCTGATGGACCTGGGCGAGCTCGCCTGGGAGATCGAGCAGCTCATGAGCGTATGGCTGGAGCGCAAGCGCGCGGCGACCCCCGGCCTGCTGGAGCTCGTCGCGGGCGCGAGCCGGGCGTTTGCCGAGTGGGTCGGGCAGCTGCGCGAGGGCAGCCTGACGGGCGAGATCGACGCCGCCGAGCTGGTCAGGCTCGCCCGCAGCCTGAAGTCCGAGCAGGAGCAGCCGAGCTTCCTCGACATCTACACCAAGGAGGCGGCGCAGCACGTGGCGGCGCTGGAAGCCGAGCTCGCCCGCTGGCGCGAGGCGCCGGGGAGCGAGGCGTCGCCGGAGTTCATGCGCGCGGCGCATACGCTCGCGAGCAGCTCGAACACCGCAGGATTCGCAGAGGCGGCGGGCCTCGCCGCCGCCGTCGAGCACTGGATTCCGTTCGCGCGCCAGACGACCCAGCTTGCCGACGCCGAGGCCCTGCAGGCCGCGGTCGCGCGGTTGGGTGCCATGACCGCGGCCATCACGCAGGGCGAGCCGGTGGGCGAGGCTGCCGCGGAAACGCGCGCGCTGAGGGAGCTGACTGCCCGTCTCGAATCCGAGCTTCGCCCGCCCGCCGCCGCGGGCGGCGAAAAGCGGGCGCTGCACGACGACATCGACGAGCAGCTGCTGCCGGTGTTCCTCGAGGAGGCGCACGAGCTGCTGCCGGCGGTAGGCGGCGACCTGCGCGACTGGAAGGCGAATCCCCCGGACGAGAGGCTCTCGCAGTCGCTGCGCCGCGGCCTGCACACGCTGAAGGGCAGCGCGCGCATGGCCGGCGCCATCCGCCTGGGCGAGCTCACCCACCTCATGGAAAGCCGCGTGGAGGCGGCGATCGAGCTGGGCGAGTTCCCGGCCGAGCTGTTCGCCGAGCTGGAAGACAAGATGGACCGGCTGAGCGCCGACATCGAGGCCCTGCGCGCGCCGGCGCCGCGGCACAGGATCGAAGCCGCGGTCCAGGAGAAACCGCAAACCGCGGTCGCCATGCTGCGGGTCAACGCCGATACCCTGGACCACCTGATCAACGAGGCGGGCGAGGTCAGCATCGCACGCTCGCGCCTCGAGGCCGAGCTGCGCGGCATCAAGCACTCGCTCGGCGAGCTCTCCGAGAGCGTGGCGCGCCTGCGCGGCCAGCTGCGCGAAGTGGAAATCCAGGCCGACAGCCAGATGCAATCGCGCCTTTCGGTGCTGGAGGAGCGCAAGGGCGACTACGACCCGCTCGAATTCGACCGCTATACCCGCCTGCAGGAGCTCACCCGCCTGATGGCCGAAAGCCTGAACGATGTCCTCGCCATCCAGCAGGGGCTCGCGCGCAATCTCGGCGAGACCGACGCCGCCCTGCTGCAACAGGCGCGCACCAACCGCGAGATGCAGCAGGAGCTGATGCGCATGCGCGCGGTGCCGTTCTCCAACCTGAACGAGCGCCTGTACCGGGTCGTGCGCCAGACGGCGCGCGAGCTCGACAAGAAGGCCGAGCTCGAGGTGGCGGGCGCCGAGGTGGAGATCGATCGCAGCGTGCTGGAGCGCATCGCCGCCCCGCTGGAGCACATGCTGCGCAACGCGCTGGCGCACGGCGTGGAGCCGCCGCAGGAGCGCGCCGCGGCGGGCAAGCCGGAGGCCGGCCGCATCGCCCTTACCCTGCGCCAGGAGGCCAACGAGATCGCGCTCATCCTGAGCGACGACGGCGCCGGCATCGACACCGACAGGCTGCACCAGAAGGCGATCGAAAAGGGCATCGTGCCGGCGGGCGAGGCGCTGGGGGAAAGCGGGCGGCTGCAGCTGGTGTTCGCCTCGGGACTGTCGACCTCGGAGGAGGTCACGCAGCTTGCCGGGCGCGGCGTCGGCATGGACGTGGTGCGCAACGAGATCGCCTCCATCGGCGGGCGCATGGACATCGCCACCGCGCGCGGCCAGGGCACCACCCTGACCATCTACCTGCCGCTCACCCTGGCCGTGACCCAGGCGGTGCTGGTGCGCTCGGGCGGGAGCCTGTTCGCCCTGTCCACGGCCATGGTGGAGCAGGTGCTGCGCCTCAAGGCCGACGCCATGGCCGAGCTCTACGCCGCCAAGCAGGTGGAGTTCCAGAAGCGCAGCTACCCCCTGCATTCCCTGCAGCGGCTGCTGGAGGGCGCGGGCGCGAACGACATCCAGGGATACAACTCGGTGCTGCTCCTGCGCAGCGGCATCCAGCGCATCGCGCTGCACGTGGACCAGATGCTGGGCAACCATGAAATCGTCGTCAAGAACATCGGCCCGCAGC
>CAZJJC010000191.1:0-4463 GCA_964546195.1 uncultured Enterobacteriaceae bacterium | reverse complement strand
CGTCGGTCTTCGCCTCCTCGGCGAAGGCGCCGTAGGTGGTGAAGGCGATCACCCGGTCGCCCGGCTTGAAGGCGGTGACGCCGGCGCCGACCTCCTTCACCACCCCGGCCAGCTCGCTGCCCGGCGAGAACGGCAGCGGCGGCTTGAACTGGTATTTGTTCTGGATGATGAGGACATCGGGGAAATTGACGCTCGCCGCCTTGACCGACACCACCGCCTCGCCCGGACCGGGGCGGGGCGAAGGCAGCTCTTCGAACGTGAGCGATTCCGGGGGCCCGTACTGCTTGCAGAGAACGGCTTTCATCGCCATAGAATGCCATATGCCAACGCTGACCACCGACGACGGCGTCAAGCTGTTCTACGAGGAGGCGGGGGCGGGAACGCCGGTCGTGTTCGTGCACGAGTTCGCCGGCGATTACCGCAGCTGGGAGCCGCAGCTGCGCCACTTCTCCCGCCGCTACCGCTGCATCGCCTACAACGCGCGCGGCTATCCGCCCTCGGAAGTGCCCGAGGACTGGGAGCGCTACTCGCAGGCGCGCGCCCGCGACGACATCCGCGCGGTGCTCGACGCGCTGGACATCCCGCGCGCCCATATCGTCGGGCTGTCGATGGGCGCGTTCGCGACCTTGCATTTCGGCATTTCTTATTCCAGGAAAGCCCTATCCCTGGTGGTCGCCGGCGGCGGGTACGGCTCGCATCCGGGGCACTACCGAAAATTCCAGGACGACTCGAAGGTCAACGCGGCCTTCCTCCAGCGCGAGGGCATGCAGAAATTCGCCGCGACCTACGGCCACGGCCCGACGCGGGTGCAGTTCCAGAACAAGGATGCGCGCGGCTTCGCCGAATACATCGGGCAGCTCGCCGGCCACTCGGCGCTCGGCTCGGCCAACACCCTGCTCGGCACCCAGGTGCGCCGGCCGTCGCTGTACGATTTGACCGACGAGATGGCGCGCATCGATGTCCCGGTGCTCGTCATGGCGGGCGACGAGGAGGAGCCCTGCCTCGAGGCGTGCCTGCTCATGAAGCGCGCCATCCCGAGCGCGGGGCTGGTCGTGTTGCCGCAGAGCGGCCATGCCATCAACCTGGAGGAGCCGGCGCTTTTCAACCGGTTCCTGGAAAGCTTCTTCCACCAGGTGGAGGCCGGGCGCTGGCGCGAGCGCGACAAGCGCTCGGTCGTGCCGTCTCTCTACGGTCCGGGAGGCAAGCCTTGATCGAAGTGCACAAGCGCGGGCCGGCCGGCTGGATCGTTTTCAATCAGCCGGCGAAGCGCAACGCCCTCAGCAACGCCATGTGGCGCGGCATTCCCGAGGCGATGCGCCAGTTCGAGGCCGATCGGGAGGTGCGCTGCGTGGCGTTCCGCGGCGCCGGCACCCAGGCCTTCTCCGCCGGCGCCGACATCTCGGAATTCGAGCAGAACCGCGCGCAGAAGGCGGCGGTGGCCGAGTACGACGGGCTGCTCGACCGGGTGCTGCACGCGATCCAGGGCTCGCGCAAGCCCACGGTGGCGATGATCTACGGCTACTGCCTGGGCGGCGGGCTCGAGGTGGCGCTCGCCTGCGACCTGCGCTACTGCGGGCAGTCCGCGCAGTTCGGCATCCCGGCAGCCAAGCTCGGCCTGGGCTACAACGTCGAGGGTCACAAAAGGCTGCTCGAGACCGTGGGCCATGCGCGCGCGCGCGAGATCATGCTCCTCGGCCGGCGCTATTCCGCGCAGGAGGCTTTTCAAATGGGCCTGGTCCTTGAGGTGTTCGCGGATGCAGAGCTCGAAGGCCAGGTGGAAAAAATCCTGTCTACCCTCTCGGGCAACGCCCCGCTGTCCATCGCGAACTCCAAGACCATCTTCGAGGAGTACGTGAAAGCCGAGGGCGCGCCCGACGCAAGGGCGATGCAGGCGGCGATCGAGCGCTGCGCGAAAAGCGAGGATTACCAGGAAGGCCGGCGCGCGTTCATGGAAAAGCGCAAGCCGGCGTTCAAGGGCGAATGAGGATCGAGGCCATCCGCGTCCGGCCGGTGGCCGCGCCGATGAAGCGGCCCCTCGCCACGAGCACCGGCAAGCTCACCGAGGCGGCGCTGCTGCTCATCGATCTGCAGACCGACCAGGGCATCGTCGGGCGCTCGTATCTGTTCGGCTTCGGCCGGCAGAATAACCTGCCC
Source organism: uncultured Enterobacteriaceae bacterium (assembly GCA_964546195.1). GTDB lineage: Bacteria > Pseudomonadota > Gammaproteobacteria > Burkholderiales > SG8-39 > SCGC-AG-212-J23. Next base: position 2,309 of record CAZJJC010000191.1, on the reverse strand, counting down.
CCGGTCGTGAAAGCCGTGGAGGCGATGGCCGAGATGGTGAAGGGCGACGCGGTGGCGCCCTTCGAGATCGAGAAGAAGCTGCGCGCGCGCTACGCCCTGCTCGGCGTGCACAACCTCATTCTTTTCGCCATGTCGGGCATCGACATGGCGGCGTGGGACGCGCTCGCGCAATCGCTGCGCCAGCCCCTGGTGCGCCTGCTCGGCGGCGCGCCGCGGCCGATTCCCGCGTACAACTCCAAGGGCCTTGGTATTGTTCCTCTGAAGGAACTGGAAAGCGAAGCAGTCGATCTGGTGGAGGAAGGCTTCCGTGCGGTGAAGCTGCGCCTGGGCCGACCGGAAGCGAAAGCCGACATGGAAGCGCTGCGCGCGGTGAAGAAGGCGATCGGCGCGGACATCACGCTGATGGTCGATTTCAACCAGGCGCTCAGCGTGGCCGAAGCGATCCGCCGCGGGCGCATGATCGACGACGAGGGCGGCGTGCTGTGGATCGAGGAGCCGGTGCGCGCCGACGACTTCGCCGGCACTGCGCGCGTCGCGCGCGAGGTGGCGACGCCGATCCAGATCGGCGAGAACTTCATGGGGCCGGAGCAGATGGCGCAGGCGCTCGCCGCCGGCGCCTGCGATTACGTCATGCCGGATGCGCAGCGCATCGGCGGGGTCACCGGCTGGATGCGCGCGGCGGCGCTGGCGCAGGGCGCCGGCCTCGAGATGTCGAGCCACCTTTTCCCGGAAGTGAGCTGCCACCTGCTCGCGGTGACGCCGACCGCCCATTGGCTCGAGTTCGTGGACTGGGCCGACCCGGTCCTGCAGGAGCCCCTGACCGTCAAGGACGGGCTGGTGGCCATTCCCGAGAAACCCATGCTCTGGAACGAGGAAGCGGTCCGGCGCTACACGCTCTGATGTTCACCCGGCATTTCGCGCACTGGCCGCCCGGCCAACCGAAAACGCTCGAGCTGCCGCGCACCACGGTCTACGACAACCTCGCGCAGAGCGCCGCGCGCCATCCCGAGCGTGCGGCGCTCGACTACTACGGCCGGCGGCTGACCTACCGCGAGCTCAAGCGCCAGGTGGATGCGCTCGCCGGCTACCTGCAGCAGCGCTGCGGCGTCGCGCGCGGCGAGCGCGTGCTGCTGTACCTGCAGAACAGCCCGCAGTTCGTGATTTCCTATTACGCCGTGCTGCGCGCCGACGCGGTGGTGGTGCCGGTGAACCCCATGAACCGCACCGGGGAGCTGCGCCACTACCTCGAGGACTCGGATGCCCGCGTCGCTGTGGTCGGGCAGGACGTTCTCGCGCAGATTGCTCCTTTAAGCCTGGAACAGCTGATCGTCGCGGCTTACTCAGACTACCTGCCGGCAGCGACCGACCTCCCGGTTCCGCCGTTTCTGCGGGTTGCGAAGCTTTCCGATTCCTGGAGCGAGGCCATCGCCGCGGGCCTGGACCCGGCCCCGCACACCGCACGCCCGGAAGATCTCGCGGTCATGCCCTACACCTCGGGCACGACCGGCAAGCCCAAGGGCTGCATGCACACCCATGCGAGCGTGCAGGCGACCACGGTGCCCTACCTGCACTGGCGCGGCGCGCAGGACAACAGCGTGGTGCTGTGCGCGCTGCCGATGTTCCACGTCACCGGAATGCAGGCGGGCATGAACTCGCCGCTGCACCTCGGGGCGACCATCGTGCTGCTGTCGCGCTGGGACCGCGACTGCGCCGCGCTGCAGATCGAGCGCACGCGGGTCACCAACTGGTCGGCGATCACCACCATGATGGTGGACTTCCTGTCCAATCCGCGGCTCGCCCAATACGACCTTTCTTCGCTGAGGGTGCTCGGAGGCGGCGGCGCTGCGATGCCCGAGGCGCTGGCGCGCAAGCTGGAGGAGGTCATCGGCCTGCCGTTCGTAGAGGGCTACGGCCTGTCGGAGACGATGGCGCCCACGCACATCAACCCGCCGCAGCGGCCCAAGCGGCAATGCGGGGGGATTCCGTTCTTCAATACCGACGCCCGGGTTGTCGACGTCGAAAGCAATAAAGAGCTCGGACCCGGCGAGGTCGGCGAGATCATCGTGCGCGGCCCGCAGGTGTTCCGCGGCTACTGGAAGCAGCCCGAGGCCACCGCGCAGGCCTTCGTCGAGCACGACGGCGCGCGCTTCTTTCGCACCGGCGACCTCGGCTACTATGACGAGGAAGGCTATTTCTTCATCACCGACCGGCTCAAGCGCATGATCAACTGCGCCGGCTACAAGGTCTGGCCGGCCGAAGTGGAAGCCCTGCTGTACGCGCATCCGGCGATCCAGGAAGCCTGCGTCATC
>CAZJJC010000190.1:0-3560 GCA_964546195.1 uncultured Enterobacteriaceae bacterium | reverse complement strand
GTCGGTCATCTTCCAGTCGGGATGGAAGGCGGTGAAGTGCAGGGGCACGTCCGGACCGAGGTTCTGCCGGATCCACTTGCACTGCGCCTTGAGCTCCTCGTCGGAGTCGTTCTTGCCGGGGATGAGAAGCGTGGTGATTTCGGTCCACACGTTCGTCTCCTTGACGAGATAGACGAGCGTGTCGAGCACCGGCTGCAGGCGACCGCCGCAGATCTTGAAGTAGAAGTCGTCGGTGAACGCCTTCAGGTCGACGTTGGCCGCGTCCATCTTGGCGTAGAAATCGCGCCGCGCGGCTTCGTGGATGTAGCCGGCCGTGACCGCGACCGCCTGCAGGACGAGGCGAGCCCCGAAGCGATCGCGCAGGCCGCGATCCGCCTGGGCTGCAAGTCGGTGGCGTTCACCTACAACGACCCGGTGATCTTTGCCGAGTACGCGATGGACATCGCCGACGCCTGCCATGCCCGCGGCGTGCAGGCGGTCGCCGTCACCGCGGGCTACATCCACGCCGGGCCGCGGCGCGAGTTCTACGCCAAGATGGACGCGGCCAACGTCGACCTGAAGGGCTTCACCGACGAGTTCTACTTCAAGATCTGCGGCGGCCGGCTGCAGCCGGTGCTCGATACGCTCGCCTACCTGGTGAAGGAAACCAACGTATGGACCGAGATCACCACGCTGCTGATCCCGGGCAAGAACGATTCCGACGCCGAGATCGGCGCGGAATGCACGTGGATCCGCCGGAACCTCGGCCCCGACGTGCCGCTGCACTTCACCGCCTTCCATCCCGACTGGAAGATGACCGACATCCCCGCCACGCCGGCCGCCACGCTCACCCGCGCACGCGAGATCGCCCGGCGCGCGGGGCTGAACTACGTCTATACCGGCAATGTGCACGACCCAGCCGGCGGCTCGACCTACTGCCCCTGCTGCGGGGAGGCGGTGATCGTGCGCGACTGGTACGACATCCGCGGCTACCGGCTCGATGACGCCGGCGCGTGCCAGTCGTGCGGCGCGCGGATCCCCGGCCGGTTCCAGAAGTTCGGCAAGCCCTTCGGCCCGCGGCGCATTCCGGTCAGGCTGGCCGCCACGGTGTAAAGCAGAAAAGGGGTCAGAGCAATTTTCCCGATTCAGCGCTAAGACAAGCGCTGTCAATGCCGGGCTTGGGCGGGCGTCCGCGAATCGGCAGGCGGACGCGGCGTCCCAGAAGGGTTTCTGCTCTCGCAAGGAAGCCTTCAGAACCGAGGGCGCTTCCCGTGTTCGCGGCGTCGCGAATGCGCTTCAGGGTCGGGGCGTCCAGCTGCTCCTCGAACAGCGAACAGAACGCGGCGCGTCGCTCAACAGTGCTTGACCCAAGTGCGACGAAGACGGGGTGCTCAGTGATCAGTTTGTCGCATGCGCCTGAAGAGTAGTGCCGGTGGCTCGACCAGGGGTAGGCGCCTGGCTCAGCGGCGAGACCTGCACGCACCGGGTTCGTCTCGATGTACCGGTGACAGGTCATCAGGTAGCTCTCGCTGTCCACCAAGCTGGACTTGAAACGGCCTTCCCACAATGTCCCGGTGCGGCCATGAATAGTGTTGATTATGCGGACATACCGCCGCCCCACGTCCTGCAACATCCTCGCAACGGCGCCATGCTCACTGGGGGTCACCAGGAGATGGACGTGATTACCCATCAGGACGTAGGCGTGAATCGCGCAGTTCCTGCGAACAGCCGCCTCATGCAGGCATTTGAGATAAAAGCGGCGATCCACCTCGCCAAAGAAGCAGGCAACACGGTTATTCCCCCGCTGGATGACGTGAAGCGGGATGCCGGGAAGCTCTAATCGGGTCGGTCGCGCCATGCGAATGGGGGCGTTCGCCCCTCTAACGCACGGCGGCGAAAAAAGTTGATCTGACCCCTTAGGCTCGTTTCCGGAAAATTGCTCTGACCCCTTTTTCAGTCTTTCATAAGCAGGTGCATCAGGCTGGAGGTGTCCCAGCGCCTGCCGCCGCGGGCCTGGATGTGAGCGTAGAACTGGTCGACGAGCGCGCTCACCGGGAGGCGGGCGCCGTTCCTCTTCGACTCCTCGAGGCACATGCCCAGGTCCTTGCGCATCCAGTCCACCGCGAAGCCGAAGCCGTCGAAATTGACCTCGTTCATCTGCTTCCAGCGGTTCTCCATCTGCCAGGACTGCGCCGCGCCCTTCGAGATCACGCCGATGACTTTTTCGACGTCCAGTCCCGAGCGCTTGGCGAACGCCAGGCCTTCCGCCAGCCCCTGCACCAGGCCGGCGATGCAGATCTGGTTGACCATCTTGGTGAGCTGGCCGGCGCCGGGGCCGCCGATCAGCGCAGCCATCTTGGCGTAGACGCCGATCACCGGCTGGGCGCGCTCGAAGTCGCCCGGTTCGCCGCCGCACATGATGCCGAGCTGGCCGTTCTGCGCTCCCGCCTGGCCGCCGGAGACCGGGGCATCCACGAAGCCGACACCCTTCTCCTTGCATTTCGTATGCAGCTCCCGCGCCAGGAGCGCCGAAGCCGTCGTGTGGTCGACCAGGATGGCGCCTTTCTTCATGCCGGCGAGCGCGCCCTGCTCGCCGTAGACCACCGAGCGCACATCGTCGTCGTTGCCGACGCACATCATGACGAAATCGCAGTCCCTGGCCGCGTCCCGGGGCGTCGCGGCGTGCTTGCCGCCGTGCTCCTTGGCCCATTGCTGCGCCTTGGCGGCGGTACGGTTGTACACCGTGACGTCGTGGCCGCCCTTTTTCAGCAGGTGACCGGCCATCGGATAGCCCATAACGCCAAGACCGAGGAATGCGACCTTCGCCATTGCTGTCTCCAAACTGTTGTCGAATCGGGGGAAACCGGAATTTACCACCGGGCCCCGGCCGGGGACGTTGACAGATGGGCGTCAACCATTACAATGGCATGGACGTTTATACAGTATCCGGTGTTGGCCCAGGGGTTCCTGCCGAAAGATGCCGACAACGCACAACAAGAGGTACAGCAATGGATGACAACAAGCAGAAGGCGCTGGCCGCGGCGCTGTCGCAGATCGAGAAGCAGTACGGCAAGGGCTCCATCATGAAGATGGATGCCGAGGCGATCAAGGACATCGACGTCGTGTCCACCGGCTCGCTCGGCCTGGACCTGGCCCTCGGCGTCGGCGGCCTGCCGCGCGGCCGCGTGGTCGAGATCTACGGCCCTGAATCCTCGGGCAAAACCACGCTCACCCTGCAGGTGATCGCGGAAGTGCAGAAGCTCGGCGGCACCGCCGCTTTCATCGACGCCGAGAACGCGCTCGACGTCACCTATGCCGCCAAGCTCGGCGTGCAGACCGCGGATCTCCTCATTTCCCAGCCCGACACCGGCGAGCAGGCGCTCGAGATCGCCGACATGCTGGTGCGCTCCGGCGCGGTGGACGTGATCGTGGTCGACTCCGTGGCGGCGCTCACGCCCAAGGCCGAGATCGAGGGCGAGATGGGCGAGCCGCAGATGGGCCTGCAGGCGCGCCTCATGAGCCAGGCGCTGCGCAAGCTCACCGCCAACATCAAGCGCACCAACACGCTGGTGATCTTCATC
>CAZJJC010000189.1:0-9401 GCA_964546195.1 uncultured Enterobacteriaceae bacterium | reverse complement strand
CGGGCTCTGACCCCAGCTCTCGCTAGCGCTCGAGGATCGCGGTGACGCCCATGCCGCCGGCGGCGCAGATGGAGATGAGGGCGCGGCCGGAGCCGCGCGCGGCGAGCTGCTTGGCGGCGGTGGCGAGGATGCGCGCGCCGGTGGCGGCGAAGGGATGGCCGAGGGCGACGCTCGAGCCTTTCGGGTTGAGCTTCGCGCGGTCGATGGAGCCGAGCGCCTGTTCGCGCTTGAGGCGGGTACGGCAGTAGTCCTCCGATTCCCAGGCCTTCAGCGTGCACAGCACCTGCGCGGCGAAGGCCTCGTGGATCTCGTAGAGGTCGAAGTCCTGCAGGGTGATCCCGGCGCGCTCGAGCATGCGCGGCACGGCATAGGCCGGCGCCATCAGCATGCCCTCCTTCGGCCCGGCCATGCCGACGAAGTCGACCGCCGCGCTCTCGGAATAAGTAAGAAAAGCCATTACCGGCAAAGCGCGGCTGCGGGCCCATTCCTCGGATCCCAGAAGAACGCAGGCGGCGCCGTCGGTGAGCGGCGAGCTGTTGCCCGCGGTGAGCGTGCCGGCGGCGCTCTTGTCGAAGGCCGTTCTGAGGCTGCTCAATTTCTCGAGCGAGGTATCGGCGCGCACGTTGCTGTCTTTCGAAAGATCCTGGAAGGGAAACACCAGGTCGTCGAAAAACCCGGCCTGCCACGCGGCGGCGGCGTTGCGATGGCTGGCGAGCGCGAGCACGTCCTGCGCCGCGCGGCCGATGTTCCACTCCTTCGCCATCTCCTCGCAGTGCTGGCCCATCGACAGGCCGGTGCGCGGCTCGGCGATGCCGGGGGCCGAGGGCTTCAGGTGCCCCGGACGCACGCCCAGCCAGGGCTGCGCTTTTTCCACGAGCGTGCGGCCATGGGCGCTGGTGAGAACGATCTTCTGCAACTGCGGCCCGTAGGTGAGCGGGATGTCGCTCGCCGAGTCGACGCCGCCCGCGATGCCGCACTCGATCTCGCCCGCGGCGATGCGGTGCGCTACCTGCACCGCCGCGGTGAGGCTGGTGCCGCAGGCGCGCTGCACGTCGTAGGCCGGCGTGTCGGGGTGCAGGCCGCTGCCCAGCGCGGACTCGCGCGCGAGGTTCCAGTCGCGCGAGTGCTTGATCACTGCGCCGGCGGCGACTTCGCCCAGTTTTTCATTTTCCAGGGAATACTTTTTTACCAGGAAGCGAAAAGCTGCGGTCAGCATGTCCTGGTTGCCGAGCTCGCCGTAAGCGGTATGGGCGCGCGCGAAGGGAATGCGGGCGCCGCCGAGGATGGCGACGCGACGTGCGGAGGAGTTCATGACTTACACCGGATGCAGGAGGAGGTTGCGATGATAGCCAAGTTGCCGCTCCCCGCGAGAATCGGGGTCAGAGCCCTAAAGGCAAAACCGAGAAAAACCGGGCTCTGACCCCCTAGGCCTGCCACACGCCATAGCCCTTGGCGCGCAGGGCGATGGCGAGCTCCACCTCCATGTCGCGCGCGCCGTCGTAGGGCATGGGGTTGTACATCGCGTAGAGCCCGGGCAGGAGGTGCAGCCCGTACTTCGTCACGTACCGGTTCGCCTGGATGCCCGCCATGTGCTTGTCGAAGCGCAGGTCGGGCGCTAGCCCGGTCATGCCGACGTACACGCAGGGAAAGCCCAGCCGGTAGGTCGCGTTCGCCTTCCTGAAACGCGGCTCGTTCAGCACCTCTTTCGAGAGCTCGACGATGTAGACGCAGTGATGGGGACGTCGGCCGCGCTTGGCTGACATGCGCTCAGCCGACGTTGAACTCCCGCCGCGTCTGCGCGATCACGCGCCGCACGATGCCCCGCTCCGTCAGATCGAGCGCATGGTCGGATTGCAGGCGCGCGTCGCGCCAGTTGCATCCGGAATCATCCGGCCTCGCCATGGAATCGATCGACGTGAAGCGGGTGCCGGCGCACCGCTCGTAGGCGGCGAGCTCCCAGTTGAGAAGCTGCACCAGATCGTGTTGGCTGCGCGCTTGGCGCGAAATCGTGGTTCCCATGAGCGCCCTCCTTTGGGTTGTGGATCGTACTCCTTCATGCGCGCAGCAGCCGCAGCAATGTGAGCTCGGGACTCGTGCCCAGGCGCACCGGCGGTCCCCACGTTCCGGTGCCAGCGCTCACGTACACCCACATACGCCCTTCGCGCGAGAGCCCCGCGACATGCGGCGCGTGCACAAGACGCACCGCAAGCGTCCAGGGGAAAAACTGGCCGGCGTGCGTGTGGCCCGAGAGTTGCAGATCGAACCCTGCGCGCTCGCCCAGCGGCGCGATTTTCGGGTTGTGCGCGAGGAGCAGCCGGAATCCCGCAGCCTCGGCGCCCCCGGCGGCAAGGTCCGGCCGGGGTCCGGCGCCGGGATTGGACCTCGCCACCGCCGGATCCAGCACGCCGCCGACGAGCATGCGCGCGGCCCCTTTCGACACCATCACATGGGCGTTCAACAGCACACGCATGCCCATCGACTGGAAATGCGCGATCCACGCACTCGCGCCCGAATAGCAGTCGTGGTTGCCCAGCACGAAAAACGCGCGTCCGTCCTGCGCGAGCTCGCGCAGCGGCGCGACGTGAGGCGCAAGGCGCTCGACGGGTCCATCGACCATGTCGCCGGTGAGCGCGACGAGATCCGGTGAAAGCGACTGCGTGAGCTGCACCACGCGCCGTACGTAGCGCTCCCGGATCGTCCGGCCGACGTGCAGGTCGCTGATCTGGGCGATGCGAAACCCCTGCAGATCGGGGTGCAGCCCCTCGATCGCCACGTCGACCTGTTTGATGCTCGGGCCGCGATACGCGGCGAGCGCGCCTACCGCCAACGCGACGAGCGAGCCCGCAAGGATCACCGGCACGCCGGCCTGGCTCACCAGCGCATGCAGGCCCGGAGTCCACAGCGTGGCGAGGAGCAGGAAATCCCGTGCCAGCGTCAGCACCAGGGCGAAGCTCAGCCATGCCATCGACAGATAGCTCGCCTGGTGCGCGATCTGGTCGATGAAGCGCTCGTCCTCCCGATCGGACCTCCAGTAGTAAACGGGCACCATCCAGATGAGGAAAAACGGCAGGGCCAGCGCCGCCGCCTGCCACGCTTGCGAAGCAAGCCGCGATGCCACGTAGGCATAGACCGCGACCAGGATCGCGGTGACGACGAGGACAAACCGCATCAGGGAATCCTGACCATCCCGAAGTATAGTAATCGCATGGACGAGGCCCTGATGCTCTCGCGCGTGCAGTTCGGGCTGAATATCGGCTTCCACATCCTGTTCCCGTCCATCACCATCGGGCTTGCCTGGCTGCTGGTGTATTTCCGGGTGCGCTACGAGCGCAGCGGCGCGCCCGAGTGGCTGCAGGCCTACAAGCTGTGGGTCAAGGTGTTTGCCCTCTCCTTCGCCATGGGCGTGGTGTCCGGCGTGGTGATGAGCTTCCAGTTCGGCACCAACTGGCCCGGCTACATGAACGCGGTGGGCAACATCGCCGGGCCGCTGCTCGCCTACGAGGTGCTCACCGCGTTCTTCCTCGAGGCCACCTTCCTCGGCGTGATGCTCTTCGGCATGAACAAGGTGCCCGGCTGGGTGCATGTGCTCTCAACGATCGTGGTCGCGGCCGGCACCACGCTCTCGGCGTTCTGGATACTCGCGCTCAGTTCTTGGATGCAGACGCCCACCGGCCACGTCGAGGTGAACGGCGAGATCATCGCCGGCAGCTGGCTGGAGGTGATCTTCAACCCCTCCTTCCCCTACCGCCTGGTGCACATGCTGCTCGCCTCGGGCATCACCGCGGCCTTCCTGGTCGCCGGCCTGTCGGCCTGGCGCCTGCTCAAGGCGCCGCAGGACCCGGCGGCGCGCAGCACCCTGCGCTTCGGCGCGCACGTCGCGGCGGTGCTCGTGCCGCTGCAGATCGTGGTCGGGGACCTGCACGGCCTCAATACGCTCGAGCACCAGCCGGCCAAGATCGCCGCCATGGAGGCGCTGTGGCACACCGAGCGCGGCGCGCCGCTGGTGCTGTTCGCGATTCCCAACGAAGTGGACCGGCGCAACGACTATGCCCTGAGCATCCCCAAGGGCGCCTCGCTGCTCCTGACCCATGAGCTGGACGGCGAGGTGAGGGGCCTGGACGAGTTCGGCGACGACGTGCCGCCGGTGGCGCCGGTGTTCTGGGCGTTTCGCGCCATGGTCGGCGTGGGGGTTCTGATGCTCATCCTCGCGTGGTGGGGGACCTGGATTCTCAGGAAATCGACACCCCGTGCGCTGCTCTGGGCGTTCGCCGGCTTTACCTTTTCGGGCTGGGTCGCGGTCATCGCCGGGTGGCTGGTGACCGAGATCGGCCGCCAGCCCTGGCTCGTGACCGGGATCCTCTACACCGCGGACGCGGTGGGCGACGCAAGCGGCGGCCAGGTGGGAATGAGCCTCGCGGCGTATGTCTTCACCTATACCGTGCTGCTCATCTCCTACGTGGTGGTGCTGACGCACCTCGCCGCCAAGGGCTCGCAATGACCGAGCAGCTGCCGCTCATCTTCACCGTGCTCATGGGCGCGGCGATCCTCGCCTACGTGACGCTCGACGGCTACGACCTGGGGGTCGGCATGCTGATGCCGGCGGCCAGCCGCGAGGAGCAGAACCGCATGGTCGCCTCCATCGGCCCCTTCTGGGACGCGAACGAGACCTGGCTGGTGCTCGGCATCGGCCTGCTGCTGGTCGCCTTCCCGGTGGCGCACGGCGAGATCCTCGGCGCGCTCTACCTGCCGGTGGCGGCAATGCTCGTAGGCCTGATGCTGCGAGGCGTGGCTTTCGAGCTTCGCATCAAGGCCGAGGGCTGGCACCGCGAGCTGTGGAACTGGCTCTTCTGGGCCGGCTCGACGCTCGCCTCGTTCGCGCAGGGCTTGATGCTCGGGCGCTATATCACCGGCTTCGAGTCGGGCGCGGGCTACTGGCTGTTCGCGATCCTGGTCGGCGCCAGCCTGTGCGGCGGCTACGTGCTGCTCGGGGCCACCTGGCTCATCCTGCGCACCGACGGGGAGCTGCAGCAAAAAGCGATCGGCTGGGCGCGCTGGGGCCTCGCCTGGGTGGCGCTCGGGGTCGCGCTGGTGAGCCTGGGCACGCCGCTGGTGAGCGAGACGGTGCGCGACAAGTGGTTCTCTTTCCCGCGCATCGTGTTCGTGTCCGCGCTGCCGCTCGCGACCGTCGCGGCGTGGCTGTGGGTGTGGCTCTCCCTGAAGAAATCCGAGCTACAGCCCTTTGCCGGCGCGGTGACGATCTTCGTGCTCGCCTTCGCCGGCCTCGCCTACAGCCTGTTTCCCTACGTGGTGATCGACCGGCTGACCATCTGGGAGGCGGCGGCCCATCCGAGCGCTCTGCTGTTCATGCTGGTCGGAACCGCGCTCGTGCTGCCGTTCATCGTCGGCTACACCTTCTGGAGCTACCGCATCTTTCGCGGCAAGGCGCGAACCGACGATTACGGGGCCTGAACGGCCTTGGCGACGAAAGCGGCAAGCGCCTCGATCTGCTCCGGGGTCAGCTTGTCGGCGAAGGGGGGCATGATGCCGACGCCCTTGCGCACCGCTTCCAGCACCTTCGCCTTGTCGGGCTTCAGCTCGTCGAGCGAGGGCCCGAGGGTAGCTTCGGCCCCGGCTGCCTGGAGCGTGTGGCACAGCGCGCAGGGCGGCTGCGCGATCTGGGTGAACAGCTTGCGGCCGAGCGCCTCGTCGGCGCGCGCGGCCAGGGCCGGCGCAACGAGGAGCAGCGCCAGCCCCGCCGCCCGTGCGGCCTTCACGCCACGGTCACCTTGACCGCGTGGTCGCGCCAGCCGTTGTGGGCGTAGGCGCGCTCGTTCTCGACGCGCAGCTCGGGCTGCACCTGGCCGTCCTCGGCGATCGCGCGGCTCGTGATCTCGTGGGCGCCGGCGGCGAGTCTCACCGGCAGCACGAACTGGCGCCAGGCGTAGCGGCCCATGTCCGGGCCGAAGAAGCGCGCCGCGCGCCAGGTCTTGCCGCCGTCGAGCGAAACCTCGACCGCGCTGACCGGGCTCTCGCCCGACCACGCCACGCCGTACACCTGCGTCGGCCCGGCGCGCAGCGGCCCGCTGCCCGCGGGATGGGTGACGAACGACTTGAGGTTCATCTCCCACATCGAGGGCTGCGCCGGCCCGCCCTTCTGGCCGATCGGGCGCACGCGGTAGCCCGAGCTCTGGATGTTGGCCGCGGTTTCCTCTTCGGTGAACGCCAGGCGCTTCACGTACTTCACGTGGTTCACGCCGTAATAGCCGGGAATGATGAGCCGCAGCGGGCCGCCGTGCGCGAGCGGAATCGGCTCGCCGTTCAGCTCCCACGCGAGGATCGCCCCCTCCATCGCCGTCCAGGGGACCGAGCGCTCGAGCAGCACCGTCTTCGGATCGATGCCCGGCGGACTCACCTCGCCGCCGGTGCTCGTCATGTAGCGCATGCCCCCGCGCACGCCGCCCAGCTCGGCGACCACCGCCTTCACCGGCACGCCGCTCCAGAGCGTATTGCCCGCAGCGCCGACCTTCCACTGCGAGCCGCTCGCCTTGTGGCCGAAGAAGCCGCGCCCGTTGCCGGAGCACTGCAGGACCATGGCCACGCCGGCGAGGCCGAGGCGCTTGAGCTCCGCCACGCTGAGCTTGCGCGGGGTGGTGACGCCGTCGAGCTCGATCTGCCAGGCGTCCGGGTTCGCGGTGATCGCGGCATCCGGGGCCGAGATGTTGTTGCGCACGAACAGGATGTCGGTGTCGGTGATGCCGCTCGTGCCGAAGGCCTCGCGCTTCGTCTCGATGCCGCTCGCGCTGTGCACGATCAGGCGGCTCGCGTCCTTGAAGGCGGCAAAGGGCGGCAGCGGCTTGGCGGCGGCGCCTTGCGCCAGGGCGGCCGGGCTGAAGCCACCCACGCCCGCGACAGCGCCGGCCGCGAGCAGCCTGCGGCGGTAAACATCGACTTCGTGCTTGGTGCTGTCCATTCCATCCTCCTCGCTGGCCCCGGCGCTCGAGCGCCCTTGGGGCAAATTGTAGAACGTTTGCAGAAATGAAAAGGGACGGAGCCCGGAAACGGGGTCCGTCCCTGTTTTCAGGGCCGACCGGTCAGGCGGCGCGCGGGATGGGGATGAAGAAGGATTCGCGCACCACGTCCTTGCCTTCGATCATCTCCTCGGCGCCGCGGCGCTCCTCGTCGAACACCACCGCGGCGAGCTTCTGCAGCGTGTCGCGCGCTTCGTCGATGGTGCGGCCGTGGGAATTGACGCCGGGCAATTCCTCGATGAAGCCGATGTAACCGCTGTTCGACTTGAGATACACCGCGGTGAACGCGAGCCTGCCTGTTTCCATCTTGGACCTCCTGCTTGGGACAACATGCAGGTTACGCGATGAAGCTTTCAAAAGTATGACTGCGCGCGGAAAAATCAAACTTCAAAACTGATGTGGTCATAATGACGACAATTTTTTTGCAACGCGCAAGATTGCTGCGCTGCTTTTGATTTTTTGTTGCGCCGCTTCGTGATTTATTTCTCGAGAAGATTTTTTTTGTCCTTCACTTTGGCCCATTCATCCGCATCCGGCGGCGCGGGCTTGCGCTCGATGATCGTTGGCCAGAGCTTGGCGAGCTCGGCGTTCATGCCGATGAACTCCTTCAGCGCGTCGGGCACGTCGTCCTCGGCGAAGATCGCCTCCACCGGGCACTCGGGCACGCACAGCGTGCAGTCGATGCACTCGTCGGGGTCGATGACCAGCATGTTCGGCCCTTCCCGGAAGCAGTCCACCGGGCACACGTCGACGCAGTCGGTGTACTTGCACTTGATGCAGGATTCGGTGACGACGTAAGTCATAACTGCATAGCTGAAGGTCTTTCGAATCAACGCCTTAGTATATCCCTTGGGAAGCCCGGGGCGCCGACCCCATAATAAGGTCTTCCCGAATCACTCCCCGAGGAGCCATGAGCGGTAATTCGATTCAGCGCGTGACCGATGACACATTCGAGCCGGAAGTCCTGAAGTCCGACACCCCGGTGCTGGTCGATTACTGGGCAGAGTGGTGCGGCCCGTGCAAGTCCATCGCGCCGATCCTCGACGAGCTCGCGCGGGAATACGAAGGCCGCCTGAAAATCGCCAAGATCAACGTCGACGAAAACCAGCAGGTGCCGGCGAAATTCGGCATCCGCGGCATCCCCACGCTGATGCTGTTCAAGAACGGCAATGTCGAGGCGACCCGGGTCGGCGCGCTGTCGAAATCGCAGCTGACCGCGTTCCTTGACAGCAACATCTGAAGCTTCTAGTCTTGAGTAGGTAAGGGCCCCTTCCATCCCGGAGGGGGGCGAATTCAAACAAGGTTGTCCAGCGCCGAAGTTCGCGGCGCGTCCCCCGACATGAGCAGGTCCCAAGCGGCACAGCCCGAAGCAGTACGTACACCCGCAGGCACCGAGCCGGCGGCGCCGGCGCAACCCGGCGCCCCGGTGGCGATTCCCATGCATCTGTCCGAGCTGAAGGCGCACCACGTCACGGCCCTGGTCGAGATGGCGGTCGCCAACGGCATCGAGAACGCGAGCCGCCTGCGCAAGCAGGATCTCATCTTCGCGCTCCTCAAGAGCCAGGCGAAGAAGGGCGTCTCGATCTTCGGCGACGGCACGCTGGAGGTGCTGCCCGACGGATTCGGCTTCCTGCGCTCGCCCGAGACCTCGTACCTCGCGAGCACCGACGACATCTACGTCTCCCCCTCGCAGATCCGCCGCTTCAACCTGCACACCGGCGACTCGATCGAAGGCGAGATCCGCACCCCCAAGGACGGCGAGCGCTACTTCGCGCTGGTCAAGGTCGACAAGGTCAACGGCGAGGCGCCGGAAGCCGCCAAGAACAAGATCCTCTTCGAGAACCTGACGCCGCTGCACCCGGACGAGGCGTTCAAGCTCGAGCGGGAGATCAAGGCCGAGGAGAACATCACCGGCCGCGTCATCGACATCGTCGCGCCGATCGGCAAGGGCCAGCGCGGCCTCATCGTCAGCCCGCCCAAGGCCGGCAAGACGGTGATGCTGCAGCACATCGCGCACGCCATCGTCTCCAACCACCCGGACGTGTCGCTCATCGTGCTGCTCATCGACGAGCGCCCGGAGGAAGTGACCGAGATGTCGCGCTCGGTGCGCGGCGAGGTCGTCGCCTCCACCTTCGACGAGCCGGCCTCGCGCCACGTGCAGGTCGCCGAGATGGTGATCGAGAAGGCGAAGCGACTGGTCGAGCACAAGAAGGACGTGGTGATTCTTCTGGATTCAATTACCAGGTTAGCCCGTGCGTATAACACGGTCGTACCCGCGTCCGGCAAAGTGCTCACCGGCGGCGTCGACGCCAACGCGCTGCAGAAGCCCAAGCGCTTCTTCGGCGCCGCCCGCAACGTCGAGGAAGGCGGCTC
>CAZJJC010000188.1:0-23493 GCA_964546195.1 uncultured Enterobacteriaceae bacterium | reverse complement strand
TGGTGCTCGACCCGCCGGATCTGGGCGAGCGGCAGCTGCAGCGCCTTGTTCATCCGGGCGCAGGCGTGCGAGAAGCGCATCGCCTCGTGCTCGATGCCGTTCATGAGGATGATGCGCACGCGCGTGTAGGCGTCGTCGTCGAGCTTGCTGATCGGCTTTTGCACCAGGTCGCGCCAGGTGAACGTCTGGCGCTCGAGCGGCACGCCCCGGTTGTCGAAAATGGCGGGCTTCATCGGTCCTCCGGTTGGGTATGCGGCGGCATACGCAAGCGCTATGCCCGCTCGCGCCTCAGGCTGTAGTAGCTGCCGGCGAAGATGATCGCCGCGCCGATGAACACCGCGGCTTCCAGGGGCTCGTCATAGAACAGCGCGCCGACCACCGCGATCAGCGGCAGGCGCAGGAAATCGATCGGCACGACCAGCGAGGCGTCGCCCAGCTTCATCGCGCGCGTCATGGAGTAGTGGGCGATGAAGCTGCCGGCGCCGATGACCACGATCCAGGGCAGGTCTGCCAGCCCGGGACGCACCCATTGCGGCAGCGCGAGCGCAAGCGTGATGGGAAGCTGCGTGGCCGACATCCAGAACAGCACGGCGAGCGGCGAGTCGGTCGACGACAGCCGCTTGGTCATGATGATGTTGCCGGCGTAGAACAGCGAGCCCAGCACCATGACCAGGGCCGCCGGATGGAACGCGCCCAGCCCGGGCCGCAGGATGATGGCGATGCCGGCCAGGCCCAGGATGAGCGCCACCACCCGGCCGCGGTTCATGCGCTCGCGCAGGAACACCACCGCGAGCAGCGCGACCCATACCGGCATGGTGAACTCGATGGCGAATACGGTGGCGAGCGTCAGCGCGGCGATCGCGTACATCCAGCAGAACTGCCCGCCCAGGTGCATCAGGGCGCGCCCGAGGTGCGCGGGAAAGCGGCGCGTTCGCAGCGGCGCTAGGCCGGTCCTGGGGACGATTCCCACCACCATCAGGAAAGTCACCAGCGTGCGCAGGAACAGGATCTCGAGCAGTCCCATGGCGTGGAGCAGCTCGCGCACCGCGACCGCCATGAGGGAGAAGGAGAGCACCGCGCACGACATCCAGAGGACGGCGCGCAGCGAGTTTTGATTTAGCATCCGCGGATGGCATCCTACCCGGCGCAGATCGCGCGCCTCTACGAGCGCTCGGCGTTTTATCGAAACAAGCTGCGGGCGGCGGGCTTCGACTCGCCGCAGGCCGTCGGCGGCCTGGAGCGCATCGCCGCGCTGCCGTTCACGGAGAAGGACGAGCTGAGGCGCAGCCAGGCCGAGCATGCGCCGCTCGGCGCGCACGCCGCGGTCCCCATCTCGCAGGTGGCGCGCATCTATTCCACCAGCGGCACCAGCGGCGCGCCGCTGTACATCCCGCTTACGAAGAACGACGTCGAGCAGTGGCGCGAGATCGGGCGCAGGACCTACTCGTGCAACGGGCTGAAGGCCGGGGAGCGCGTGGTCACCACCTACGGCGCGGGCCCTTTCGTCGCTGGCGCTTCGCTCGCCGCGTTCGAGGCGATCGGCGCCGTGCACATCCCGGTAGGCGTGGGCAATACCGACAAGCTGCTCGCGGCGCTGGAACGGCTGCAGCCGGAGGCGCTCGCCTGCACGCCTTCCTATGCCTTGTACCTGTCTGAAAAGATAAAGGGCAGCTCCCTGCAGCGCATCATCGTGGGCGGCGAGCCCGGGGGAGGAGAGGCGTCGTTCCGCAGCCAACTGCAGGCCGCCCTGGGGGCCCGGGTCTACGAGATCATGGGCATCGGCGACATCGCGGCCTCGCTCTGGGGCGAGTGCCCCGCGCAAGCCGGGATGCACTTCTCCGCGGCCGAATTCATCCACGTGGAGCTCATCGAGCCCGACTCAGGAAAAAGCGTTGAGCTGAAGGACGGCGCGACGGGCGAGCTTGTCTACACGCATCTCGACCGCGAAGCGGCACCGCTGCTGCGCTTTCGCAGCCGGGATCATGCGAAGCTGTGGACCTCGCGCTGCGCTTGCGGCAACACGGCGCTGCGCGCGCGCTGCATCGGGCGCACCGACGACATGCTCATCGTGCGCGGCGTCAACGTCTTCCCCTCGGCGGTGCGCGAGGTCGTAGCGCGCTTCCAGCCGCGCGTCACCGGGGCGATGGTGATCCGGCCGCGCAGCCGCGGCGTCAGGCAGGACCCGCCGCTGCCGATCGTCGTGGAAGGCGACGCGGAAATCGCGGAAACGATTGCTGGGGAAATCCGGGGCGCCTTGACCTTCGCCCCAGAGATCCGCATGGTGGCGCCGCAGTCGCTGCCGCGCTCGGATTACAAGTCCAAGCTGGTCGACTTCTCGGAGGCCAAGTGATTACAGCGCGGGGGCCGGCGGATGGGTCGCCCAGCTCGGACCGGAATAGCGGTTCCGGTCGTCATCGCGCGCCTCGGCGCGCGCATCGTTCAGCGCTGCATCTCTTGCATTGATCACGCCGTCATGGCCCCCGATCGAGCGGGTCGACGACACCGTATGCGCCGGTGCCCTGCGGGCCGCCGAGGGTCGTGGCGTTGGCGGACGCCCAGGCGGGCGTCAGCGGCAAGGCCGCCGCAGTAGCTGCACACGCAATAAGGGTTCTCACCTTGCGGGTGCCAGTTGCCGGGGTTGTCGCAAGGCCTATGCCAGCAGGCGCGCGCCGCCCGTGCCCTGTAAACCTTGCAGCTGCCGAGAAAAATTACAGCGATAGAATCGGCTGCCCATGAACCTTCCCTTTCGCGCCGACCACGTCGGCAGCCTGTTGCGGCCCGAGAAGCTGAAGCAGGCGCGCAGCCGCTTCCTGGGCCCGCAGACGCCCACCAGCAACCTCCGAGGGCGGCTACGATCGAGCAAGCGCGTCGTGCTCGGCCTGGTTTCGTCCAAGAAGCCGCAATTGGAGGACAAGAATGCTCTCGTGAAGAGGATAGAAGAAGCATCAAGGTTTGCGCCGCTGGAGCAGCTCGCCCTCAGCCCGCAATGCGGCTTCGCCAGCTCGATCCAGGGTAATCCGCTGAGCGAGGCGGAGCAGGAAGCGAAGCTCAGGCGCATCGTCGAAGTCGCCGGCCACATCTGGGGGAGCGCATGACCGAAAGAAAGCTCGACATCTTCCCGCACATCTTCCCGCTGGAGTATTTCGAGCGCATGAAGAAGATCGCCGAAGGCAATCCCGGCCTGGCGGCGGCGCTCAAGCGCTGGATGCACATCCCGGTCCTGTGGGACCTCGACAAGCGCATGAAGATGATGAAGCGCTGGCCGGGCTACCAGCAGATCCTGACGCTGTCCATGCCGGCGGTCGAATTTCTGGGCGACGCGCAGCAAACCCCGGAGCTGGCGCGCCTCGCCAACGACGGCATGGCCGGGATCGTGGCGCAGCATCCGGATCTGTTCCCCGCCTTCGTCGCCTCGCTGCCGATGAACAACGTCGCCGCCTCGCTCGAGGAGATGGATCGCGCCATCGGCGAGCTCGGCGCCAAGGGCATCCAGATCTTCACCAACGTCAACGGCCGGCCGCTCGACGAGCCCGAGTTCTTCCCGATCTTCGAGCGCATG
Source organism: uncultured Enterobacteriaceae bacterium (assembly GCA_964546195.1). GTDB lineage: Bacteria > Pseudomonadota > Gammaproteobacteria > Burkholderiales > SG8-39 > SCGC-AG-212-J23. The sequence goes on along the minus strand of CAZJJC010000188.1, from coordinate 19,934 downwards.
TCGAAAAAGTACGACCTGCCCATCTGGGTGCATCCCACGCGCACCGCCAAGTTTGCCGACTATGCGACCGAAAGCAAATCGAAGTACGAGATCTGGTGGCTGTTCGGCTGGCCCTACGAGACCAGCGCCTTCATGGCGCGCCTGGTGTTCTCGCAAATGTTCGAGAAGCTGCCCGGGCTGAAGATCATCACCCATCACCTCGGCGCCATGGCGCCGTTCCTGGTGAACCGCATCGGCTACGGCATGGACCAGTTCGGCGCGCGCACTTCCGATGAGGACTACGAGGGATTGCTGAAGCGGATGAAGAAGCGCCCGCTGGATTTCTTCAAGATGTTCTACGGCGATACCTCGGTGAACGGCTCGCCCAGCGCCATCCGCTGCGGCCTGGACTTCTACGGCGTGGACCACGTCCTGTTCGGCACCGACTGCCCCTTCGATCCCGAAGGCGGGCCCCTCTTCATCCGCGAGACTATCAAGACGCTGGACAGGTTGGCGCTCAAGCCCGGCGATCGCCGGCAGATCTATTTCGGCAACGCGCTGCGCCTGCTCAAGCTGCCCCCGCCCAAGAAGCCCGCCGCGAAGACCAGCAAGAAAAAATAACGCTCCGGCTACGGCGCGAGGTAACGCTCGCGCAGGATGCGCCGCGCAAACGCGCGCGCCTCGTCGCGCTCGAACGTTGCGCCCTCGGCAAGCCTTGCCGCGTACTCGAAGAACGGGACGAAAAGCTGCGCCTGGTCCGGTTGCGCGCGCAAGGTGAAGCCTCCGCCGCTGCGCTCGATGTCCCGCCACGCAGCGCGCACCTGGGCCCAGAACGGCTCGGTAAGCGCGAAATAGCGCTGCGCGGCGCCGAAGTCGTAGTCCTTGATGCGCTCGTAGCGCGCCACGCCGTATTCGCGCGCCAGGTGGCGCTGCGGGGAGCCGAGCGCGACCTTGAGGTTGTTCTCCTCCTGTATCCAGCCGTGCGGCGTGATGGTGTGGCGGTTGCTGCCGACCAGGACGTCGTAGTCCTTGCGCACGCTGAATTCGCGCCGCGGCAGCGGGCGCATGGTTTCGTCGCTTAGCCAGGTCGACACGCCCGCCGCGTGCTGCCAGCGCCCGCGCGCGGCGTAGCGCGGCGAGTCGTCGACCTGGAAAACGCTCTGCACCCAGGCGCCCTGCCGCTGCGCCTGCGGCAGCTCGCGCGAAACCCAGGTGTTGCGGCCCTCGTAGGCGAGGAGCCGCTCGGCCTGGTAACGCCACTCCTGGCGCCAGTGGCGCACGACCACGGGCTCGCTCACCTGTCCGCCCTCGAGGAGCACGCGCATGGCGAGGATGTGCTGCAGGGCGATGAAATCGGGGCGATCCTCGGCCACGAACACGTGCTCGGTGGCCCAGCTTTGGTAGGGGGCGTCGGACTTCAGCGCGGGGTCGAAACGCACGACCTCCAGGAAGTCGAAGCTCACGCGATAGGGTCCCGCCATCGCCAGGATCGCGCGGCGGTCGCGCTCGAGCGCGCTCAGGCCGGGCTCGCGCAGCTGCTGCCACGCCGGCGCGGGCGCCTTGTCCAGCACCACCGGCGCGCCGCGCGTGGATGCTCCGCGCGGTTTGAGCGAGCGCTCGTCGAGCGGCCAGGCAAAGGTGAACTGGCTCTGCCTTGCCTCCTGCCCGGGTTGCGATTCATAGGCGTGCACGGCGGGCGCCAACAGCGCAAGGGCCATCAGGCCGGTTTTCAGGCAAGTCATGCGACTCCCAAGCTCACGTCACGTTCGAGAGTATGCGCGCCGCGGGCGGCGAGCAAGCGCCGTACCCGGGAACTCCGGGCACGCGCGGCTTTCGAAACGCATATGCCAAGCATCACCCCTGAAATCATCTTCCACGACGTCGACCGCTCGGAGTGGGTCGAGAACTACATCGGCGAGCGCCTGCAGAAGCTGGAGCGCTTCGCGCAGGGCATTACGCGCTGCCACGTCACGCTGGCGCAGGAGCAGGGCAAGCACAAGAAGGGCAACCGCTACAGCGTCATGGTCGAGGTGCGCCTGCCGCCGCAGCACGACCTCGCGATCAAGAAGCAAAAGGAGATCCGCGACATGCCGACGCAGCTGCCCGCGCTGATCAACCTCGCCTTCGGCGCCATCGAGCGCCAGCTGAAGAAGACCGCGGCGCTGCGCCGGGGCGAGGAGAAGATGCACGACGGGCAGCCCCACGGCCTGGTCGAGAAGCTGTTCGACGAAGGCTACGGCTTCATCCGCGCCACGGACGACAACCGCCAGGTGTACTTCCACCGCAACAGCGTGCTGCACGGCGATTTCGAGCGCCTGTCGGTGGGAACCGAGGTGCGGTTCAGCCCGGAAGAGGGCGAGAACGGGCCGCAGGCGAGCAGCGTGCAGGTGGTAGGCAAATCCGCGTCCATTTGAGCATGCAGCGCAATGCGCCTCACTTCTTCTTCGACGACGATCGCCGGGCCGGCGCAGCGCGGCGCTCGGTGTCCTGCAGCCCGCGCTTCAGGTCCGAGCGCGCCTGCTTGATCACCCCGCGCGCGCCGCGCGTCGCGGCGTAGCGCTTCATCGTCTTTCTCATCCGGGCTTCCTCGAGAGCAGGTCGCGGGCGCTCAGCCCGAGGGCGAGTGCCGCGTAGATCCCCGCCAGCGCCGGTCGCGTCAGGCGCATCTCCCCCTCTGCATCCATGGTTTCATGGATGTCGCACCGATTGCTCCGCGACGAGCCGGCCGCCTTCGTACAGCTTGACCTCGACACGGTACTCGTCCTGGGGACTGACGCTCACGCTGCTCGAGGCAAGGCGCGCCTCCCCGCTTTCGTCGAGGCGTACGCTGCCCGCCTGGCTGCTGTTCGAGCTGCCCGCCCCGCCGTGCCGCGTCACCACCATTTCGTAACGCAGGGCTTTTCCGGCCGGGCCGGCCACGCGCGGCGTTACCTGCAGATTGCCGTTACGCACGGTGGCGCCGATGTGGAGATCGTAGGCGCCATCGGCGCCGAAGGCGGCGGAAAAAACCACCAGCAGCAGCGCCGGCATGCTTGCAAGCTTCGATGTCAGCTGGGGAACGGCATGCGGCCGCGGTCAGCGGCTGGGTGCGGCCAGCCGGCATAGGCCGCGAACGCCGCCGTGCCGAGGTGCAGCCACACGTCATGGCCGTGCAGCGGGAGCAGGCCGAACACCGTATTGAGGCCGGGTATCAGGCCCATGACCCCCAGCACGCCATAGAAGACGGCAAGGCTCCGGGCGAAGCGCTGCGGGCTGGCGTGCCCCACGAACGCCCACAGGCCCCAGGCGCCGATCGCGAGATGCACCAGCGTGTGCAGCAGGTTCACGGGAAACAGGCCCAGCACCACGCCGTGCATCACGTCGAAGCCGAGCGGCGGCGCGTTGGCCGGCGCCGGCGCCAGCGCCGCGGGCAGCAGGCCGAGCAGCCCGGCGCCCAGGTAAAGGATGCCGGAAGCTAGCGCGAAGCGGCGCGCGTTCACGGCGCCTCCACCTCGCCGGGAACGGGATTGTCGTACTCGTGGCTGACCCTTACCCCGCCGTCGCGCTCCAGCACGGCCACGCGGCAGCGCCGTTTCGCCCGCGCCACGCGCACCGCATGCTTCAGCGCGCCCCACTTGCTGGGAAAGTAGGCCACCGCGACGCGGCTCGGGCCGCGCTCGTTCACGCTCCACACGCCGTCCTTGGACAGCGTGACCGACAGCAGGGGCGGCTCGCCCGGCATCAGCTGCCGCCTTTGACCTTCAGATTGTTCTTCACGGTAGCCACGCCGTCCACGCCGCGCGCCACGGACTCGGCGCGCTGCTTGGTCGCTTCGCTGTCTACCACGCCGTTGAGCGTCACGCTGGTCCCGGCGCTGTCGACGTCGATCTTCAAGGTTCTGAGGCCGACGTCGGCGGCGAGCGCGGTTTTCACCTTGCCGGTGAGCATGGCGTCCTTCGCGTCGCGCTTGATCTCCGATTCGCCGCTCGCGCCGCCCGAGGCGCGCTGCGAGCTGTTCGGGTCGCTGGCGCAGGCGCCGAGCGTGAAGGCGAGGGCGGTGGCGCTGACAATGGCAGCTATCTTCATGAGCTACTCCTCTCGTGGGTGAAATCGGTTTTCGGTTTGGGTGGCTTGGGTTCGCATCCCGCTGCAGCAACCGCCAGGACGCACATGCCTAAGAGGCAAAGAAAAAGTTTCATGGCTAGAACACCAGCATGCCGAGCATCACGCCGAAGACGAGGAGGATGAGGAAGATGGCGAGCGCGATGAAGAACAGCACCTTCGCGATGCTGCGGGCCCCCGAGGCGATGTTGGTGAAGCCGAACAGCCCCGCCACCAGCGAGATGATGAAGAAGATGATGGCCCATTTGAGCATCGCCCGGCGCGCTCAGCTGCCCGAGGGCGCCTGGGTGTGCACCGTCTGCGGCTTGTCGATCGGCGGGCGGCGGATTTCCTGCTCGAGGCTCGGCCGGTCGCGCTTCTCGTAGGGCTTGAGCTCCACCGGCTGGCCGGCTTGGGCCGAGCGGTACAGCGCGCGGATGACGCGCACGTCGGCGAGGCCCTCCTCGGCCGAGGGCTCCGGGTCCTGGTTCTTCAGCACGCAGTCGGAGAAATAGAGCAGCTCGGGGGCGAACTGGTCGCGCTTGGCGAAGCGCCGCTCCTTCACCTCGCCCTCGAGGGTGAGGCGGTGCTGCAGCGCCATCGCGTATTCGTAGGCCGGCTCCACCGCGAGGTCGCCCTTGGTGCCGACCACGCGGTATTCCGACACGTCGGCGGCGCCGAAGCTGCAGCTGAAGGCGGCGAGGCGCTCGTTCGAGAAGCGCAGGATGCAGCTGACGGACTCCTCGACCTCGCCGATCGAGCCGCTGGTTGCCGCGCGCGCCTCCACCGGCTCGTCGCGGAACAGCCCGCGCGCGGCGTTGATGCAGTAGATGCCGATGTCGTAGAGCACGCCGCCGCCGAGCGAGCTCTTCACGCGGATGTTGCCCGGCACCACGTGCATGGTGAAGGTCGAGTTGAACAGGCGCGGCTCGCCGATGCGCCCCGAGCGCGCCACCTCGATCGCCTCGAGGTTGGCACGCTCGAAATGCAGCCGGTAGGCCACCATGAGCTTCACGCCGGCGTCGCGCGCCGCCCGGGCCATGCGCTCGCATTCCTCTTCGGTAACCGCCATCGGCTTCTCGACCAGCACGTGCACGCCGGCCTGCGCGGCGCGCACCGTGTACTCGCAGTGCATGCTGTTGGGCAGCGCGATGTAGACGGCGTCGATGTCCCCGCTTCTCAGCAGCGCGTCGTACTGCGCGTACGTGCAGCGCCTTTCGACCGAGTATTTCTTCCCCAGCTCTTCGAGCTTCACCGGGTCCCCGGATACCAGCGCGGCAAGCTTTGAGTTGCGCCGCGCGTTGCCGAAGGCGGGCAGCACCGCGACCTGGGCGATGTGCCCCAGGCCGACCACGGCGTAGCGGATCTGCCGCCTAGGCACGGTCGCGGATCCCGCTCGCACCCTCTTGCCGCGCGCATTCGAAGCTGAAAGTGCGCGCGGCGCCGCCCGCGAGCGCCACCGAAAGCGTCTTGTCGTAATCGTTGCCGCAGAGCTCACAGCGTGGCATGGGTCACCTCGACAAGTGGGGAGTTAGGCCGCACGGCGCCTGCCGCGCGCCATGGGCGTCAGTGCCCGCCGAAGTCTTCCAGCAGGTTCGCCATGTCGTCGGCGTGCTCCTCCTCGGTCGCCAGGATGTCCTCCATCAGGCGACGCGTCGTGGGGTCCTTGTCGCCGAGGTAGAGGATGATCTCCTTGTAGCTGTCGATGGCGATGCGCTCCGCGACCAGATCTTCCCGGATCATGTCTTCCAGCGTGTCGCCTTCCACGTATTCCGCGTGGCTGCGCGTAGCGAGGCCTTCGGGGGAGAAGTCCGGCGCGCCGCCGAGCTGCGTGATGCGCTCGGCGATGCGGTCGGCGTGCTGCTGCTCGTCCTGCGCGTGCTCCAGGAACTCGGCGGCCACGCCCTCGGCGTGGATGCCCTTCGCCATGAAGTAGTGGCGCTTGTAGCGCAGCGTGCAGACGATCTCGGTGGCGAGCGCCTCGTTGAGGAGCTTCACCACCGTGTCGCGGTCTGCGGTGTACCCGGGAGTCACCGCGCCCTGCGCGATATGCTCCCGGGCCCGCTTGCGGAGCGTCTGGATGTCGGAGAGAAACGCTCCGCTCACTTCGTGCTGCCCTTCGTGCTGCCCTTGGTGGAGCCGCCGGCCGCGCCCATGGGCCGCGTCTCGCCCGTGGCGGCCGAGCGCTTCGGACGGTCGGTGCGCTGCGCGTACTGCTGCTTGATGTCGGCCTTGGCCTGATCGTGCTTGGCCTTGGCCTGCTTCTCGCAGGCGTCCTTCTGCTCGCCTTTCTGGTCGTCGCACTTCTCCTTGGCCACCTCGTACTCGGCCTCGGCCTTGGCTTCGGCGACCTTGCGCTGGTTGCGCTGCGACGGATTGCTCTTCGCCGCGAGCTCGGCCTTGGCCACCTTCTCCTTCGCCTTGGCTTCCTTCTCGCACACGTCCTGCGCGTTGTCCTTCAGCGCCTCGCACTTCTCCTTGGCGGCCTTGTACTCGGCCTCGATGCGGTCTTCCGCCGCGTTGTGCGCCTTGCGGTCCGCGCCCTTGCGGTCGGCGGAGGGACGGTCGGCGCGCGTCGAAGGATCGGTGCGCGGCGTGGTCTGCGCCTGCGCGCTGGTGGCGAAAGCCAGTGCCAGTGCGGCGGCGATGGAACAGAGTTTCAACATTGGGATGCTCCTAATCGGATAAAGAGAGAGAGCTACGGTCGTCTCAGCAGGCCGGCGACCAGCGATACCAGGAACAGCACCACGAACACCACGAACAGGATCTTCGCGATTTCCGCCGCGCCGGACGCGATTCCGGTAAAGCCGAAGACTGCGGCGATGATTGCGATGATGAAAAAAGCAAGCGCCCAGCTAAGCATGACCCGACTCCTTGAATGAGGTTTGAGGCTAAGGCCCCTTGAGCAAGCTTCATGCCGGGCTCCTCGATGTAATTACGCGTTGCGCGTGTAGAAACTCCCGGGAAGGCCGATGCGCGCTCGTAGAGATTCCGCTACAAGGCATCGCAGGCACGACGCCTGCAGCATCCCCTGCAGGCCCGCATGATGAGAGACGTGAAGCTCGCGACGATGAAGACCGAGGAGCCGCTACCGGTGATGCTCTGGCGCGCGCGGCCGGACCTGTCCTGCGAGTACCTGAGCGAGCAATGGCTCGAGTTCACCGGCTGCACGGAGGAGCAGGCGCTGGGCGAGGGCTGGTCGCGCGGCGTCCACCCCGAGGACCTGGCGCGCTGGCTGGACACCTGTCTGCGCGCGTTCGACGCGCGCGAGCCCTTCGAGGTCGAGTACCGCCTGCGGCGGCGCGACGGCGCATACCGCTGGGTGCTCGACCGGGGCCGGCCGCGCTTGTCTGCCGACGGGGTGTTTCTCGGCTTCATCGGCGCCTGCCTGGATATCCACGAGCGCAAGCGCGCCGAGCACGAGCTCACCCGCTCGCTCGAGCGCGAGCGCAGGCTGCGCACCGCCACCGAGGAGGCCGGCCGCCTGAAGGACAGCTTTCTCGCCACGGTGCTGCTCGACCTGCGCTCGCCGGTGCAGGCCATCGCCGTCTGGGCGGCGCACCTGCGCCACCAGGTCCCCGGCTCCAGCGAGGCAGCCCAGGCGCTCGACGCGATCGAGGGCAGCGTGCGCGCGCAGGACCGCATCATCTCCAGCCTGCTCGACCTGTCGCGCGTCGCAGGCGGCCGGCCGCCGCTGCCCCGCGCCGGGACCGACACGCCGCTGCTCACCGGCGTGCGGGTATTGATCGTGGACGGGGACCCGGCGGCGTGCGAGACCATCACCAAGGTGCTCGGCATCGCCGGCGCGCAGACCCGGGCGGCCGCGAGCACCGAGGAGGCGCTCGCCGTCCTCGGCGCTTTCCATCCCGACGTGATGCTGTCGGACATCGGCATGCAGGGCGGCGAGGCCTACGGTCTCATCCGCTCGGTGCGCGCGCTGCCCGCCGAGCGCGGCGGCTGCCTGCGCGCCGCGGCGCTCACCCCTGCGGCGCACGCGCACGACGGCATGCGCGCGGTCGCCGCGGGCTACGACGCGCAGCTCGCCAAGCCGGTGGAACCGGTGGCGCTGCTCGCCACCGTCGCGCGCCTGGCGGCAGCCGGCCGGGGTGTAAGAACTTCGCTTGTAGGGCAATAAGTGCAGCGGGCACGCGGTTTGCAATAACCCGGTGCTGTCTCTTCAACCTAACGGAGGACAACCTCATGAACTGGGATCGCATCGGCGGCAACTGGAAGCAGATGAAAGGCAAGCTGAAGGAGAAGTGGGGCAAGTTCACCGACGACGAGTTCGACCAGATGGAGGGCAAACGCGACCAGCTGGTCGGCAAGATCCAGGAGCGCTACGGCATCACCAAGGACGAGGCCGAGCGCCAGGTCAATGACTGGGAAACCCGGATGTAGGGCACGAATTTTGCAGCACCGGGGCGTAGAGCAGCAACCCGACAAGGAGCGCAAGTGATGCATGCTTCGAAACGCGATTTTCTCTTGGCGGCGGCCGCGGCCGCGATCCTCGGCCTGGGCGCCTGCGCCTCCGGCGGCCCCGCCCAGCGCAGCACCGGCGAGTTCACCGACGATGCGGCGACCACGGCCAAGGTGAAGACCGCGATCGCCACCGACGCGGGCGCCAAGACCGCCGCGGCGGTGAACGTCGACACCTATCGCGGCGTGGTGCAGCTCACCGGCTTCGTCGACTCGGAGGACCAGGCGAGCCGGGCGGTCTCCGCGGCGAAGAAGGTGCAGGGCGTGCGCTCGGTCAGGAACGACATCCGCATCAAGAAGTAGCCGTGGCCGGCGTACGGTGAGCCGGCCAAGCACAGCTTTAGTAGTGGCAGCGACGGCGTTGCTTGGGGCATGCGCGCTGCCGCAACCGGCTCAGTTGCCGGTGCGGCAGCCCGCTGGCCCGACGGCCGGCCAGGGCCTTCTCAACTATCACCTCTCGCACGTCCAGCCGTCGCTCACTTCAACGCTGGTCAAGGGCAACGACGCGCGGCTGCTGGTCGACGGGCCGGCGGCGCACGAGGCCATGTTGCAGGCGATAGTGGGCGCGCGCGACCATGTCAATCTGCAGAGCTACATCGTCGACGCCAGCACCATCGGGGAGAAGTTCGCCGAGCTGCTCGCCGCCAAGGCCGCTCAGGGCGTCAAGGTCAGCGTGCTGTACGACAGCGTGGGCTCCATCCAGACCCCGCGCGAATTCTTCGAGGACCTGCGCCGGCGGGGCATCGCGGTTTGCGAGTTCAACCCGGTGCGCACCCGGCTCGACAAGGTGAACAACCGCGACCATCGCAAGATCCTGGTGGTCGACGGCCGCGTGGCTTTCACCGGCGGCATCAACATCAGCGAGACCTACGCCTCGAGCTCGCGCCGGGCGCGCCGGATCCCCGACCAGGAGACGGACAAGAAAAGCGGCTGGCGCGACACGCAGGTCAGGGCGAGCGGCCCGGTGGTGGCGCAGTTCCAGCGCCTGTTCCTCGACGCCTGGGCGCTGCAGGACTGCGGCCCCTATCACGAAGCGCTGTACTACCCGTCGCCTGAGCCCAACGGCAGCATGGCCATGCAGGTAGTGGGCAGCGATCCGGGAACGGCCAAGAGCGAGATGTATGTGGCGCTGCTCGGCGCCATCGGCCACGCGCAAAGCCGCGTGTGGCTTACCTGCGGCTATTTCGTGCCCGATGCGCAGACCAAAAGCGCGCTCATCGAAGCGGCGCGGCGCGGCGTCGACGTGCGGCTGGTGCTGCCGGGGTTCACCGATTTCTGGGCGCCGCTCTACGCCGGGCGCTCGCACTACGACGAGCTGCTCTCTGCCGGCGTGCGCGTGTACGAATGGCACGAGGCGCTGATGCATGCCAAGACCGCGGTGATCGATTCGGTGTGGTCGAGCGTTGGCTCCACCAATCTCGACTGGCGCAGCTTCGTGCATAACTACGAGGCCGACCTCGTAGTCTACGACGCGGCCTTCGCGCGCGGGCTGGAGCGGCTGTTCCAGCGCGATGTGGCCGCCTCGGTGGAGTTAGAGCTGCAGGCGTGGCGCCGCCGCGGCGCGGCCGAGAAGCTCAAGGAATGGTTCGCGCGCCAATGGGAGTACCTGCTCTGAAGGTCCGGACCTTGCATGAGGAGGGGACAGTCCCGAAGGAGACATCCTCATGCCAGCAGCCACTGCAGCCGTGCAATCCCTGCATTTCGATCTGCCGCCGCTTCCTTATCCGGAGGACGCGCTCGAGCCCGTGATCTCGCGCGAGACGCTCGGCCTGCATCACGGCAAGCACCACAGGAAGTACGTCGACACGATGAACGAGCTCCTGAAAAAGGAGCGCATGCAGGCGAGAACGCTGGAGGACGTCGTGCGCGCAGGCCAGGGCACGCTCTTGAACAACGCCGCGCAGGCGTGGAACCACGACTTCTACTGGAAGTCGCTCTCGCCGCAGCGGCTGCGCCCGGCCGGCGCGCTGCTCTTCCGGATCGAGGCCGACTTCGGCAGCTACGACGGCTTCGCCGAGGCCTTTGCCGCGGCGGCCGCGGCGCAGTTCGGCAGCGGCTGGGCCTGGCTGGTGGAGCAGGGCGGCAAGCTGAAGATCGAGACCACCGCCAACGCCGACACGCCGATGGCGCACAACGCGCGCTGCCTGCTCACCATCGACGTCTGGGAGCACGCCTACTACGTCGACTACCGCAACCAGCGCGAGCGCTACCTCTCCGCGGTCATCGGCGAGCGGCTCAACTGGAAATTCGCCGAGCAGAACCTCGCATAGGCTAGGACTCGAGCTTTTCCAGCAGCACTTCCGGATCGACCGGCTTCACCAGGTGCAGGTCGAAGCCGACCGCGCGCGCTCGCCTGCGGTCCTCGTCCGCGCCGTAGGCGGTCACCGCGATCAGGCGGGTGCCGGCGGTGTCCGGATCGCCGCGCAGCGCGCCGGCAACCACGAAGCCGTTGCTGTCGGGCAGCCCGATGTCGCAGAGGATCACATCCGGGTGCAGGAGCTTCGCCGCGCGCAAGCCGTCCTGCCCAGTGTAGGCGAGGCTCACCTCATAGCCCGAGAGGTACAGCAGCCGCCGCAGGCTCTCGGCGGCGTCGCGGTTGTCCTCGACCACCAGCACCTTGAGAGGGCGCTTCGCCGGCGCGGCGGGAAAATGCTCGCTGCTCAGCGCGCGCGGCTCCTCGCGCTGCCTGCGCCGGCGCTCGAAGGCGAGGGCCTGCTGGCGCAGCCTTTCCTGCTCGATCGCGTTCAGCCGGCCGCGGAAGCTGGAAAGCTCGTTGGAGATGCGCAGGCGCAGGAAGTCCAGCCCGGAGAGCGAGCCCGCGTCGATGCCGGCATGGCCGTCGTCGGAGAACAGCAGGCTCGCATAGCTCTTGATGCCGCGCAGCGATACCCGGCATTCGAGGTCATCCACCTCTCGGATCGCGAGATCGCACAAGTGCACGACGCGTGCGAACGCTTCCGGATTCGTCCGGCCGCCGGTGTGGGCGACGAACATTTCCAGCAGCGCGGCATGCAAGGCGCGCGCTTCGTCGAGGTCGTAGAAATCCATCGTGGGGCAGAGAATAAGCGATTCTGGGCGGGTTGTTGTGGCACATCTACCTTAGTTTTCAGACGCTTGTAGCGAAACCGCTACAAGCAGGTCCGCCGCATCCGCATAAACCGCCAGGACGCAAGTCGCGCTCGCTCCAGCGGTCTCTGAAGATCGCCTTCTTGCGCTCGGCAAGCTGCGCGTCATAACGGCCGACATCGAGCTTACCTCCTGAGATCCGCGCGGCGCACATCGACGCTGGGCAGGCGCATCAGCGCGCGGTATTTCGTGATGGTGCGGCGCGCGACGCGCAGGCCCTGCTGCGCGAGCAGGCGCGCGAGCTCGGCGTCGGACAGCGGCGCGCGCGGATCCTCGGCCGCGATCATCTCCTTCATCACCGCGCGCACCGCGGTGGCCGAGGCCGCGCCGCCGTTCTCCGTAGCGAGGCGGCGCGAGAAGAAATGCTTGAACTCGAACCGGCCGCGGGGCGTCGCCATGTACTTGTTGTTGGTGACGCGGCATACGGTCGACTCGTGCAGGCCGAGCTCGCCGGCGATCAGCTTGAGCGTGAGCGGCTTCATCGCCACCTCGCCGTACTCGAAGAAGCCGCGCTGGCGCGCCACGATCGCATCGGCGACCCGCTGGATGGTGGCGAAGCGCTGCTCGATCGAGCGCAGCAGCCAGCGCGCCTCCTGCAGCTGGCGCGACAGCGACTGGTTGGAGCTCGCGCGGTTGCCGATCGCCTCGGCGTAGGCGCGGTTCAGGCGCACGCGCGGCAGCGAGGCCGGGTTGATGGTCGCGGCCCAGCGCTCGCGCAGCTTTCTCACCAGCACGTCGGGCACCCCGTAGCGCGCCTCGGGCGCGCCGAAGCGGTGGCCCGGCTTGGGATCGAGGGTGCGGATGAGGCCGCGCGCCACGTGCAGCGCCGCTTCATCGCAGCCGAGCGCGTGCTGCAGGCGCGCCCACTCGCGGTTGCCGAGAAGCTGCAGATGCTTGCCGCGCACCATGGCGAGCGCGTAGGCGCGCCCGGGCGCCGCGTCGGCCAGGGCGAGCAGCTGCAGCTCGAGGCATTCCTCGAGCGTGCGCGCGCCTACGCCGGCCGGGTCGAGGCTCTGCACCAGGCGCAGCGCCGCCTCGAAGTCCTCGGCGCGCACGTCGTGCTCGGCCGGCACCATCGCCGCGAGCTCGTCGAAATCGGCCTTGAAGTAGCCGTCGTCGTCGAGGCTGTCGACGATCATGTGCGCGAGCGCGCGGTCGCGGCTGCCCATCTGCGAGATCATGAGCTGCTCGCGCAAATGCTCCTGCAGCGTGGGCTGGGCGTCGGACACCCCGGCCCATTCTTCCTGCTCGCGGTCCGAGATGCCCGGCGAGGCCGGCTCTTGCGGCACCACCACCTCCTCGACGGTGCTCGCCTCGCGCGGCGCGGTCGCTGCGGCGTCGCTGTTGTCCTCGAGGAACGGATTGCTCGTGAGCGCCTGTTCCATTTCCTGCGCGAACTCGAGCGCCGACATCTGCAGCAGGCGCAACGCCTGCTGAACCTGCGGGGTGAGCGTGAGATGCTGTCGAAGCCGAAGGGCGATAGCCGGGCCCATAAATTTCCTTTCAGGGCCATGTCTGCAAGGCCTATGCCAGCGGCCAAGCGCCGACAGGCGCATGCGGAGCGCTGTAATAGTTTCCGTTTCTGTAGCAATTACCGGGCTGGCGCGCGCTTTGCTGTGCGTGATCCCCATGAGCGAGCGCCTGGGCCGGTACCGTGAGATGCGGGATTTCTCCGTAACGCCGGTGCGCGAGCGCCCGGAAAGCGTCAAGCGCGCGCCGCGGCGCGCGAAGCGCGCGCAGAAGGCGGAGCTGCCGCAGTTCATCGCGCCGCAGCTCGCCACCCTGGTCACCGAGCCGCCCAAGACCGGCAACTGGGTCTATGAGGTGAAGCACGACGGCTACCGGATGCTCGCGCGGTTTTCCGATGGGGTGCGTCTGTTCACCCGCAGCGGAAGGCAATGGACCGACAAGCTGCCGCATCTGGCCGCGGCCCTCGAGAAGCTGAAGCTGAAGGACACCTGGCTCGACGGCGAGATCGTGGTGCCCGGCCCCGATGGGCGCTCCAGCTTCCAGAGGCTGCAGAACGCCTTCGAGGCCGGCCGCGATGGCGGCGTCGTGTACTACGTGTTCGACGCGCCGTTCCTCGCCGGCCAGGACTTGCGGGCGCTGCCGCTGCTCGAGCGGCGCAGGCGGCTGCACAAGGCGCTCGAGTCCTCGGCGCGCGTGCGCCTGAGCGGCTACCTGGAAGGCGACGCCAAGCAGGTGCTGGAGGAAGCGTGCAAGCTGCAGCTCGAGGGCCTGATCGGCAAGGACGTGGAGTCCGTCTATGCATCGGGGCGCGCGAAAAGCTGGATCAAGCTGAAGTGCCGCCCGCGGCAGGATTTCGTGATCGGCGGATACACCGCGCCGGGAGGCTCGCGCACCGGGTTCGGCGCGCTGCTGGTCGGCTATTACGACGCCGAGGAGAAGCTGCGCTTCGCCGGCAAGGTCGGCACCGGCTTCGACGAGGACCGGCTGCAAAGCCTCACGCGCCGGCTCACGGCGCTCAAGCGCAGCGATGCGCCTTTCGTCGATCCGCCGAAGGAGCGCGGCGTGACCTGGGTGCGCCCTGCGCTGGTGGCCGAAGTTGCCTATACGGAAAAGACCCAGGAGGGCATCCTGCGCCAGGCCTCCTTCATGGGCTTGCGCGCGGACCTGCCGGCGAAGTCCGTCCACGAGGAGAAAGCGCAGCGGCCGCCTTCGCCGAACGAGGTGCTGGGCGTCAGGATTTCGCACCCGGAGCGGATCATCTGGCCGAAGCTCGGCATCTCGAAAATCGAGCTGGCGCGCTACATCGAGGCGGTCGGCGAGCGGCTGCTGCCGCACGTGAAAGACCGGCCGCTGTCGCTGGTGCGCTGTCCCGACGGCGCCGAGGGCGAGTGCTTCTACCAGCGCCACTTCATGATGGGTGCGAGCCCGGGTAACCTGCGCACGGTGCGGCGCGAGCGCTCGAGCAAGGGCGCCTACATCTACGCCGTCGGGCTGGACGCGGTGGTGAGCGCGGTGCAAAACGGCGCCATCGAGTTCCACACCTGGGGCGCCACCGTGCCTGACATCCAGCATCCCGACCGCATCACGATGGACCTCGATCCGGACGAGAAGCTGGCGTGGAAGACGCTGGTCAAAGGCACGCTGCTGACGAAGCAGCTGCTCGACGGTTTGAATCTCGTTTCCTTCCTGAAGACGACGGGCGGAAAAGGGCTGCACGTGGTGGCGCCGCTCGATCCCGAACGGCCCTGGGACGAGGTCAAGGAGTTCACCCGGCGCATCGCCGAGCTGCTCGCCCGGGCGCGGCCGGATCTGTTCACGGCGAAGATCTCCAAGCACAGCCGTCCGAACAAGATCTTCGTCGACTACCTGCGCAACTCCGAGACCGCGAGCGCGGTCGCCGCCTTCTCGCCGCGCGCGCGGCCCGGCGCCGGCGTATCGGTGCCGCTCGCCTGGGACGAGCTCGACGCGAAGAGCGACCTGCGCGCGCGCTTCAACGTGCGCAACGTGGGCGAGCGCCTGAAAGAGGATCCCTGGGCGGACTACTGGAGGGTGCGCCAGTCCATCACGCCGAAGATGCTGAAGGCGCTTTCTTGATCACGGTCTCGGTGACGCCGTGCTCGCGCAGTTTGGTATCGAGGTCGGCCTGCGACATGAATTCGATGCGCGGTTGCGGTGCAGCACGCGCCCGTTGTCGGATTTGTAGTCGCCCGACATGCCGTTCTGCGCGGCGGCGGCGACGATGACCAGGATCAGGACGTCGGCCCGACACGCTGAGGCCGAAGAGCTCGCTCCAGTCCATGCTTTTTTTGGATTGCGAGCGGCGTGCCTGTCGCCGGGACAAGACATTCCGTCCGCGCAGGCGCCGCGGACGCACTGTCATGCAACAGGTCCGAACGGCGCCTTTACGCTTGCCGCTCATGCACTTACGGTAGGGCGTGGCTGCAGCTGGAAATTATTACCGCTCTTGGTACGCAGTTTGCGTGCTGGAGTAATTACAACCTACCGGTAAATTTCGTATGCCCCATCTTCTCCTCGTAGACGACGACCCCGAAGCGGTCGAGTGGCTTTCCGAGCTCGCGAAGGCCGAAGGCTTCTCGGTGGCCGCCGCGGACAGCCTGCGCTCGGCGCGCATCCACATGTCGCGCCTGCAGCCCGACATCATGCTGACGGATTTGCAGCTGCCCGACGGGCGCGGCATCGAGCTGGTGGCCGACCTGGAGACGCGCGCCGCCACCGAGGTGGTGATGATCACCGGGCATGCGAGCGTCGAGAGCGCGGTCGAGGCGCTGCGCCTGGGCGCGACCGATTACCTGGTGAAGCCGGTCGACGTCGAGCGCCTGAAGGCCATCCTGCGGCGGGTGCCGAAGACCGGCGAGCTGCGCGCCGAGATCGGCGAGCTGCGCGACGAGCTGCGCAAGCTCGGCCGCTTCGGCCACATCCTGGGCTCCTCTACGCCGATGCAGAAGCTCTACGACCAGCTTGGCCGCGTGGCGCCAACCTCCGCCACCGTGCTGCTGATCGGCGAAAGCGGCACCGGGAAGGAGCTCGCCGCGCAGACCACGCATGATCTGAGCCGCAGGAAAAGAGCGCCTTTCCTGCCGCTCAACTGCGGCGCGGTGTCGCCGCAGCTGATCGAGAGCGAGCTGTTCGGCCACGAGAAGGGCAGCTTCACCGGCGCAGACCGCCAGCACAAGGGCTACTTCGAGCGGGCCCACGGCGGCACCCTCTTCCTCGACGAGATCACCGAGATGCCGCAGGAGCTGCAGGTGAAGCTGCTGCGCGTGCTGGAGACCGGCAGCTTCATGCGGGTGGGCACCACCACGCCGATCACCGCCGACGTGCGCCTCATCTGCGCCACCAACCGCGTGCCTGAGCAGGCGGTCGCCGACGGCAAGCTGCGCGAGGACCTCTACCACCGCCTGAACGTGTTTCCCATCCATATGCCGCGGCTGCGCGAGCGCGGCAACGACATCGAGCTGCTGGCGCAGCACTTTCTCGAGATGCTGAACAAGCAGGAATCCGCGGCCAAGGCGTTCGCGCCGGCGACGCTGGCGGCGCTCTACGCGCACGGCTGGCCCGGCAACGTGCGCGAGCTCAAGAACTACGTGCAGCGCGCCTTCATCCTCGCCGACGACGTGATCGAGGCCGACCTCGCGCCGGCCACGGTCGCCTCTCCGGAGTCGGCCTCGCTCCTGAGCGTGCGCGTGGGCAGCACGCTGGAGGAGGTGAGCCGGCGCCTGATCGAGGCGACGCTGGCCGAGTGCGGGTCCAAGAGGAAGGCCGCCGACATGCTCGGCATCAGCCTCAAGACGCTCTACAACCGCCTCGCCGCCTACAAGGCAAACGAGCCGGCCGAAGACGACGACGGCCCGTCGAAGCCCGCGCCGCAGGAGCGCCGCCACGCGGCATGAAGTTTGCTTTTTGAAGCCTGCCTGATTCCCCCTGGAGAAGCGATGGCCACGACCACGAGTACCGGAACCCAGAAGCAGCAGCTCGACAAATTGAGCGAAGGCGCGCATTCCGCAGTAGACCGCGCCGCGCAGACCGCCGCGCAGGTCGCCGAGCGCGTCGGCGAGCGAGGCGAGGAGCTGCTCGCCCTGAAGGACGACTATCTAGAGCAGGCGCGCGAGTACGTGAAAGAGAATCCGATCATGGCGCTCGGCATTGCGCTCGCCGCCGGGTATCTCTTCGGCAAGATCACGAGCTGGCGCTGAGCGCCGTGGCGGCAGTTCCGCAGAAGCCGCCCGGCCTGGGCGGGCTGCTGGTCAACCTCGTCTCGGACACGAGGCAGCTGATTGCGGACTTCGCCCACCTCGCGGTGCTCGACGCGCGCCGCGCCGGAGTGCGCCTCGCCATGCTGCTCTCGGCGGGGCTCCTGATCGCGATCCTGCTGGTCACCGCGTGGATGGGCTTCGTCGCCGCCGGCATCGTGTGGCTGTTCGACCAGGGCGTGTCGTGGCCGATCGCGATCGCCCTCGCCGCGCTCATCAACATCGCCGGCGCCGCGGCGCTCGCCTGGTGGGCGCGTCACCTGATCTCGGAGATGCCGTTTACCGCGTTGCTGCGCCAGCTGCGCGGCGAATCCCATGAAGAGCATTGACGCCGAGATCCTGGAAGTCGAGCGGCGCCTTGCCCTGCGCAAAGTTGCGCTCGCCCACACGGCCAGCGCGGCGAAGCGGCGCGCCGTCACACGCCTGAGGTCCCCGGCGGTGATGGTGGGTGCCGTGGCGCTCGGCTTCCTGGCCGCAGGCCTCGTGCGCAAGAAAAAGACGCCGGCGCCCGCGCCCGACCGCAGGAAGAGCGTAAGGGACGAAGGCAAGAAGAAGGGCTTCGCGCTCGGTACGCTCGCCATGACCGGGCTCACGTGGCTCATCCGCTCGCAGTTCGGCGGGCCGGTGGGACTCGCACAATTCGTGCTCTCCAAGGTGCGGCACAGTCGCTCCCCGGCGACAGCCGTACCGGCCGGGTTTCCCACACAGGCTCCGCGATAGATTTTCCCTCGAAGGGGGGATAGGTTGCGCAGAGGCATGCCGTCTTCCCTCCTGCGCCGGCTCGACCGCATCTCGCGCCTCGCCTACGGCCTAGCCGCGCTGATCGCGGTGCTCGCGCTGTGCGGCTGGGCGCTGCACATGCCGCGGCTGCGCGATCTGGGCGCCGATTTCGCCCCCATGGCGCCGGCCGAGGCGTTCGGCTATCTCCTGCTCGCGATGAGCTTCTATGCCTCGCACGGCAACGATTACCGCAGCCGGCGCGCGGCCTATAGCGCCGCGGCGGTGGTCGCGGCGATCGCGCTGTTTGCCCTGGCCGAGGGCTTGAGCGGCGTGGGCCTGGGCATGCGCTTCGGCGCCGCCGCCATGTCGCCGGCGACCTGCATCATCCTGCTCGCGCTGTCGGTGGTCACGCCGCTTGCGCGCGATGCCCGGCTCTTCGGCGTCTCGGCGAACGGCCTTGCGGCCTGCGCCATCGGCGGGGCGGCCTCGTTCGCGCTGCTCGGCGCGAGCCTGCGCCTGCTGCGCTTCGACATAGGCGCGCCGCTGCTCGATTTTTCGGGTCCGGGCGCGGTCGCGGCGCTGCTTGCTTCGTTTGCGCTCGCCGCCGGGCGCCCCGGGCCGTGGCTGGTGGAGACGCTCTCGAGCCGGCGTCCCGGCGCGGTGATCACGCGCTGGCTGCTGCCGCCGGCGATCCTGGTGCCGATGACGATCGGCTGGATGCGCCTGTTCGCAGAGCGCGAAGGCCTGTTCAGCGAGGCTTTCGGCATGTCGCTGTTCACCCTGCTGATGGTGGCGATCTTCAGCGCGCTGGTGCTGTGGGTGGCGCGCACGCTAGATCGCATCGCGGCGCAGCGCGCCCGGGCCGAGGAGCAGGCCGACGAGCAGCGCGAATGGCTGCAGGTCACCCTCGCCAGCATCGGCGACGGGGTGATCGCGAGCGACGCGGCGGGGCGCGTGCGCTTTCTCAACGCCGCGGCGCAGCGCCTGACCGGCTGGCGCGCCGCCGATGCGGCGGGCCGGCCGGTGGGCGAGCTGCTGCCCCTGTTCGACGAGCGCGACGGCAGGACGGTGGAGAACCCGCTCGACCAGGCGCTGCGCCGGCGCAGCGCGGCGGCGGCCGGCGGGGAGCTCGCGCTGCGCGGCCGCGACGGCTCGGTCCACCCGGTGGACATCAACGCCGCGCCGATCGTCGATGCCGCCGAGGGGGTGAGCGGCGCGGTGCTGGTGCTGCGCGAAGCGGCCATGCAGCGCCAGGCCGAGCGCGCCATGCGCGAGGCCTACACCGAGCTTGACCAGCGCGTGATGCGCCGCACGGCCGCGCTGGAAAGGGCGAGCGCCGCCCTGAGAGAGCGCAATGCGCTGCTCAACGCCATTACCACCAGCACGCCGGACCTCATCTGCGCCAAGGACCGCCAGGGCCGGGCGCTGATGGCCAACCCGGCCTGGATCGAGGCGATGGGCCGCGCGGAGGAGGCGGCCGGCCTGGACGACAAGGAACGCCTGGTGCTCGAGGCGGGAGAGCCGATGATCATTGAAGAAACAATCAATGAAAACACTTACCTGACGACCCAGGCGCCGCTGCGCGACGAGCAGGGGCGCATCATCGGCGTGATCGGCGTGGCCACCGACATCACCGAGCGCAAGAAGGCGCAGCGCGAGCTGGAGAAGCTTGTCGTGGCCGAGCAGCGCCTGCGCGCCGAGGCCGAGCGCGCCAACCGCGCCAAGGACGAGTTCCTCGCCATCGTGTCGCACGAGCTGCGCTCGCCGCTCAACGCGCTGCGCGGCTGGAGCCACCTGATGTCGACCTCGCGG
>CAZJJC010000187.1:0-5475 GCA_964546195.1 uncultured Enterobacteriaceae bacterium | reverse complement strand
CGGCATGGGCCCGGGCGGCGGCATGGGCCCGGGCGGCGGCATGGGCCCGGGCGGCGGATCAGGCGCAGGCCGCGGCCGCTGAAGCATCGGCGGCTATCATGCCGCCATGAAACACCACGAGCCGGTCGGCGGCCACCTCGTCGCCTCGTACGCGCGCGCGCTTCCCGAGGAGACCGCCGGCGCGGTGCTCGCGCGCATCGCGGCGGAAAAGCCTGCCAGCGTCGAGCTGGTGCTGGTCGTGCGCGCGGACGGTCGCCTTTGCGGCGTCGTGCCGCTCCAGCACCTGTTCGCGGCGAAGGGGAATACCGCACTCGCGAAAATCCAGGACCCGAAGTTTCCTCAAGTCAGGCCCAAGGAGGACCAGGAGCACGCGGCGTCGCTTGCGCTGCATCACGGCGCGGACGCGCTGCCGGTGGTCGATGACGCGGGCCGGCCGCTCGGCGTGATGCCCTCCCAGGCGCTGCTGCAGGTGCTGCGCCGCGAGCACGTCGAGGACATCCATGTGCTTGCCGGCATCAAGCGCGAGTCCTCGCAGGCGCGCCACGCCATCGAGGATCCGCCGCTGCGGCGCCTGCAGCACCGCCTGCCCTGGCTGCTGGTGGGCCTTGCCGGCAGCGCGCTCGCTACGCTCGCCATGGCGAGCTTCGAGTCGACGCTCGCCCGCAACGTGGCGGTCGGGTTTTTCGTGCCGGGCATCGTGTACCTGGCCGACGCCATCGGCACGCAAAGCGAGGCGATCGCGGTGCGCGGGTTGTCGCTGACACGCGCCGGCATCGCGCACCTCGCCGCGAGCGAGCTCGGCACCGGCCTGCTGCTCGGCGCGGTGCTCGGCCTGCTCGCTTACCTGCCGGTGCGCCTGGCGTTCGGCGACGGCGGGCTCGCCGCGGCGGTCGCGTGCGCCATCTTCGCCGCCGGCGGGATGGCCGCCGCGCTGGGCCTGCTGCTGCCCTGGGCGCTGGCGCGCGCCGGGCGCGACCCGGCGCTGGGCCGTGGCCCGCTCGCCACGGTGATCCAGGACATCCTCAGCGTGCTCGTCTACCTCGGCGTGGTGCGCGCCCTCGGCGTTTGAAAGAGGACCGCTTTCCGAATCAGGGCACGAGTACCACCGGTACCGGGCTCCACTGCACCGTCTTCATGGCAATGGAGCCGAACAGCGCGTGGCTACGGGCGCCGCGCCCACGCGTGCCCATCACGACGAGATCGGCGTCAGCGGCAAGCCGGGCGATCCCGCTGGCCGGGTCGCCGGAAACGACGTGCGTGTGCACTGCCTTGCAGCCGGAAAGCGCATCGGCGCAGGCGCGCACCGTCTGCTGGGCCTGCTGCTCGCTCTCCTGGTGAAGCGAATCGCGATGCGCTGGCGCGAGCTTCTCGAGGAGCGGCATCGCCTCGCGCGCGTGCACCACGTGCACCTCCACCTTGCCGAGCCAATCCAGCCACGCCGGGAGCAAGGCGGCCGCGCGCATCGAGTGCGCCGAGCCGTCGGTCGCCAGCACCACGCGCGCGGCGCGCCCGAGGGCGGGCGGAATGCGCGCAGCCTGCTTCACGAGAATGACGGGAAACTCGCTGTCGCGCAGCATTTCGCTCGTTACCGAGCCCAGGCCCATCGCGCCGCCGCGCGCGCGCGTGCCGGCGACGATGGCGCGGGCGGCGCGGTCGCGCGCTTCGGCCACGATGACTTCCGGGGGATAGCCCGCGCGCGCCGCGTACTCCACATCGGCACGGGCGCCCCGAAGCGCCTCGCGCGCCCCCTCCAGCTCGCGCTCGCCCTGCGCCGCGAGCGCTTCGCACGGCGGCACTATGAGCGCGAGGACCTGCGTGCGGGCGCCGTCATGCGCGGCGACGAAGCGCGCCGCCTGCACTGCCGCGGCCGAAGCGTCGAAGGCGAGGACCAGCCGGAAAGGTTCTGTTTCCATGCGGTTTCAGAATCTCGGATGGGGCGCCGAGGCGCGCGTCTGCTCCCTGCGCTGCTGGTCGGCGAGGCAGCGCTTGGCGCTCGGATAAGCTTCCAGGCGCTGCCTGCCGATCGGCTCGCCGCAGTCGATGCACAGGCCGTAGGTGCCGGCGGCGATGCGCGCCTGCGCCGCGTTGATGTCGCGCACCTCGGCGGCGTCGCGTGCCACCTCGGCAAACGTCACGTCGCTCAGCAGGTCGGCGATCGAGGCGTCGCCGGCGTCGCCGCCCCCAGCGAGGATATCGGCGTAGCGCTCGTTGTTCGAGCGCGCCAGCACACGGCGCATCTCCTCGGCGAGGCGCTCCTTGCGCTCCGTGAGGATGCGCGCGAAATGGTTCAATTCGTTGCGGTTCATGAAGCCACGTTAGCCCAGGGACCCCGTTGAGCCTTGATGCAGATCAAGCGGACCGGGCGCACGCGCGCCCGGCGCACGAGGTGCTGGCTGCGCTGGCGAGCGGGCCGGAGGGCCTTGACGCGGCGCAGGCGGCCGAGCGCCTGACCGCCTTCGGGCCGAACGCGCTGCCGCAGGCGCGGCCGCGCCGCCCGCTCGCGCGCTTCCTCGCCCAGTTCCACAACGCGCTGATCTACTTCCTGCTGGCGGCGGCGCTGGGCGCCTGGATCCTCGGCCACCTGGTGGATGCCGCCGTGATCGTCGCCGTGGTGGTGGTGAACGCGCTGGTCGGCTTCATCCAGGAAGGCAAGGCCGAGAAGGCGCTCGACGCGATGCGCCGGATGATCTCGCCGCAGGCCGCGGTGCTGCGCGACGGGGCGCGCAGCAGCATCGCGGTGGCGAGCCTGGTGCCCGGGGACGTGGTGCTGCTCGAGGCGGGCGACCGCGTGCCGGCGGACCTGCGCCTGCTGCGCGCGCGCGGCCTGCTGATCGACGAAGCGCTGCTGACGGGCGAGTCGGTCGCGGCGGCCAAGAAGGAAGCGCCCGCCGCGGCGCAGGCCGACCTCGGCGCGCGCCACAGCATGGCCTATTCCGGTACGCTGGTGGCCGCCGGGCAAGGCAGCGGCGTGGTCGTGGCGACCGGCTCGGCGACGCAGATCGGCCGCATCAGCACCCTGCTGCAGAGCGTGCAGGAGCTCACCACCCCGCTGCTGCGCCAGATCAACCGCTTCGCCCGGCGCTTCACGTGGCTCGCCATCGGCGGCGCGGCGCTGCTGTTCGTCTTCGCGGTGCTGGTGCGCGGCTACGAGTGGCCGCAGGCGCTGATCGCCGTGGTCGCCCTGGCGGTGAGCCTGGTGCCCGAAGGCCTGCCGGCGGTGATCACCATCACGCTCGCCATCGGCGTGCAGCGCATGGCAGCGCGCAACGCGATCATCCGGCGCCTGCCCGCGGTCGAGACGCTCGGCGCCACCTCGGTCATCTGTTCCGACAAGACCGGCACGCTGACGCGCAACGAGATGACGGCGCGACGCGTGCTAAGCGCGGCGCACGAGGCCACGGTGAGCGGCTCGGGCTACGCGCCCGTGGGCGACCTCGAGGCCGTCGGCCACGACGACGATGCCGCCTGCCTCGCCTCGGTCATGCCGCTGCTGCGCTGCGGCTTGCTGTGCAACGATGCGCGCCTTTACCGGCGCGAAGGCGCCTGGGTCGTGGAAGGCGATCCCATGGAAGGCGCGCTGGTCGCCCTCGCCATGAAGGCCGGCCTCAACCCGGAGCACGCACGCGGCGAGTGGCCGCGCCTGGACGAGATCCCCTTCGATGCCACCTACCGCTTCATGGCCACGCTGCACCGCGGCCCCGAGGGCGAGGCGATGGTCTTCGTCAAGGGCGCGCCCGAGAAGCTGCTCGAGCTCGCCGCCGCGGCCGACGCCGGGCACTGGAGCGCGCGCATCGCCGCCGCGGCTTCGGCGGGCGAGCGGGTGCTGGGCTTCGCTTCGAAAAAGCTCAACCCCCAGGCCGAGCGGCTCGATTTCGACGACGTGCGGGAGCTGGATTTCCTCGGCATCGTCGGGTTCATCGACCCGCCGCGCGAGGAGGCGCTCGAGGCCATCGCGCAATGCCACAGCGCCGGCATCGCGGTGAAGATGATCACGGGCGATCACGCGGCGACCGCCACCGCCATCGCCCGGCAGCTCAACCTGGCGCGCGATCCGCGCACGGTGACCGGCATCGACCTCGAGGATCTGGATAGGGATTCCTTCGAAAAAGTGGTGCACGAGGCCGCGGTGTTCGCGCGCGCGAGTCCCGAGCACAAGCTGCGCATCGTGCAGGCGCTGCAGGCGCGCGGCGCGGTCGTGGCGATGACCGGCGACGGGGTCAACGACGCGCCCTCGCTCAAGCAGGCCGACGTCGGCGTCGCCATGGGCATCAAGGGCACCGAGGCGGCGAAGGAAGCCGCCGAGATGGTGCTGCTCGACGACAACTTCGCCTCGATCGTCAACGCGGTGCACGAGGGGCGCACGGTCTACGACAACATCCGCAAGGTGGTCGGCTGGACCCTGCCCACCAACGGCGGCGAGGCGCTCACCGTGATCGCCGCGCTCGCTTTCGGCTTCGTGCTGCCGATGAGCGCCGCGCAGATCCTGTGGGTGAACCTGGTCACCTCGGTCACCCTCGGCCTGGTGCTGGCGTTCGAGCCGCCGGAGCCGGGGGTGATGCGCCGCCCGCCGCGGCCGCCCGGCGCGCCGCTTTTGTCGCCTTTCCTGCTGTGGCGCGTGGTGCTCGTCTCCTTCCTGTTCGCCGGCGTTTCCCTGGCGATCTTCTTCTACGCGCTGGAGCGCGGGCGCGACCTGGAAACCGCGCGCACGCTGGTGGTCAACACGCTGGTGGTGCTCGAGATCTTCTACCTTTTCAACGTGCGCTACCTGCACATGACCTCGATCAGCCTGCGCGGCGCGCTCGGCACGCCGGCGGTGCTCTACGCCCTTGCCGCGGTGATCGCCGCCCAGCTCGCCTTCACTTACGCGCCGATCATGCAGCAATGGTTCGCCACCCGGCCGGTGGCGCCCGCCGACGGCCTGCTGATCATCGCGTGCGGCATCGCGCTGATGTTCCTGCTGGAAGGCGAGAAGCTGCTGCTTCGCCGCCTCGGCGTTCCCGAGCTTCAAGGAAGCCCTGCATGACGACCAGACTCCTCATGTCATTCCAGGCGCACCGTGCGCAGCGAATCGGCGGCAGCCTGCGCCGGATCCGAGGCGCAGACGAGCACGGCCGGGTCGCCGTTCTGCGCGAGCCCGCGCGCGAAGAGCCAGTCGCGCGCGGCGCCCAGGCAGGCGACGGTCGCGGCGGCGCCGGGCACGAGCAGCGGCGCGGCGCCGCGCACCATGGCGAGGCTGCGCCACAGGCGCTCGTCGCCCGTGAGCGCCACGAGCGGCGCGCGCGGCCGCAGCCGCGCGATGGCGAGCACCGCAGCGGCGTCGCGCACGGGCGCGACGATGGCGCGCGCGTCCAGGCGCGCGGCGAGCTGGCAGCCGGCGAAGCTCACCGCGTCGGTGCGCGAGTCGGGGGCGGAACGCAGCCGTTCGAGCGCCATGCGCGCGGCGTACTCGGCCTCCGTTGCCGAGAGCACGCGCTG
>CAZJJC010000186.1:0-9511 GCA_964546195.1 uncultured Enterobacteriaceae bacterium | reverse complement strand
ACCTGCATCGATTGCGGCCAGGACATCGGCTTCGAGCGGCTGCGCGCCAACCCCGGCGCCGAGCGCTGCATCAACTGCCAGACGCGGTTCGAGAAGACCCACGCCTCGCCTTCGGGGCCTACGCTGTGACAGAAAAGGGGTCAGAGCAATTTTCCCGCCGGTGACGGCGGCAAACCGGAAAATTGCTCTGACCCCTTTTCTGGTTACGCTTTGAGGACGACCTTCTGGTAGAGCCCCGGGAAGGCGCCGCCGGGATCGTACTTCGCCTTGAGCGCCCTGTACGTCTCCCCGCCGTAGAGCCGATTGAACTCGTCCTCGGAGAAGTAGCTGTCCGAATAGAGCGACTTGATGCCGCCGAGCTCGACCACCTTGGCCTCGATCAGGCGGTTGAAGTGGCCCGCGGCATGGGTCTCGCGCGTGCGCTTCACGTCCCAGAAGCCGAAATTCACGTACCAGTCCTCGCGCAGCGGGTAGAGGGTGAAGTTGCCCGCCTGCTTGACCGGCCCGATCGGGCAGATCCACAGCGGCCAGAGCGAAATCGTCTTCTGATAGAAATCCAGGAACTCGGCCGCGCGGGCGATGGGAATGTCGACGTCCTGGATCACCGACTCCGAATGCACGCCGAGGAGCTTCTCGATGCGCCGCGTGAGGCCCACGCGGCTGTTCCAGCGCATGATCTTCGTGTAGTGCCGCGAGCCCAGCCGCTCCTTGCCGAAAACGAATCTCCTGAAAAACCTGTTCTGCGCCAGCACGTTCTTCGAGCACCAGAACCAGTCGGTGTCCCAGCGCCAGAGGTAATCGCGGATCGTGAGGAAGTCGTCGCGCCTCGCGGCAATCGAGCGGTAATAGATCTTGTCGAAGGTGTAGTCGCTGGTATAGGGCGCCTTGTCCGTGAAGTAGCCCAGCGTGATGAACATCTTCTTCGGCGAGAACACCGTGCCGTCGACGAAATCCGCTGCGCCGGCGCGCAGCCGCTTCTCGAGCTCGCTGAAGTAGATGCCGGCGTCGAAGAAATCCAGGTGCTCGAGGCGCACATAGGGCTGCACCGGCACGGCTTTGGCCTTGACCCGCAGCGCGTAGCCGAGCGTGCCGTAGGAGTTCGGAAAGCCGAAGAACAGATCCGCGTGAGCGTTGTCGCGCGTGGCGGTGACCACGCGCCCGTCGCCCAGCAGCACGTCGATCTCGAGCACCGTGTCGTGCACCAGGCCGTGGCGGTGCGAGGAGGACTCTATGCCCACGCCGGCCAGCGCGCCGCCGAGGGTGATGGTCTTCAGCTGCGGCACCACCGCCGGCATGACGCCGTGCGCAAGGCAGGCGGCGGTCAGGTCCTCGTAGGTCACCATGCCCTCGGCCTCGACCCAGCCCCTCTGCGGGTCGACCGCGAGCACATCGCGGAATGCGGAGACGTCCAGGCGCCTTCGTTCTGCCTCCGCCCGGTCGCGGAAGAGGTTCGAAGTCTGCTTCTTTAGAGCAACCGCGCCGCTGCCCGCCCTAAGCTGCGCGGCCAGAGCTTCTTTTTTCGAGGTATGCGGGTTCGGGTTCGTAGAGGAAGTCCCGGGTCATCGGGTAGCCGGTCATTGAGACGTTGCCCTTGGAGAACACGATCTGGAAAAGATGCGTGTGGCCGGCGGGCGAGCGGAACATCTCGGCGCAGCCGTAGAGGTACACGCGCCAGATGCGCCGGAAGCGCTCGTCGAAGCGCTTCGGATCGAGCGCGCGCACGCGCTCCCAGTTGCGGTCGAAGCGCTCGCCCCAGGCATCGAGCGTGAGGGCGTAGTGCCGGCGCATGTTCTCGATGTCGAGCACCTCCAGGCCGCAGTGCTCCATCTCGACGATCACCTCGGCGAGGCTGGGGATCCAGCCGCCGGGGAAGATGTACTTGCGGATGAAGAAATCGGTGTCCAGCCGCCCGACGTGGCCGATGAAGTGCAGCACGCCCAGGCCGCCGTCCTTGAGGTAGCGGGCGTGCGCCCGGATCACCTCGGCGAGCTGGTCGCGCCCGGCGTGCTCCAGGCAGCCGATGGAGGCTACCTTGTCGAACTCGCGCCCGGCATCGCGGAAGTCCGCGTGCATCTGCAGCGAGGTGCCCAGGCGGCGGCGCTCGATCTCCTTGCGCGCGTGCTCGGCCTGCGAGCCGGTGGTGTTGATCGCGGTAACCCTCACGCCGTAGTGCTCGTGCGCATAGAACATGAAGCCGCCGAAGCCGCTGCCGACGTCGACCACCTCCTCGCCCGGCTTGAGCAGCAGCTTCCTCGCCACGTGCTCGGCCTTGTTGCGCTGCGCCTCCTCCAGCGTGCGCGTGCCTTCCTTCCAGTAGGCGCAGGTGTAGAACATCAGCGGGTCGTCCAGCCACAGCTGGTAGAACTCCGGGCCCAGGGCGTAGTGGAACTCGGCGTTCTTCTTCGCCTGCTGGCGGCTGGCGTTGTTGTGCAGGAACTCGTGCCAGCGGTTGCGCAGCCGCACCACCAGGTTCGGCTGGTTGACGCCGCCTTCCATGCCCGCGGCGAGCGCCTTCTGCAGGCTGCCGTCGATGTCGATGTCGCCGTCGAAATAGGACTCGAGCAGCCCGATATGCCCGTACAGCGCCGCGCGCCGCTCGGCGCGCACGGTGTTGAAGATCAGGGTGAAAGCCGGCGGCTCGTCGGAGTTGCGGTACTCGCGGCCGCTGGCGAAGCGGGCGCGGAAAGGCGTGTCGGTCGCCTGCCCGATCCGGTCCAGCAGGGCTTCAAGAGCGCCTGGCATCGGAAGATTTTACCGTTTCGATCGCCTCGAGGATCTTCTGTTCCGATTTCGCCCCGAACCCGCCCAGGGCGCGCAGGCGCCCCGCCCGCACCGCGGCCTCCAGCTCGGCCAGCGACCCCACCCCCAGCCGGTCGTGGAACAGGCGTACCCGCTTGGGGCCTATGCCCGGCAGCCGCAGGAGATCCGTGATGCCCGGGGGATAGGCCTGGCGCAGCTTCTGCAGCATGGCGGCGGTGCCGGTGGCGAAAATCTCGTGCAGCTTGGCTTGCAGGTCGGCCCCGATTCCCGGCATCTTGGGCAGCGCCTCGCCCGCGGCCAGCAGCCCCGGGACGTCGTAGCCGGTGCCGCGCAGCTCGCGCGCGGCGTTGCGATAGGCGAGCACGCGGAACGCGTTGTCCTCGCGCAGCTCCAGCAAATCCGCGATCTGCTCGAACACGCGCGCGAAGTCTTCGTTCTTCAACGACGTTCCGAAAGGAGCAGCCGCGCCCGGTTCGGCCATCACGGGAGAAGTGGTCGAATGTCCTACATGAAGAAACCGGTCAATTTTGCCAGCATTCTGTTCATTGCAGCCGCCCTCGGCCTGTGGAGCTGGCAGCAAGCCCCCGGGGCGGACAGGCTCGCAAGCCTGTTTCCCCCCGCCGCCGCGGGAACCCCGGTCCGCTGACGGATCCCCCGATCGGCTCATGACGCCCGGCGAGCTACTTGCATGCACCCCGGCAGGAAAGGACTGCGTCATGAAGATCTGCGTGTACGGTTGTCCCGGCCGGGGCGGCGAAAGCGAGCCCCATGTGTTCTATCTCGGCGCGCGCCGGCTGCCGGTGATCGCCATCCTGGACCGCTGGCAGGACACCGGCCACCGCTATTTCGAGGTCAAGGCCGATGACGGCCGCTGTTTCCTGCTGCGCCACTCGCCCAGCTCCGATCACTGGGAGCTCGCCGGCGTGTCCCGCACCCGCAGCCCGCGCCGCCGGGTAGCCGTGGGGGTCGTGTAAAGGTAGTCGTAAGATCGGGGTTTAACCCCGACTTCAGCAGATCCGATGAAAGAAGGCTCTCTCGAAGCGCCCACGCGGCACCCGCTCGACTGGGAAAGCGCCGCATTCTGGGACCAGGCGAAGGCCGAGAAGGAGCTCGAGCGCATCTTCGACATCTGCCACGGCTGCCGGCGGTGCGTGAGCCTGTGCACCGCCTTCCCGACGCTGTTCGACCTCGTGGACGCGTCCCCCACCCTGGAAGTCGACGGCGTCCGCAAGCAGGACTACTGGAAGGTCGTGGACCAGTGCTACCTGTGCGACCTGTGCTACATGACGAAGTGCCCGTACGTCCCGCCGCATCCGTGGAACGTCGACTTCCCGCACGTCATGCTGCGCGCCAAGGCGATCAAGTTCGACAAGGGACTCAGTTTCCGAGCCTCGTTCCGCGACCGCCTGCTGTCCTCCACGGATGCGATGGGAAAGCTCGCCGCGATTCCCGTGGTCGCGCAGACCGTCAACGCCGTGAACCACAATCCTCTCGCACGAGGCGTGATGCAGTCGGTGCTCGGGGTGCACAAGGATCGCGAGCTGCCGCCTTATGCGCCGAGGAAATTCCGAAGCAGCAGCGCAAAATCCAAGGCCTTCCCCGTCAGGGACGGCGCCAGCACGCCCGGCAAGGTGGCGATCTTCTCCACCTGCTACGTGAACTACAACGAGCCCGGCATGGGGCACGACCTGCTCGCGGTGCTGGCGCACAACGAGATCCCGTACGTGCTCGTCGCGAAGGAAGCCTGCTGCGGCATGCCCAAGCTCGAGCTCGGCGACCTTAAAGGCGTGGATTCCTTGAAAAATCTCAATATCCCGGTGTTGGCGCGATACGCGCGCGAGGGCTACGCCCTGCTCGCGCCGGTGCCCTCTTGCGCGCTGATGTTCAAGCAGGAGCTGCCGCTCATGTACCCCGACGACCCGGACACCCTCGCGGTGCGCGACGCGATGTTCGATCCGTTCGAATATTTCGTCTCCCGCAGGAAGGATGGGCTGCTCAAGACCGACTTCAAGCAGCCCCTGGGCAAGGTCTCCTACCACATCCCCTGCCATTCGCGCGTGCAGAACATGGGGCAGAAGACCCGCGAGCTGCTCGAGTCGGTGCCCGGGACCGAGGTGAAAACCGTCGAGCGCTGCTCGGGCCACGACGGCACCTGGGGCGTGAAGCGGGAGTACTTCGACAACTCGATGAAGATCGGCCGCCCGGTGTTCCGGCAGATGGCCGAGCCCGCGCCGGACTACGTCAGCTCCGACTGCCCGATCGCCGCGCGCCACATCATGCAGGGCATGGGCGAGGACGCCGGCAAGGCGCAGAAGGCCCATCCCTTGACGCTCATCCGCAAAGCGTACGGCGTGTAGTGAAGAAACAGGGTCTGTCCCTGTTTTTCGCTTTGCTGGCGGGGTGCGCACCCCTGGCGCCGGCGCCGGAAGGCGCGCTGGTGTTCGGCGTGCTGGGCGATGCGCCCTACTCCGCGCTGGAAGCCGAGCGGCTCGACCGCGTCATCGCCGAGATGAACGCCGAGCAGCTTGCCTTCGTCGTTCACGTCGGCGACATCGGGTCCAGCGCGAAAGCCTGCGACGACGATTGGTTGTCAGAAAGAAAAGAGCAATTCACCCGCATCCGCCACCCCTTCGTCCTGCTGCCCGGCGACAACGAGTGGAGCAACTGCCGCGACCCGCTCGGCCGGCTCGCGCAATGGCGCGCGCATTTCTGCTACGGCGAGACGATCTTCAACCTGGTGCGCCAGCCGGGCGAGTATTGCGAACACCTGCGCTGGGAGGCCGGCGGCTGGGTGTTCGTCGCGCTCAACGTGCCGGGCCACGACAACAACGTGCGCCACCGCGAGCACGCGCCGCGCATGCAGGCGGTGCTTTCATGGCTGGACGAGGCGGCCGCGGTGGCGGACAAGCGCAGCGGCCTGGTGGTGCTGATGCAGGCCAACCCGTTCTTCACTTTCCCTAGGGACGGCTTTGCGGCACTGCGCGATCGCCTGGAGCAGCTCGGCAGGACCCGGCCGGGAAAGATCCTCCTCGTCCACGGCGACACGCATGTGGCGCGCGACGATGAGCCGCTGCCGGGCGTAAGGCGCGTGGAAGTGTGGGGTTCGCCCTTCGTCGCCTGGACGCGCCTCGCGCTCTAGGCACGTCGGCGCGAACGCTAGGGGATCCGCGCGCGCAGCCTTGAAACGGTGTGCCTCGTGACCTCGGCGGTCCACTGGCTGTCCACCGACTGCTGCCCGGTGATCGGGCGCAGATCGAGCGCCAGGTTGGTGACGTAGATCCAGTCGCCGTGGCGCACCAGGCTCGCCGGGAAAAGCAGGCCGACCGGCGAGCCTTTGCGCACGCCGTTGAAGTCCCCCAGCTTTGCGATTGCCTTGCCGGTCCTGTCGACCACCACGATCTCGTCGGCCTGGTTCGCGCACACCCAGATATTGTCCTCGCGGTCCACGAACAGCCCGTCGGCGCCGTTGATGGAGTGGCGTGAACACCTGCGGCTCACCGGCCGCGCCGGCGAGCACCGGGACGCGCACCAGCGTGTCGTTTCCGGTATTGGCGACGAAAAGCGCGTTCTCATCCTGATTGAAATCCAGCCCGTTCGCGCCGAACGGCGGGAATCCCGCCGTTTGCAGTAGCGGGCTCGCCACCCACGCCAAGGGCGCGCCGCCCGCCGGCCCTGTGCGCCAGATGATTCCCTGGAACGAATCTGATCATCAAGTCATTCCGTTTTCTCATCAATTGCGCTTGTAGGGCTGCACCTGCGCCGAGCGCATGGCGTAGCTCACCTCGACGTCGGCCGAGCCGTCCAAGAGGTGAAGGGATTTCTTGCCCGCGCTGGCGGCCATCCGCCCGGTGATCCACACGGCATCGAAGCTGCCGCTCACGTCGAAGGGCTTGTCCGCGACGACGTGCACGATCTGATTCGGCGGCGGGGGTGGCGTATGGATGCAGGCGCCCACCCAGGGCACCAGCAGGAACTCGCTGACCTTCTTGCCGGCGAACTCGAGCGGCAGCACGTAGCCGGGCAGGCGCACCACCCTGCCGTCGAGCGCGGGATTCACCGCGCTCGCGAGCGCGCGCTGCTTCTCGGCGACCTCCTTGCGCCGGGCGAGCAGGCCGTCGACGTCGATGCCGGCTTTCGCCAGCCTGGCGGCGCCGGCGCGCTCGTTGGCAAGGTCCTGCGGGGTCAGCGCCATGCCGTAGGCCCTGCGCTCGCGCACCGCGGCGATGTCGATCAGGAGCTCGAGCTGCTCGAGCGAAAGCCTGGCGAAGGGGTTCTCCGACGCCGGCAGACGCGGGGCCAGGTCCTCCCACTTCAGCTGCTGCGGAGCTTCCGCGTGGGCCGCCGGCGCAGCCAGCGCGCAAAGCAGGATCAGCGCGCCGTAAAAGCTGCCCGATCGCATGGTGCCTCCCTTCAGATCCTCATGGTCATGCCGTCGGCGAGCGACTGGCGGTACATCCGGTAGGCCGGTATAAGGCCGACCAGTGTCCCGGCCGCGGCGAGCAGCATGATAACGCCGAGCTCGACCGCGGAAGGCCAGTCCACGCCCACGAATACCCCGAGGCGCGCCTCGAGCCAGGGCTGGCCGGCGAGCAGAGCCGCATAAAGGGCTGCCACGCCGAGCGCGATGCCGAGCACGGTGAGTAGCGCCGCCTCGCCGAGGATCAGGGCGAAGACATGCAGCGGGCGGGCGCCGACCGAGCGCAGCACCGCCATCTCGCGGCGCCGCGCGCTCGCGCTGGCGAGCAGCGCGATCAGCATGCCGGCGAGGCCCACCAGCAGCACCAGGACCGAAACCGCGAGCAGGGTGCGCTCCGCGGCCCCGGCGATCTCCCAGAGCTCGAGCAGCGTGACCCCCGGCAGGATGGCGGTGAGGGGCTCCTCGGCGTACTCGTTCACCAGGCGCTGCATCGACAGCGCCGCGCCGCGCGACTTGAGGCCCACCAGGAACGCGCTGATGGCGCGCTCTTCGTCGGCGTGCTTTTCCTCTTGGGCGTGCCTGTGCCGCGCCGCGGCGAGCGGATCGTGCGGGCCCTTCTCCTCCTCGTGCACGGCGTCGATGCCTTCCAGCGGGACATGGATGGCGCGGTCCACCGGCGTGCCGGTGCGGGCGAGGATGCCGACCACGCGGAAGGGCTGCTCGCTGTGCTCCGAGAACCCCTCGTCGCCGGTGCCGTGCGCGATGACCAGCTCCCGGCCGAGCCCGTAGCCGAGCGCGCGCGCCGCCTCGGCGCCGAGCACCGCGTCGTGCGGCTGCTCGAAGCGCCGGCCCTGGGCCAGTACCAGGCCCCGGTCGCGCGCAAAGCGGTAATGCTCGAAATACTCGCCGGTGGTGCCGACCACGCGGAAGCCGCGGTGCGAGTCTCCCAGCGACAGCGGGATGGTCCAGGCGACCTGGGGATGCCCGGCGAGGGCGCGATAGCTGTCCCAGCCGATGTTGTTCGTCGGGTTGCCGATGCGGAACACCGACGCGAGCAGCAGGTGCACGGGGCCGGTACGCGCGCCGACGATCAGGTCGGTGCCGGACACGGTCGCCGCGAAGCCCTCGCGCGTCTGATGGCGCACGCGCTCCACGGCCAGCAGCAGCGCGACCGCGAGCGCGATCGACACCACGGTGAGCGCTGCGCCGAAGCGGCGGTTGCGCAGGCTCTTCAGCGCGAGCGCGGCGATCACGCGGCGCCCCCGCGCAGCTCGAGCGTGCGGTCGAACAGCGGCGCGAGCGCGGCGTCGTGGCTTGCGAAGACGAGCGTGCTGCCCTCGGCTGCGCACTGGCGGAACAGCAGCTCGAGAAACGCGGCGCGGCGCTCGGCATCCAGCGCCGAAGTGGGCTCGTCGGCGATCACCAGCTCCGGCGCGCCGAGCAGCGCGCGGGCGGCGGCGACGCGCTGCTGCTGGCCGACGCTCAGCTCGTTCACCGGGCGGCGCAGCTCGGCGCCGCCCATGTCCAGATGGCCGAGCAGGCGCAGCGCCTCGGCCTGCACTCCGGCGCCCGCGCGCAGCGCCCGCGCCCGCCGGCGCGCGGAGAAGCCGCACGGCAGGCACACGTTCTCGAGCACCGACAGATAGGGGATGAGGTTGAACAGCTGGAAGATGTAGCCGACATGGTCGGCGCGGAAGCGGTCGCGCGCCGCGCCGGGCAGCGCGCCGAGCTCGCGGCCGAGGATGCGCACCGTGCCCTGCGTCGCGGTGAGCACACCGGCGAGCAGGTTGAGCAGGGTGGACTTTCCGCTGCCGCTCGGCCCGCGCAGGAACAGCCGCTCGCCGCGCTGCAGGCGAAGCGCCTCGATAGCCAGCACCGGCGACGACGCCGGCACCCACGAGAAGCGCAGGTCGGAAAGCTCGATTACGGTTTCGGCGTTGCGGCCTCCCACCCTGCGATGCTAGCTCACTGGCAGTGGGCGTGGAACTTGCGCTGCGCTTGGTAGCCCACGAGAAGATGACCTTGTCCTTCTTCACCCTTCCCTTTCACCCGCGCTAATGAATGCGCGCAAAAAAAAGAGGCCAGGGCGGCCTCCCAGGGGGAAAAAGAGCTTCCGGTCAGTCGATGAAGATCCAGGTGCCGAGCGGGCCCTGCTGCTCGACGCCGGGCTTCGACCAGTCGCACACGCCGGCGGGGAAGATGGCCTGCAGGCCCCCACTGCGCCGGACTGAACGCCGCGGCGTAGTCCGAGGCCGCGAGCGGCTTGAGCTGGCACTTGATGGTGAGCCGCGAGGCAAAAGCGCGCGGGTTCACCTACCTCACGGTGCTCTTCAT